>NZ_JBEGHD010000008.1:0-208698 GCF_049334165.1 Halocola ammonii
ACGATCAATCCGCTACCGGATGCCAACTTCACCTTCAACGGAGAGCTTGCTGGCTACAATGCCCAGTTTAGCTACTGCGAAGGAACAGAAGTGAATGTTGCTGTGAGCGAGATTCTAAGTGGAACCGGACCATTCACCATCACCTGGACGGTTGATGGCGGAGCCGAGCAAACAGCAACTGTAGAAGAAGGAGATACCTTCGCAACAGAGCTGCTCGAGCCGGGTACATACGAGATCGACCTGACCACAATCACCGATGCCAATGGCTGCACCTTCGAAGACACCGAGGAGCTCTACGGAGCGACAGTAACGATCAACGAAGAGCCGGATGTAAATATCCTGTTCAACGGAGTAGTTGCCGGCTACGGAGCTGAGTTTAACTATTGCCCTGAAGAGAATGTAGAAGTGACACTCGAAGGAATCAGCGGAGACGCTCCATACACGGTTGAATGGACCGTTAACGGAGATGCTAACGCTGCGACACTTGGTGAAGGTGGTCAGCTGTTTAGCGATGTACTCGCTGACGGAACTTACGAAGTTCAACTCACCTCGCTGATAGACGCCAATGGCTGCGAACTTTCAGACACCACACCTTACGGAGCCACCGTGAATGTGGGAGATGCTGAAGCACCAAATGCAGTTTGTCAAAACATTACAGTTGAACTGAATGAGAATGGCGAAGCTTCAATTACGGCAAGCGAAATTGATGGCGGTTCTTCAGACAACTGCGCCATTGAATCTCTAAGTGCTTCGCAAACGGAATTTACATGCAGCGATCTCGGAGAGAATACGATTACGCTCACTGTTAGTGATGTAAGCGGAAATGAATCTACTTGTAATGCCACTGTGACGGTTGTTGATCCAATTGCTCCTGTATTCACTTCTGTGCCGGCTGATGTGACTATCAGTTGTGAAGACGAAGTGCCTTCAGACATGGCGAGTGCATCGGACAATTGCTCCGTGGAAGTAACTTCTCAAGATGTTATCGAAGATGATTCCTGCCCTTCAAACTATGTGCTGGAGCGAGTGTTCACTGCAGTAGATCCTAGCGGAAATACAGTTACTGCTTCTCAGTTTATTACTGTAGAAGACAACGAAGCACCAACACTTAGCGAGCAGCCTGAAGACCTTGTTCTCGACTGCTTTGATGAAGTGCCGGAGCCAGCTGCAGTAACTGCATCAGACAATTGTGATCCGAATGTGGAAGTGACATACGAAGAAACAATCGTTGGAAACGAGCCCACAGCAGGTTCTGAATCTGACTGCATACTTACTGACCCAATGAACGGAACAGTAGATTGGTCGATGATTCTCTACAACCTGGCGGGACAGGAGGAGTCAACTTACTCTACAGTTGAAGCCAACTGGATTGTTTACCCGGATCAGGGTAACGGCCAAACGGCAGAGATTGTGGGAACAGTGGTAAGTGACGATAATCCAAATGCTGGTTGGGTGATCCACGTGAACCTCGAAAACGGAGTTGACTGGGATACCTGGAGCAACCAGCCGTTCCCAACGTCATACAAAGACGACTTCGGTTATGGAGTAAATGACTTCGAGGACTGGACGTACTTCCTCGTAAACTCTACAGGTTCGTACCTCGAAGGATGGGGAGACTTTGCAGGATCTTACCTCGAAGTTTCTCACGCGCCTAACGATCAGTACTTTGCCTTCCAGGAAGGTGTGGGAGCAAACAACACCGGTCCGAATAACGGAATTGGTGGATGGTTCCACTACGAAGGAACATTCTTCGATGCTGGCAACCAGATTAACCAATCTGTGAATTCACTTGGTGACTTCTCATTCGACATGGACTGCTGTCCGGATTACACGATCGTGCGCACATGGACAGTTGTTGACTGTGCCGGAAACGAAACAACCCACACTCAGGAGATCTCTTTCGAGGACCTTCCGGATGTGGAGACTTGTCCAGCAGACTTGAACAACGATGGATATATCGGAACTGAAGACCTGCTACTCTTACTTAGTAATTACGATTGCGAGAGCAATTGCATCTATGATATCAATGGAGACGACATGACTGGCACCGAAGATCTGCTCATCATGCTCAGCGTGTTTGGAAGTTTCTGTGATGAATAGAAGGTTCTAAGTTTTGGCTTAATAAGTAACAGAGACAGTCGGGTTTAATAGCCCGGCTGTTTTTGTTTTGAGCCAGTCTCTTAATTAATATCTTAGAACTCAGATTCGATCCATAAACTTCCAATGATGAAATACCGCTTAATTCACTTGTTCTTTTTTTTCTCAATTATTGCTTTTTCCTGCAAGTCGCAGGAGGGGGAGAAGGAAGATTCGCCTGAAATACAATTGTCTCAGAATCAATCCAAAGGTGAACTAAGAAATTCTGAGTCCATGGTCTCAATGACTATTGGAAATTTTAAAATCCAACTTACAAGTGATTCAATAATTCGCTCGTTTAAGAGGATTGATACTACTGGATATTTTTCTAACTACCAATGTGATTTCTATAAAGGAGATGGAATTAAGTACCTTGAGTGGGAGACTGAAAGTTCTTCTTTGAAATTGAAAGTTAGTGAGACCGCAAAATACTTTATAGAAACGGAGGGTGCTTCGACAAGTGCAATTGCCATCTCTGGCTCTACAACTGAAAACTTTGATTTCTCGGGAACTTACAAGGTGGAATTAGACCTTGTAGATTGCCAATTGCGAAAGCTTAATTTTAAGCGGAACAAGAGAGAGGATGGTCCTCAATTCTATTACAATGAGGACGGTATTCTTACGAGCTCTGTTTTAGTTTTGAATGGAGAGCCTTTAATGCTCACTTCCTTTGAAGGAATTTATTTATGGAAAAAAGCAAGTGACCGTTATCGTAAAATGTTTCAAGATAGGGTAAAAGTTCAGTCTGTTTTTCTAAAATGGAGCGATGCCTGGGAGAGGTATTTCTTGTCATGGTGAGTTACTAGCAATTTCCTCTTAGTTGGCGCAAGCTTCCAGCTCGTATTTCATATTACCCCATTTGTTCCAATACGTTGACATTGTTTTTGTTAGACGGAAGCCGCGTTAGGGATTGCAGAGAAAATCCTTTATTTCTGTTGTTTGATTTTAGGGGGTGGCAATAAAGATTGGAACGGAAAGCCCGACCCGCAGGGAAACGTCCTCAAGTTTAAAATGAATCATCATGAGCCTCGAGTGTCTGATTTTCAGGGAATTTTGGTAAATTGATCGTTCATACCAAAACCTTAACCACTATGTTTTCCTTCAAATCTATCTTTCGCAGGATCTGGCCGAATACGCTCTTTTGGCTAGTCGCGTTTTTGTGTTCATCTCAACTCTTTCTCTTTTCAAATTCAATCATCGCCCAGGAGTCGAGTCTTTGGGGTACGATTTACAGCACAAGTGAAAGCAAGTTCGGTGTGGTGTTCAAAACAGATGGTGAAGGCAACAATTACGAGAAGGTGCATGGTTTTCATAGTGGTATTGATGCTGAGAACCCCACGACCAATGGGCTTACACAGGGATCAGATGGAAAGCTCTATGGAACGGTGTCTTCTGGAGGTGCCAATGGGGATGGGGTGCTTTTTTCTTTCAACCCGGAGAACGAAACAACCGAATTGCTATACACTTTCAACAGTGGTTCAACTGGAGAGGCGCCACAGGGAAAGTTGCTTCGCCATGGCGGAGGCACTTTCTATGGAGTTACCAAAGATGGCGGTGCGCACGGCAAGGGAACTTTTTATGCTTTTTATCTGGATCCGGCAGGTGATTTTATAAGTGTCTTTAACCACTTCGATGGTGCCAACGATGGCGCGCACCCGGTAGGTTCTCTTGTTCAAACTTCTGAAGGAGTGACCTATGGCACTACTTCTTCTGGTGGATTATATGGTTTTGGAACCATTTTCCGCTATGCCCCCTTTGATGGTGGTTTTGAAGTGGTACATCACTTTGATGGAGTGGGAGGAGCTACTCCACAGGGTGAAATGGTTTCAAAAGGTTTTGCCGGAATTTTTGGCGTCACAAAAGAAGGCGGTGAAAACGGTGATGGCGTCCTTTTCAAATACAATCCCTGGAGTAGCTCTAATTCTTTTGAAGTCCTGATCGATTTCGAAGATGTGGACATTAGCAATCCTCAGGGAGGGTTGGTAGAAGGGGACTCAAATTATGTCTTTGGAACGGCCACCAGTGGTGGAGATCATGGATCCGGTGGAGTCTTTCAATTCAACACTACATTTTCTGTACTGAATGTGCTTTTTAGCTTCGAGGAATCTGCTGATGTTGTGGGTACACTCGAAATTCAAGGTGATGACAAGCTGTATGGCCTCTCGAAAGCTGGTGGGGTCAATGGAGGTGGTTTCCTTTTCAGTTTCGACCTCAATCAAAGTACTTATTCTACAGCCTACAATTTTAATCCACTGCAAGATGGCTATTCGCCAGAAGGTTCGCTCAAACTTTTTGGTGGAACCTTGTATGGCTTCACTAAACTGGGAGGTGAAGAAAACATGGGGACTTTGTTTTCATTTAACCCCAATAACTCACAATTCGAAGAAATAGTCGAGTTCGGTGTGAATTATGGGACTTTCCCAATTGCCGGTCTCGTAGAATCATTGAACGGAAAGGTTTACGGGATGACATTAAGTGGAGGTAATCATAATGACGGCACCATTTACGAAGTAAACACAGAAACTGAAGAAGTGAAAAATGTCTTCCACTTCGACAAATTTGTCAACGGTAAGGCACCGAAAGGGGCCTTATTCTCGGCAAGCGATGGGTGGCTTTATGGCATGACTCAACAAAGTGAAGATGGAGGAGGAACACTCTTTCGGTTCGATCCAATCACTTACGAGGTCCTTGTGTTACACGAATTCGAAGAATCCTCAGGATGGATGCCAGAAGGCAGTTTGACGGAATCGACAGCCACCGGCAAACTATACGGTACAACAAGAGTTGGCGGTGCCAATGATGAAGGGGTCATTTTCGAGTATGATTTATACTCTGATACCTATACCAAAGTATTTGATTTTGGAGATGGAAACGGGTCAAATCCAAAAGGTTCCCTGCTAGAAGTGGAGAATGGTTTGCTTTGTGGCACTGCTCGCTTTGGGGGAGCTCATTCTGGGGGAACTCTTTTCTCTTTTGATCCAGTGAATTTGGTTTTCGAAAAGTTATATGACTTCGATATCTCGACAAGTGGAATTTATCCTGGTTACAACCTCTCACACGACAATACCAATGTAATCGTGGGAACTACGTTGGTTGGGGATACCAGCTATGGAACTGTTTTCGACTACAATCTAATCACTGGTGAGCTCAATATTCGGGTCTCATTGGGAATCGGGGCAGCGCGACCCAGGGGAGGTCTAACCAAAGGAAGCAATGGAAAGTATTACGGCTTTGGTCAACTCGATGGCTGGCAGGGAAGTTTTATTGAATACGATCCTCAACAGGAACAGACAACGGTTAAGGAGAACTTCAATTTTCATTGGCATACTTCGAACTATGGATTCTACCTTCACAGCCGACCTATTGAAGTTTTACCCGAAACCGGTTGTCCGCAAGATCTGGATAATAGCGGCTTTGTGGGCGTTGATGATTTACTTCATATCCTGGCTACTTTCGGCTGTCCTAACCTGAGCTGTCTGCAATATGATCAAAATGGTGATAATGAGGTCAACACAAACGACTTACTTATTGTGATTGGAATGCTTGGAACGACATGTGAGTAGAAAGCACTACCAAACAAACCCCTCATCGTCCATCCACTTTTTCTGGATTTTCATAGTTTGCTCAAGGATGTCGCGGACGCACCCTTTGCCACCGTTTTTGTCTGAGATGTAGTGCGAAAGAGATTTGATTTCCGGTGAAGCATCGTTTGGACAAACGGGGAGGCCAACCATCTTCATGACTTCGTAGTCGGGGATGTCATCGCCCATGTAGCAAAGTTCATCTTTAGTGAGGTTGTGCTTCTCCATGTATCTGGTCAGTACATCGGCCTTGTTTCCCGAACCGAGGAAAATATCTTCCACACCGAGCCCCAGAAAACGCTCCTTCACTGCCTGACTTCTTCCACCGGTGATGATGACGATTCTAAACCCCTTTTTCGCTGCGAGTTGTACCGCGTAGCCGTCTTTCACGTTAGCCGTTCTCACTTGCGATCCATCGGGCATGAGCTGGACGATGCCATCGGTGAAAACACCATCTACATCAAAAATAAATGTAGTGATGTCTTTGAGCTTTTCCTTATAACTTTTTTCCATTCTGAAGGGCTATGATCTGTTCTGAAATGAGGCCGTAAAGATGTCTAAGATTATCAGATCCTGCAAGCAGTTCGAGATGTGCGTTCATGGTTTTTTCGTCCTTGCGCTGAGCGGGTCCGGTTTGCGCTTCGCGCGGATTTAGTGATCCGATTTTCTCTGCAGTTTCCAAAATCAGCGGCTTCAGCATCTCGAAATCCATGTTGTGCTCTTGCATCAGTTCATTGGCAATGGCATACATGTGATTTGAAAAATTGCAGGCAAAAACTGCCGATAGATGCAAAAACTTTCGCTGCTCGCTGTCGACCTTGTTCACTGTTTCGGAAATTCTGTGAGCCAGTTCCAAAAGTTTCTCCTCAAAGGCGTCATCACTTCCTTCGATGCAGAGCGGGACCTTTTTCCAGTCAACAGTCTTTTCCTTGCTGAAAGTTTGCAATGGATAAAATACTCCACGTGTCTTCTGGCTGAGGGCCGCTAACGGAACCGAGCCGCTCGTGTGCACCGCGGGAATATCGCTGGAAATTGCCGCAGAAGCTGCTTCTACCGAGTTGTCGTTTACGGCAAAGATGACAAGGTCGGCTTCCGAGTCATTCACTTCAGATGGAGAATCAAGTGCCGGGACCTGCCACTGCTCTCCAAATTTCTTTCGACTTTCAGGATGAAGACTGTAGACCCCGACAACGTCAACTTGCTTCTCTTTCAGAATTCGACATAGCTGACTGGCTACATTTCCGGCACCGACTAGCGCAACGCTTTTTATCATTTTCAAGAAGTGTTTTTTTGCTGATGCTAAAGTTAGCCCGATGCCGGCAATAAAAAAACCGCCTTGCCAAACTAGTCGGCAAAGCGGTCCTTTGTGAAGAGTGGTGTGCTATTACTCAGAGCTTCATTGTGAGCCCGGCAGTAATCCAGGAAATACCATAACCTAATTCTCCAAACACACCAACTTTTTCGCTAAACATGTAGCGCGCACCTCCGAAAAGAGCGTAAGCGACACCACCAACACTCGGCTCTTGTACAAGACTTTCGAGAGATTCATCGTCACTTTCAAATTTTGCCGAGGCCACGTTGTAGCCTAAAAGTGCACCACCGTAAATGTCCAAATCGTCTTCCATGATGAAGTGGTAAGTACCTCTCACACCAATCACGAGGTAGGAGTATTTCCAGGAGTACTCAGTCCCAAAAACGTTGAACTCCTCTTTGGCTCCGGCATAGCCGAGGTAGCCTCCAACGCCAATGTTTTCTGTGACGCCATAGTCTACTGCGAGTGAAAGGGGAGGAAGAGTGGAACTACCTGACCCGAGAGTGAGGCCTAGTCCGATGCCTACATTGGCGTTGAGTGACCCTTCGTCAAAAACTTGTGCTGAGGCACTTCCTACAAACAGGGCCACGGCTGAAAATAAAAGTAAAATCTGCTTTTTCATTGCTCTGAGATTTTTGGTTGATTAAGATTACAGAGCAAAAGTAGATCGACATACCCTCCTGCGAATGAGTAGAAATACGCATTCGAGTAAGGGATTTACCTTAATTGTGAGAAATAGTGTTGTGTCTGAAAAGGGGACTACTAGAGTTCAACAGTCAATTAAAAACAGGTTCTGATTCAGCAGGATTTCACATCTGTTCAGAAAAAACTCAAGCTCTAAACTGTTAAAAACTACCGCTTACTTCCAGACTTTTTCCTCGCCAGTTTGATACGGTGACGAATCGCCAAGATGGTTCCGATGACCATGATGATACAACCAATCCAAAGGATGTTGATGTATGGAAATACGATTGCCTGCATCACGATGAACTCGCGCACGTTTTTCTTGTGCTCCCAAACGATGATGTCCATCTCGCCAGACTCGGGATGCAGTTTGTCGAGCTTAAATTTGTAGCCAAGATCGTCAACAGTGACGATGTCTGGAACCTGCAGTGTGTCGCGCAAAATGTAGAGCGGCTCGACTATGCGATCCTGACCTTTGTCTCGTGCACTTTTGCGAATCCTGAGAACAGCCTTCGCAGCCAAATCATCTTCGTAGATTCTGTGCTTCGCAAAATCTGTAACCCGTTTCAGGCTGTCTACAAAAATGTATCCTCCGGAAATTTCGATGGTATCGCCAGGGGCAACGGTGAATTTATCCGCTCCGAGATAGCCTTCTGCGTCTGTCTCGAGCTCTTCCGTTCGGCCCCACTTTATGTGAGTGTAGAGATCACGATCGAGATAGTGACGCGTATCGGGCTCTGGCGTGTTCTCAAATTTTTCACTCAACTGCACTCGTGGATGGAGCGAGTACTGATACTCACCGGGAACACCGCTTTTCCACAGTTGCACTTCCTCACTTTGGCGCTCATTCGGCATCGGCACGCGAGTCCAGTTTTCCTTCATGTCTTTGAGGAAATTGTTGCTCGCCTCGTGATCCTGTAGCGCCTGAAAGACAAAATTTCGGTGATAAACCACATCGCCTTCCTTGTAATTTTTTGGTGCTTTGTTGAAGTACTCAATCTCAAATTTGAGCACGTTATCATCGACAAATCGTCTCTTGTAGTTCACGAAATAGTTGCCCATCTGCATGGTGTCGCCCTGGAGCAAAATCATGTCCTCCTGATTTTTCAGGTCTTCACTCAAATCGCGAATATCTCCAAATCTGTTTTGGCTGATTTTTTCGCTTTGCGAAGTTGAAACCAATGCTCCGATTAGTAATAAAGCAAACCCTATGTGAGAAACGCTCGAACCAATGTGATCGAGCTTACCTTTCACGATGCGAATCATGTAATCCAGATTGGCAGTGAAAGCGAAAATTCCGCTGAACAAAAGCGCCTGGTACTGGAATGGGCTTGATCCAAAAGGAGTTCCGAAAAATAGCAGCGCGAAAATGAGAACTGCCAGGATCAGCGACCCGAGAATATCTTTTCCAAACTTCGAAATGTTGGTCTTCTTGTACTTAAAAAATTGCCCCGAAGCGATCAGCAGCATGATGATGACCGCAAAAGGAATCTGCCACTTGTTGTATTCGGGAATCGGATCTGACGGAGGTGCGAGCTTGGCTTCAGCGAGTTTTGCAAAAATACCCCAATCGGAAGATTCATAAAGCGACTGGAAAACGCCACTAAAAGGCTCAATCATTTTGTTGATCACTGGGAACGAAGTCATTCCGATAATCTGCAAACTCGCAATGAACAGCACAAGAGATCCAAGGAATACCCAAAACTCTCGCGACCAAAGGTTTTCTTCTTCCGCAGCTGGCGGGAAATATTTTCTGTAGGCGCGAATCACCCAAATGAAACTCACCAGCAAGAACGCATTCACGAAGTAGAGAATAGACACGTCTGCTGTGATGTGCAGCACCACGGCAAGTACAAAAAGCACCGTGCTGATAACTGCGTAAAGTGTTCTTTCTTTTTTCTTGCGAATCAGAATTCCAACCGAAAGGGCTACGAAGAACAGAAGGTAAACCAGCAGCTGTGGTAAAATCCCACTGTCTACAAACGAGTGGACAGAGGTGTCGCCAAGTACTCCACTTCGTGTAAGGAAGGTAGAGTAGAGGATCAAAACGAACGTGACAAAAACCAAAAGGAATGTCGTAAACAACGATGTCGGTTTTCTCTTGTTGATCACCAGCAAGTGCGCTGCACCAACCAGTGTGAGCCATGGAACAAGCGATGCATTTTCCACTGGATCCCATGCCCAGAAACCTCCAAAGCTAAGCGCTTCGTAGGCCCAGGCTCCTCCCATCAAAATTCCCGTTCCGAGAATCATCACAGAGAAAAATGCCCATGGAATGGCAGGGGCAATCCAACCCCTGAAATCGTTTCGCCAAAGTCCGGCAATCGCGTAAGCAAAAGGAACCAGCGTAGAAGCAAACCCTAAAAAGAGAGTAGGTGGGTGGATGGTCATCCAATAGTTTTGCAACAAGGGATTGAGACCTCTTCCATCCTGAAATTGCGGCATCTGAAGATAGTCTGCATTTTGTGTCCAGGGTAAACCAACGTTTGACGGTGCTTCTCTTAGCAAAAGGAATGGATTGCTTCCCAGCTGATAATCACCAAAGAAAATACCCAGCAACATAGAAATGAGGAAAACCTGAACGAGAGCAAAAACGCCCATCACACCTGATTCCCAGTTCCTGGTGGTGAAAATCAGAATGTTACCAAGAATGATGTGCCAAAAAATCCAGAGCAGGAAACTTCCTTCCTGACCTTCCCAGAAACAGCTGAGAATGTACTTCATCGGCATCTCATTGTTGAGGTGTTCCCAGGCATACTGGTACTCGTAGAGATGGTTTGTGAGAATGTAAAACAGTGATGCAATGGCTCCGAGGATCGAGAGACTCTGGATCCAGAAGCCTATACGGCCGAGTCTTTTCCAACCAAAGTCGGATTCATTTCTTACCGATTGGTAATAGCTAAATGCCGAAAATAGTGCGGCCGCAAATGCTAAAACAATAAAGAAGTTCCCAATTATACCGGGAAGTGGAGATTCTCCAGTGTAGTCTATATCCATTATTGGGCTTGATATTCTGCAGTTTCTACCTGTCCTCCTTCTTCGTATTTAGAAGGACACTTGAGCAAAATATTGTTTGCTTCAAAAGATTCGTTGTCAGCGCCAGCCTTACCAATCAACACGATGGTTTCGGAGCGTTCAAAATCCTGAGGTTTACTCTTGTAAAGCTCCACTCGCTTACTGACGTTGTTTTCATCGAGCATGTGAAAAACGGTGAGGTTGGGGTTCTTTGCCGGTTCGTACACTACAGGTTTTGAAGTGTCGAGCTTTCCCACCACATGATACTCTTCGGTGGGATTAGTAAAAGCTTTTTCGAAATTGGCGTAAGAGCTTGCATCGTACAAGCTGCCAACCACAATGGCTATGCAGACAGCAATCACCAAAATTCCTATGATGTGTGTCTTTTTCATGATTTGTTATCCAGTTTTTTTTCCAGTCTGTTCAATTTCCTTTCGATGGCCAGCAGGAATACAAATAAGCCAGCAAAAACCACCGCCAACACAATGACAACAACAAGACTTCCATCACCACTGCTCAATGAGAAGTTGTTGGCCTCGGCAGATGTTTTTGCTGAAAGCAATGTGGTCGAAAAAATTGCTGCGATTAAAAGAGCTATTCGTGCCATTTATAAGTCGTTTGTCAGTGTTTTCAATTCTATTTTTCTCATTCTCACACGGATATTAGTAATCCATAGAGCGAGAAGCATGTAGGCCATCCATGCCGGATACAACACCACCTTCAGGTTGTTGTCGGAATCGTAAATGTTGAAGCCGGGGTTTCCTCCAGCTCCTGGGTGAAGCGATTCCGTCATTCTCGGAACAACGATAATAAACAAGAGGTAGAGCACAAATGCAAAAACGTTGTAAACCGCGCTGATTTTTGCCCGCTTTGTAATTTCTTCGAGCGATCCCCGTAGGATGATGTAGGCCACATAAAAAAGCATGGCGATCATCGAAGCCAGAGATCGCGGTTCGCTGGTGAGCCAGGCGCTGAGTTCTCCCCAGCTGTAGTTGCCCCAAAAGCTTCCGGTGATGAATCCGAGAATTCCGAATAACAAACCGACTTTCACAGATTCAATTGCTACAATGTCGTGCTCTTCTTTCCCGCTCGATAGGTATCGGATGCTGTAGATAAAGCTGATCAGCAGAATGAAAATCATTCCGAACCAGAGGGGTACGTGATAAAAAAGATTTCGGATTGTTTGGTGAAGTCTGTTAAGGTCTGGAACCTCGATCGTAAGACCGTAAATAACAGCGTATAAAAAGAGAACAACACAGAGAATTTTCCACCAATTTCGCTTCATCGAAACGCTCAAATTATTCGCGCCAAAGGTATGGAAATAAAAGATAAGACAGCGCCAAAACGATCAGATTTATACCTCCCAAAGTGAGGGCGTATTTGTAGTTTAATTCCCAGGCAATTCCATCGATTGCATTCTTCGAAAAGCGCATCAAAGACATAAGTAAAGGCAAAATCACTGGGAAGCCCAAAATGGCCATCATGCCCATGTTGTTGTCGGTTTTTGCGGCAATACCCGAAACAAGGGTTAGACTGCTCGCAAACCCAAGTGCTCCGAGAAAAAGAGCGAGTGCGAATTGCCAAAAATCAGTTTCTTCAAGCGGACTGTTCCCGATGAACATCGAATAGATGACGATGCTGATCGCAGTGAGTACGGTCATCACCATCATATTGTACAGAATCTTGGCGAGAATTACTGATTGCGGCCTGGCCAAGGTGTAAAGGTAAATTTGCAATCCTCTTCCTTCACGATCGAAGCTTTTACCAATCGCATTGAAAGCCGTAAAAAGCAAGATGATCCAGAGCAATGCGTTCCAGGTGGGGATGTCTACAATTTGCCTGAAAGAGAGGTAACAGACAAAAATGGTGGAAAAGACGTAAAGTAAAATTCCGCCAAAAACGTATTTCTGACGCAGCTCCAGCAGCGCTTCATTTTTTATCAGGTATGTGATTTCTCGTACCAATTTGCCGGCAAAGGTATTCAATACCTGAGTTCAGCCTATCTTTATTGCTCAGATTGCCAGAAATTATTTTGGTTCAGTTGTGTTTTCCAAATTCAAAAAGGGATATCTGGAGTATTCCAAAAGAGAACTACATTTTGAGAATAAGAATTCCTAAAATGTCATATGCTGCGTTGCATCTGTTTGGTTTATCTCGATAGACCATCACAAATGCGCCTTGCCTATTTCATTTTAGAGAATTTCTGAGCTAATAAATTTAGCAGAACTCAGATATATTGTAGCTTTCTTTCGTTCAAAAAAGATAGTCCAATGAAAAAGAAACTAGTCGTTTTGTCGGGCGCTGGCATCAGTGCAGAAAGTGGAATTCCGGTTTTTCGAGGTGCCGGAGGTTTATGGGAAGGCTATCGCCTGGAGGAAGTAGCGACACCCGAAGCCTGGGCTCGCGACAGGGAACTGGTGCTGCGGTTTTACAACGAAAGAAGAAAAGTGGCACTTCAGGCTGAGCCCAATCGTGGACATGAGGTCTTGGCCGAGTTGGAGGATTACTTCGATGTGACGGTGATCACACAAAACATCGACAACCTCCACGAGAGAGCCGGCTCTTCCGATGTGGTCCACCTTCACGGAGAAATTGCCAAGTCTCAGAGCAGTGAAGATCCCAATCTTGTTTACGACATTGATGGTTGGGAATTGAAAATGGGGGAGTGCTGTGAGCGTGGCTCGCAACTGCGGCCTCATGTAGTCTGGTTTGGTGAGCCAGTTCCGATGATTGAAAAAGCAGCTGAAATTTCTGCTGAAGCCGACATTTACATTGTTGTGGGGACTTCACTTCAGGTGTATCCGGCAGCTGGTTTAGTCACCATGGCGCCTGCGGAAATTCCCAAGTTTCTGGTAGATCCTGGAGTGCCAGACACCACCGGTGTGAGTAACTTGACCGCGATAGCAGATAAAGGAAGTACGGGGCTTGAAAGAGTTAAGAAGTTGCTTTTGGAAAGAGAGCAGTAAGGGTTATTTGGTAACTTCTTCGAATGTCTTCACGCGAATTGTTCCAGACTCTATTTGCCGAACAATCTCCTCAATGATTTGGTCTTCGCCTTCTTCGGGATTGTATTGCTCTTTGAGGTTATTTCCAAAAAGCCTGGCCAGCGATTGCCACATGAAAGCCGAGAAACTTCCCCGCAACTCGCTGATCAATTCATAACTTGTATCGCCCGTTTCGCGGTCGATTAAACGGATCAGGATCAATCCTTCACTCACAGTCATTTTCCGAATCTCGCCTTCGAATTTTTCTTTGAGTTCTGCTTCGGCTTTCTTGATGTAGCGCTTTCTCTGGCGCTCCGAATCCATCTTCTTGAGCTCTTTTTCGTACTCGTTCATCAGGTCTCCAGCGGCTTTGGCGTAAGGATAAACCTTTACTACTTTTCTCTGTAGTCTGGCAAAAGTGCGGTAGTAACGCTTGTTGTGATATTTACTGTCAGAAATAACCACCGAAGCCAGATTGACCATTGGGATGGTGTCGCCATCTACAACATGACCTCTCAAAACAGGAGACTTAGAATCGCTCGATTCTTGTGCCTGTGCCGCAAGAAGGAAGACGAGAGAGAATGATATTGAAAGCAGAATTTGTTTCATTTCGATTTTCAAACGTGTTCTACGACTCGATCTTGCCTAAAGGTACATCTAATTGCTCATTTGCGAAATTCCTGACGCCTGAGCTTCCACTGACTTTCTTTTTTGTTATCTGCCGGTGTCTCTTTGTTTTTCTTGGCGTGCTGCTTTCTCAAAAGCACTCCGATGATTGATGCCACTTCCTCTTCGTCTTTGTCGTGCTGCTCGAGCATTTCCGGAGAAAAGTGCTCTTTTACAAAATGAGTGTCGAAATTACCACTTACGAAAGCTTCGTGCTGAATGGCAAATCGGCAGAAGGATAGAGTAGTGGTGACTCCTGAAATTTTGTAATCGTCAATGGCTCTTACCATTCGCTGAATGGCCTCGTTGCGATCGGCTCCATGAGTAATCAACTTGGCGATCATCGGATCGTAGTGGATTGGAATATCCATTCCCTCTTCAAATCCGTCATCAACCCTGATACCGAGTCCTTCAGGTTTTTTGTAGGCTTTCAATTTACCGATGTCAGGCAAAAAGTTATTAGTAGCATCTTCTGCATAGACGCGAACTTCGAGTGCGTGTCCATTTATTTCAAGGTCGTCCTGAGAGAAAGAAAGCTTTTCTCCACGAGCAATTTTAATCTGTTCTTTTACGATGTCTATTCCGGTGATCCCTTCCGTAACTGGGTGCTCAACCTGCAGTCGCGTGTTCATCTCCAGGAAGTAGTAGTTGAGGTTTTCATCGAGCAAAAACTCAACAGTTCCGGCACCTACGTAGTCGCAAGCGCGCGCCACATCTGTAGCACTTTTTCCCATGGCTTCTCTCAGTTCAGGAGTGAGCACGGAAGATGGCGCTTCTTCAATCACTTTCTGATGTCGTCTCTGAATGGAGCACTCTCGCTCAAAAAGGTGAAGGATGTTTCCGTGCGAATCGGCCAAGACCTGAATCTCGATGTGGCGAGGTGAGCCAACGTAACGCTCTATGAAGACACTTCCATCCCCAAAAGCAGATTTTGCTTCTGAGATGGCGCGATTCATCTGCTCTCCGAGTTCTCCTTCGTTTTCTACGATCCGCATTCCTTTACCACCGCCACCGGCACTGGCTTTGATCAGGATTGGGAAGCCAATTTCCTTTGCAATTTCGGTCGCTTTTTTCACATCCTCGATTGCTTCATCAATTCCGGGCACGAGCGGGATGTCGTATTTTTTTACTGCAGCTTTTGCTGCGAGTTTACTACCCATCACACGAATAGCGTCCGGTTTGGGACCGATAAAAATGAGCCCAGAATCGGTTACCAGTTTGGCAAAAGCATCATTCTCTGAAAGAAATCCGTAGCCGGGATGAATGCCATCGGCTCTTGTTTCTTTTGCTACCTCGATGATTTTTTCCATTTTGAGATAAGACTCCGAAGAGGGAGGTGGCCCGATGCAAACAGCCTCATCGGCATACTTTACAAAAGGTGCGTTTCTATCAGCTTCGGAAAAAACAGCCACTGTCTTGATCCCCATTTCTCTGGTAGATCTCATTATTCTCAGTGCAATTTCTCCTCTGTTGGCGATCAGTATTTTCTTCATCTCAAAATGGAATTTGCGGGTAAAAATAAAGGTTTTGCTGGGCTTTACTAATCGAGGTGGTAGTGCTTCATCAGCATTTTCTCGAAAAGGCGGCCCGGGAGTATTCTTTTCAGAAATACACTCAGCCGTTGAGTTGGCGTAGCTACTTTGTAGCGCAACCGCGGGTTTTTTGACTTAATAATTCGGTGAACCTGACGGGCGATGTAAATGGGGTCTCGGGCTCCCGCTACTTCCGAATTGATTTGGTTCAGGGTTTCTTCGAAAGTACCATCATAGTTTAGTGTGTCAATATCTTTCGAAACAAGCCTGTTTTGATTGATGTTCGTCTTAAAATCTCCAGGTTCGATGATGCTGACATGAATATTAAACGCACGTAGCTCCATGCTGAGAGTTTCTGTAATGCCCTCTACAGCGAACTTACTGCTGCAGTAAATACCTCGAAAGGGAAGTCCGACAATGCCACCAATAGAAGTGACATTGATGATATTACCACCTCCGTTATCTCTCAAAATCGGAATGCACGCCCGGCACACATTAAGCACTCCAAAAACATTCGTTTCAAAAACTTTCTTTGCTTCTTCATCAGAAGTGTTTTCGAGCGGACCGGCAATGCCCAGCCCGGCATTGTTTACCAGCACATCAATCGGTCCGTTGTTTTTTAGAATGTAGTCGATCGCTTCAGAAATAGACTCTTCTGAAGTGACATCCATGTTGACAAGCGTGAAATTTTCGAGCTTCTCACCATTTTTCGCTTTCCTGCTTGTGCCGAAAACGACAAAGCCTTTATCAGATAAATACTTCGCAATGGATAGTCCGATACCGGAGGAGCCACCTGTCACTAAGATGGATTTGGGAGAGGAGGTGTTGGCGGCTGTGGTTTTTTTCACCTGAAAGTCAATTGCTTGCTTGAGTAAAAAAAGAAAGGCAAGCTACTTATATCGCACCGCTACAACCGCCTACCCTTGCTACCTTCCGGTCCTGGGGGAGTTCAGCAGGAGCTGGTCGTATAAGACTTGCCTTCTGAGCGCAAAGGTATGAATGAATTTATTATCTCAAAGCATGATTGAAGACATTTTCTGCTTTTCTATATTTGTCGGCATGGAAGATCAAAATATCCTTGACCAAAACCACGAGGAGGCCCGGAACAGAGTTCTGAAGCCCACTGTTGAATATGGGGTTATCGCTGCCTTGGTGATGATTGCCTATACCTTGGTGGCTTATTTTTTCGGACTGCTGTACAATTCTGGATTGAACTCGGTAATCACACTTGTTCTGTATTCAGCACTAATCACCTGGATCCTGGTGAATTACAGAAAAACGGAAGGAAGCGGTTTTGTAAATTACGGAAGAGCACTCGGAATTGGAACGTTAACTTTTGTCTGGGCTGGAATCATTTCAGCAGTTTTCAGCTATATCTTTTTTGCTTTTATCGCTCCAGATTTTGTGGACCGAATGCTCGAAATGCAGTATGATCAAATGATTGAGAACGGAATGTCAGAAGACATGGCCGACATGGCCATCGGCCAATCAAAAATTTTCATGACTCCAGGCTGGATGAGTGTTTTTGGTTTTTTATCATCCGTTTTTTTTGCTTTCATAATCTCGCTGATAGTAGCTGCTTTCGTCCGCAAATCGCCACTCGACTAAAATCCAACCTAACTTTTGGCACAAACACAACCTCATATTTCGATAGTAATTCCGCTCTTTAATGAGGAAGAGTCACTCGAAGAACTTCACCGCTGGATAGTGGAAGTGATGGGCAAAAATGACTTCAGCTACGAAATTGTTTTTGTTGATGATGGCAGCACTGATCGCTCCTGGTTGGAAATCGAAAAATTATCAGCTGCAGATCCCAATGTGAGAGCAATTCGTTTTCTGAGGAATTATGGAAAATCTGCTGGGCTCAACACCGGCTTTGAAGCTGCTTCTGGTAAGTACATCATCACGATGGATGCCGATTTGCAAGATTCTCCCGAAGAAATTCCAGAGATGATTCGAATGATCGAAGAGGAAGGTCTAGACCTGGTTTCGGGCTGGAAGAAGGTGAGACACGATCCACCTTCGAAGACAATTCCTACCAAACTCTACAACTTCGCCACTCGGAAAATGTCCGGCATTTATTTGCACGATTTCAACTGTGGTCTAAAAGCTTACCGAAGTGATGTGGTGAAGAGTGTCGAAATCTATGGCGAGATGCACCGCTACATTCCTGTGATTGCTAAGTGGGAAGGCTTTTCGAGAATTGGTGAGAAAGTGGTGCAGCACCGAGAAAGAAAATACGGTAAGACAAAGTTTGGTTTGGAGCGATTTATAAATGGCTTTCTCGATTTGCTTACCATTACTTTCGTGTCGCGATTTGGTAAGAAACCGATGCATCTTTTCGGCACCCTGGGTACGCTCATGTTTATCATCGGATTTTTAGCTTTCGCCTGGATCGGTGGATCGAAGCTCTACTACCTCTACCACGAAATTCCCGCGAGAAATATCGCGAACGACTCCAAGTTTTTCATTGCTCTGACAGCCATGATTTTGGGAACTCAGCTTTTCCTGGCGGGATTTATCGGAGAGTTGGTTTCGAGAAATTCCCCAACCAGAAACACTTACAAGATTAAAGAGCAGATTTAGGAAATAATTCCACTGCCGACTAACTCGTCTCCATCGTACCAGGCTGCAAATTGACCCGGAGCAACGGCTTTTTGAGGCTCATCGAAGAGGATAAAAAGTCCGTCTTCCTGACGAATCAGTGTGGCATCAAAAAGTGGTTGGCGATAGCGAATGCGACAATCGTATTTTTTCGAGTCTCCAGCCTGAAGTTGCAGGTCTTCTCTAATCCAGTGCACGTCTTCAGACGGAATAAAAAGTCCGTCTCGATACAATCCCGGATGGCGATCGCTTTCTCCTACGTAGACGATGTTTTGCTCTACATCAGTTCCAATTACGAAAAGAGGTTCTTTCGTTCCTCCAACACTCAGTCCCTTGCGCTGTCCGATAGTGAAGTAGTGGGCGCCAGTGTGCTCTCCAACGACCTCTCCAAGTTCTGGCCGCAGAACAGGAGGGGCAATTGTCTCTGCCGGTGATCTGGTTTCTGTAGAAGCAGCTGCTGCAGGAGTAGATTCTACCTCACTTTTTTCAATAGCTTCTGCAGGTACCTGAATGATTTTTCCTCTCTTAGGAGCGAGTTGTTGTTGAAGAAAAACCGGCAACTTTACTTTACCTACAAAGCACAATCCCTGCGAGTCTTTTTTATCGGCAGTAACCAATCCTAGTTCGGTTGCAATTTCACGGACTTCGCTTTTTTGAAGTTCGCCCACTGGGAAAAGTGCTTTGGCGAGCTGATCCTGAGTTAGCTGACAAAGAAAATAACTCTGGTCCTTGTTGTCGTCTTTTCCGGCTAAAAGTCGATAGGTTGTTTTACCGTCAACTTCTACAGAGTCTTTTCTGCAATAGTGGCCAGTAGCCACAAAATCCGCTTTCATTCCCATTGCCGCTTTCAGAAAAATGTCAAACTTAATTTCTCTGTTGCACAGTACGTCTGGGTTTGGAGTTCGACCGTTTTCATACTCAGAAAACATGTAGTCCACAACACGGTCCTTGTACTCTGCACTCAGATCCAATACCTGAAATGGAATTCCGAGTGCTTCAGCTACAGCCATGGCATCATTACTGTCATCAATCCACGGACACTCATTGTCTATAGTGACCGACTCATCGTGCCAGTTTCTCATGAACACACCTATCACATCAAATCCTTGTTTTTGAAGTAAATAGGCGGCCACACTGGAGTCAACCCCTCCCGATAATCCTACGACTACTCTTTTCATAGTGCAAAGGTAATTGAATTAGAAAAAAATGGGCAGATTTGGCTTAGTGACAGTAATGCATTAAACTTACAATCGAATGTGCGGAACGAATCTATCTCAGATAGTGGTTTAATACTCTAAACTTGAGGTGAGTAACTATACGGTGCGATGCAATTTGTTAAGAATGTATTTCTGATCGATGACAATCCTAGTTGTAACTTCATAATGACCGAGTTCATTAAACTCGCGGATGAGTCGATTAATGTTTTTACAGCAGAATCTGTCTCAGAAGCTATTTCTGCTCTCGAAGCTATGGGCGAAGAAACTTTTCCAGACGTGTTGTACGTTGATTTAAATATGCCGGTACAGAGCGGCTTCGAGTTTATTGAAGAATACGAAGAAAAATTTTATTCCAAACATCCAAATAGTCGTCTCTTTATGCTGACCTCTTCTCTCAGAGAGGAAGATAAGCTGGCTGCAATGGATTACAACAGTGTTGAGGGTTTCGTATCTAAGAACGATATAGACGAATTTCTGCAAAACACACTTTTAAAAAAAGACCTTAGCTAGAGTAAAAAGCTTTTTTGCACTAATTTGAGAGACAATCTTGTGCAGCGAAAAAACCTAAGTTGAAAAAATTAGAACCTAACTAGTGGCAACCATCGAAGTGATCACACGTCTAAACACATATTGCTGATGAGCAGTGCCGATCTTGAAATGGAGGAGCTCATAGATGGATGTAAGTCTGGAGACCGAAAGTCTCAGCAACAGATTTACAAGCTTTTCTACGGTAAAATGTATGGTGTCTGTCTTCGCTACACCAAAAACGAAGACCAGGCGAAAGACATTTTACAAGACGGTTTTATAAAGGTATTTAACAGTATTGAGAAGTATAACTTTCAAGGTTCGTTTGAAGGTTGGGTAAGAAGAATCGTTGTGAATACAGCGATCGACTTTTTTAGAAAAAGCAAGACGGATTTTGTCTTACTCGGAGACGAACAAGCAATGGAAGACTTCTCAGAAGTGGTGGATGACGAAGAAGATGAAGAAGGAGAATATGATTTTAAAGCGTCTCAAGTAATTGAAGCTATGAATGAATTGTCTCCAGCTTACAGGACGATTTTCAACCTGTATCTCTTTGAAAATCTCACCCACAAAGAAATAGCTGAAAAACTGGATATCAGCGTTGGCACTTCGAAATCGAATTTTGCCAAGGCCAAGAAAAATATAAAGAAGATCTTAATTAAAGCGTACAAATAAGATAATGGGGAAGAAACTGACTAACTTTGAAGAAAGTGTTCGTTCGTCTTTTGACAATTTCGAACCACCTTACGATCCGCAGTCGTGGGAGGAAATCGAAAGTCAACTTGACGAACAGCAGCCTAATGAGAAGAAATCCTCTTCTCTTGTTGCGGGATCCTTGCTCGTTGTAGCATCGATACTCTTGCTTTTCTCATCTTACTATTTCATTAGCAAGTCCAACGAAACCACTTTGGTAGCTTGCAATGATAATGGTGAATTGGTTTCTAAAGCCATTGTAAATAGAACCACGGCAACCCCTTCAGATTCTCAAAATGATGTCGAATCAACTAATGATTTGACAACTTCTAGCGATCCGGCTCCTACTTCTAAAGATCTTAATTCCAGAGACGGAATTGCGGAAGCGAATTCTGGTACGTTGGATGTCAACAATAAAAATGGTACTGGCGACCTAGCGGATTCGGATGAAGGAAACAATTCGAGTGACGGTGGAAACGAATTGGTTCAGGCTCCTAAAAGTTCAGCGATTGCTTTCAAGAGTTCATTGACAGAAGCCTGTGCTGGAGTTGAAGTAGAATTCGAACTCTTAAATGAAGAGATAGATGGTACGTATTTATGGAACTTCGGTGATGGTAACTTCTCGAACCAGCCGAATCCAAAGCACGTTTTCCAGAAACCAGGTGTTTATGATATTTCACTTTCTGTTAGGTCCCTGGAAGATGGTGTTATCCGATCGAACAGTGTGTCTAAAATGGTAGTGATAAACCCAAGACCGAAGGCCAATTTCGACTGGGAGTTCACCAATGAGCAGGAGGAGATTACCAAGGTGAACTTCTTAAACAAAAGCGAACGAGCTGGAGAGTCAGAATGGCATTTCCATGATGGATCTGTTTCTACAGAAATAAACCCTGAAAATGATTACAAGAACAAAGGCGAGCACCTCGTGAAATTGATTGTGAGCAATAAATTTGGCTGTGTGGATTCTACCTTCAAATATGTTGATGTTAAGAAGGACTACAATCTAAATGCTCCGAGAACAATCTCACTCCAGAAAGGTGAAGGGTTTATGCCAGAGGCTTTGAAAAACTCAAGCGTTTCCTTTAGTCTCACGATTTATGACAATAAGCAACCGATTTTCGAAACGATGAGCCGCGACAACCCCTGGCAAGGTACAGACTTAGATGGAGAAGAAGTTCTTCCTGGAATGAGCTACCCATGGGTAGTGATCATTTACGATGAATCAAATAACGAAAAAGAGATTTTCAGTGGAACTGTTACAGTTCACCCATAATATTTCCTTTCCTTAACCAAAACTTACATAAAGTTCAGAAAAGCCCGGTGGTTCTTAATCCCCGGGCTTTTTTGTATCTTTGTGTACCTTAATCAGTTCAAGTTGAATACTAATCTCCTTACCATATCGAAAAGCTTCTGGTGCGCCATGTTGATGGCACTCTGCACACCGATTGCTTGCCTTGCCGGTGAGGTCGTTCCTCTGGACTGTTCAGATTGCTTTGCATGCGATGGCGGAGCTACGGTGACAACGGAAGAGCCCGGTGAATTGACTTACCGCTGGATCAATAACCAGGGAGATGAGATTTTTCAGGAGGTGAACGACCTTGGTACTTCGTCAGTAGAGAATTTGTGTCAGGGAATCTACTACGTTGCGATTTCAGAAAACAACACAACTCTCGAGACTTATTCCTTTAACGTTGCGGTAGTAGGCACTGACCCCGGAGACAATACCGAAATCTTCATTTGCACCAGCAGTAGCACTTTTGATCTTTTAACCACAATCGAAGGCACTCCGATGCCAGGTGGTAGTTGGTCGGATAATTCTGGATCGCCTGCTACGGATATTTTTACACCTGATGCGGCCGGCTCACAAACTTTAATATACACTTTGGATGCAGGTGCATGTGACGTTATGTCAGAACTAGTAGTCAATACCAATGAACCAGCCTACCCTGGGAACTCCACGACTTACGACATTTGTGATCACTACGATCCTTTTGAGCTTTTTGATGTTTTGAATGAAAACCCTGAGCCGAATGGCGAATGGCTAAATACGGAAGGTGAAGTTTTCGATGGTGTGTTCGTACCAGGAGTTGATCCATCGGGGCAGTACATTTACAGAATCGACACGGTCCCTGGTTGTCCACCAGTTTATTCTAATGTCAATATGGATGTTCACGAATATCCGAATGCAGGATTAGACACGAATTTGATTGTTTGCTCTGAGGCAGATGAAATTGATCTTGCCAACTTTCTCACTGACGATGCCGATGAGGGCGGTGTTTGGAAAGATCCTGCAAACCAAACGATAGCCAGTACAATTAATCCTGACACCGCTCCTGCTGGTAATTACAAATACATCGTAACAGGAACTACGCCCTGCCCAACGGTTTCCTCTACTTTTGAAGTTGAAATAGACACCTTGGTGACAGCCGGAAATGACACAGATGCATCGCTCTGTGAGGGATCTAATACAGTGGATTTGACAAGTTTACTGGATGGTATGCCGGATGATTATGGCGTTTGGACCGACTCATCTGGAGAAGAGGTTTCGCCATTTTACGATCCATTAACCGATAGCCCACAAACATTTCAATACGCGGTGGAGGCGATCGGGTGCACTGCAGAAATTGCTATGTTGGATCTTACATTGGATGAAATGCCCGAAGCTGGTGAAGATTCAACCTTTGTCATTTGCGAAAGCTCAGAAAGTATTGACTTAAACCAGTACCTGAGTAACGATGCATGGAGTGGAGGAGGCTGGTTTCAAAACGGAGATGAACTGGTGAACGGTCAAAGCCTTGAGGTTGTGCCCGGAAACTTGGCTGTTTCATACATTGCTCTAAACGGCTCCTGTCCTCCAGATTCAGCTTACTTCAATATCCAAGTGGATGAGCTTCCCGGATCAATCAGCGATCAGCAACTTGAAATGTGCAACTCCGATGACGAAATCGTGCTTGCTGATGAACTGCAGATCGGATCACTTAATCTCGAGTTTTTTAATTCACAAACCGGGGATGAAGTCACATCATTCGATCCGTCTGTTAATAATGGAAGCGATTATTTCTATGTCTCATATTCATCGAACACCTGCCCAAATGATACAGCCAATCTGGCTATATCGGTGTTAGAGAAGGTCTTTGCCGATACAGTTATCTCCGCATCTGTTTGTGAAAGTGTTGAGGTCGTGAATCTTCAAGATTTTCTTCAGGATGGAATGCCCACTAACGGAGTTTGGACGGATGTCTCGGAGCCGGTGAATCAGGATCAACTGATCGACTCACCAGGGGATTTCGAGTTCACATATTCTGTAGAAAATGGAAGTGTGTGCGATAATTCGGTGTTAACACTTCAACTCCATGTCAGTGATCAGTTGGAAGCAGGAGGCGATTCTTCTATTGCTCTTTGCGAAACTGATGCTCCGGTTTATCTGGAAACATTTCTTTCCGATGAAGCTTCAATGGACGGTAGTTGGTGGGTTGATGAAACTGAGATGAAGTCATCTCAATGGGACCCTTTATCGATGGGCTCTGGGGCTGTGAGTTACGTTGTGCACTCCGAAGAACCGTGTCCGGTTTCTATTGCAGATATTCAAATTGTTGTGGATGATGAAGTGGATGTGACTATGCCCGATGGTTTTGAAGCTTGTGCAAATGCAGATGCAGAGCAAATTGAAGTACAGTCTTCAGGTGATTATGATTTTGAATGGGAAGAAACACCATTGCTTTCGTCCCTTTCAGTCGCCAACCCATGGATTAATTATAACCAGCTTCCCAATGAGAGCTACTCAGAGTATTTAAGTGTGCAGATCCAGAATGGAGCCTGCCAAAAGTTAGATTCAATTTTGGTAGAAGTCAGCCCGTATCCTATAGTTCAATTGACAGGGGACCCCACTATTTGCGAAGGCGAGATAATTCAATTTGAGGCAACTGGTGCAAACAACTACAGCTGGGCTGGTATTCCCTCTGGATTTGAGGTCGACTCAACATCTATCGCTGGAGTAGCTGTAGAGGACTTTGAGATCGAGCTAACTGGAACAAATGACTTTGGCTGCGTAGGAATGGATCAACAGTTGGTAACGGTTTTGGATACTCCCGAAGTGGATCTCAACCTGAGTGCTGAAGATGGTTGCGCACCTGTTACTCTGGAATTACTATTTGAGTCTCAACAAGAAATTGTGTCTTATTACTGGCAGTTGAATGGTGATTTTCTCTACGAAGAAAATGGTGATTTTTTAGAGTTGAATGATCCCGGACAACATTTCCTTGAGTTAAATGCAACCGCCTCAAATGGTTGTTCAGCACACGTTGAAGCTGAAGATCCTTTTGAAGTTTATGAGAATCCTACGGCTGACTTTCTTTTTGAAGAAGAAAGTGTAGACCCCATCAAGTCACAGGTGAGTATTTTAAATACGAGCTCAGCGGCAGATTCGTACTTCTGGAATTTTGGTGAATTAGGAACTTCGGTTGATGAAAACCCAACATTGTACTTTGCCGAGCAAGATCCAGGGTTTTATGAAGCTTGTCTGACGGCAGAAACAGACTTCGGCTGCGTTGATACCGTGTGCAAAACAATTGAACTTGAAGGTGCCTTTTCGATCTACATTCCAAATGCTTTCACTCCAAATGGCGATGGACACAACGAAGTGTTTAAACCAGTGATGCAGGGAGTAGATCCTGCTGACTATCTTTTGGTGATTTACAATCGCTGGGGAGAAAAAATCTTTGAATCAAACGATCCTAATCAGGCCTGGATTGGAAATGTGAATGGCGGAAACCACTACGCACCGCCAGCAGTCTACAACTGGCAACTCAAGGTCAAAAATCGGTATACGGACGAGATTGAGAAACTGAGCGGTCATATTTCTGTATTGCGCTAAGCACTGATGGTACAGACGTGCTTGATCTGGTGCAATTAACTGGTCGGAAAGGATTTACTCAATAAATCTGGAGAGCTGTTATCTTTTTACAAACTCATGTGAATAATTATTGATTAATGTTCAAGCAACGATTGTTTAAGCTTTGCCGTCTCTAAGCGGAATGCATTATGTTTGCGAAGCAAAGAAAAACGACATGAAATCAAGTTTAAGGTTTATCCTCCAATCCGGACTCTTTATCGCTTTCTTCCTATCGATGACACTATCAGCGCTAAGTCAGGAAGAATACCCTATGGAAAATGGAGAGATTCAAGTGTGTGAAGGTTTTTTTTACGATGATGGCAGTACCGGAGGTAACTACTCGGATGATGATTATGTATTCACAATTTGTCCGGATAATCCTGGGGACGTGATCTCAGTTGAGTTTGTGTTTTTCGACATCTACAATGGTGGATCGGGAAATGCCGATTTTTTAGAAATTTTTGACGGTGATGATGTAACTGCAAATAGCCTTGGAGCCTACACCGGAACTCAACTGAGTGGTTTAAATGTGACCGGCACTACTTCTAATACTTCTGGTTGCCTGACTTTTAGGTTCAACCCTCTCAATATTTCTTCGAATGATGACTTTCCCGGATGGGAAGGGATCATCGATTGTACTACTCCTTGCGATGCTCCAACCGCAGCATCAGAAATTACCGACCCACTACCGGACGATCCTTCGTTGCAATCAGTGAGCGTTTGCCTTGGGCAGGAAATCACTTTTGAAGACAATGGTTCCGTAGCTGCTCCAGGATTTACATTGGACCAATACATCTGGAATTTCCAGGATGGCACAGTAGATTCTACAAGCGGCCCGGTAGTTACACATGCGTTTGATACCCCTGGTGAGTACGTGGTCACTCTTGTGGTAGAAGATAATAACGGATGTCAAAGCACGAATTTAGAGCCAC
Source organism: Halocola ammonii (assembly GCF_049334165.1). Taxonomy (NCBI): domain Bacteria; kingdom Pseudomonadati; phylum Bacteroidota; class Flavobacteriia; order Flavobacteriales; family Halocolacceae; genus Halocola; species Halocola ammonii. The sequence continues at coordinate 26,773 of NZ_JBEGHD010000008.1, forward strand.
TTCAGGTTTTGGTAAGTACGATTCCAGAATTCAACACAGATTTTGAAGATACTATTTGTTTAGGGCAGCAAACTGACTTAAATGGTAATCCATTTCAGAGTGTTACCTGGACCAGTCTGCCACCGCAAGTTGTTTCTGGTGAAACTTATTTGGCTGACGATGCTGGTCAGGCTTACGAGTCAAGTTTGTCTTTCGACTTTTTTGAAGCTGGCGCTACACTGGAGGATTGTAGCGACTTAGAGAGTATTTTTGTGAACATGGAGCACTCTTACATGGGTGACTTGAACATTGCAATTACTTGCCCTGACGGCACCTCTGTGACACTTGTAGAATATCCCAATGGTGGAGGAGGGTCGTTTTTAGGTGTGCCAATCGGTGATGATGCTCCAACACCAGGTGAAGGGTGGGACTACTTTTGGTCTCCAGATGCTACTAATGGCACCTGGTCAGATAACGCACCGGGATTTAATGAAAGTCTTCCTTCTGCTACTTACGAGAGTGACTATGACCTCTGTGGTCTTGTTGGATGCCCTTTAAATGGCGATTGGACTTTCTCCATAACTGATAATCTTGGGCTTGACAACGGGTATGTTTTCGAGTGGGGAATCAATTTCAATCCCGACCTGTTCCCTGGGATTACCACATTCACTCCGATTATTGGAGAAGGGCCTGACTCAACTTATTGGACAGGTGATCACATTATCAACACCTCTGGAAACGGTAACCTGATTACAATAGAACCACCTAATGTTGGATCTTACGATTACACTTTCACTGCTACGAATAATTTCGGTTGTGCCTTTGACACGACAGTGACTGTGACAGTTCTTGATGCTCCAGAAATTGATCCAATTATGGATACCAGTATTTGTGCTCTCCCGCTTGTTATCCAACCGACTTTTGATACCACAGGGGTGGAAACTGCTGGTTGTGAATGGACCATAGACATGCAAGATAGTTTTGGAGATGGATGGAACGGAAACGAGTTGATTGTAACTGTTAATGGAGGTACCCCAGAGGTATTTACTTTCACTGCTGGAAACGGTGAGCAAGACTACTTTTACGCAAGTGAGGGTGATTTCATAGAGATTGAATACGTAGAAGGTGCGTTTGTCAATGAAGTTGGATTTACAATTTACGATCCTAATGGGGAGATCGTGTCTGATGTAAATTTTGGAAATGCAAATGGAGGAGTGGTCTATGCTGAGACTGCCGGTCCTTGTACTGAAACTTACGATGTTCCCTGGACATTCTTCTGGGAGCCTCAAAACATCTTCAATAATCCAAACTCTCAGAATGCTCTTTTAGATAGTCCTTTCCAGGGAGATAACAACATCACCTTAAACCTTGGTTTGGAAGGAGTAGATGGATGCAATATTACTGAAGAGTTTGTGGTCAACTACGAGCCGGTAGCGGATCCGGGTAATAGTGTGTCAGAAGAATTTTGCTACGACTATGGACAGTATGATCTTTTTGATTTGCTCGGTGGAAATCCTGATACAGGAGGCGAATGGACCGATGAAAATGGTGATCCGTTGGCCAATACAGTTTTCCAGTCTGAGGATGAGGCCAATGGGGTTTATACCTATTCGCACGAAACTCCAGGAGGCTGCACAGACGAGGCAACTGTAGAAATTAGCATTCTCCCACAAGGAACGCCTTCATGCTGCGAATTTGACTACACTTTTGACTTCACTCCGGCCTCTTGTGCCGATAGTCCCGATGGTGAAATCACAATCGATATCAACAGCACCAGTTTCAATGAGCCCTTCGCTCTTGAGCTTTACGATGAAGACGGAAATCTTGTAGATAACACAGTTACCTCAGATTTTACATACACGTTCACCGGTGTTTTAGCAGGTGACTATTCTGTAACTCTCATAGATGAAGGAACTTGTACAGATAACTTTGATGTCACTGTGACTGCACCAGAGCTGGCAGCTATTGGAGTTGTTAGTGATACAACAATTTGTATCGGTGGAACAGCCACCCTCTTTGGCTTTGAAACAACGAGTTCAGGAACTGACATCAATTATGTATGGAACGGTGGAGAGTTTACCGGTGACACAATCAACGTTCAAACAAATAGTAATGCAGAAGTATTCACTGTTGTTGGTCAATACGGAGCAGGTTGCGAGACCAACGAGGAGTCTGTGGTAGTTAACCGTTACAACGCTCTACAAATGGACCTGATGGACGATACAACAATTTGTATTAATGAAAATATTGCACTTGAGGCTGAATTGGTCACAGGTGGACTTACACCTTATGAATACACCTGGACCTCAGAAACAGGTCAGGTTTTTCAGGGTAACGGAGCGATAGCAAACATTACGGACACAACTGAGTTTTGCCTTGAGATAGCTGACGCATGCGAAACACCGACTATCGAAGAATGTATGACGGTTTCTGTTTTTCCTCAGGTGGACTCAACATTTACGGCTGACACCCTGGCTGGTTGTGAACCACTGTTAGTAACCTTTACCCCCAATGGCGACACAACAGCGATGGACGTGGCCTCATGGAGCTTTGGAGATGGTCAATCACAGACAAACGCTGGAATTACCAGTCATCTTTATCAAAACTTTGGAGAATATGATGTGACCTTCGAAATCGTGTCAAACGATGGATGTGTGTACACTTACACCGAGGAAGAATACATTGACGTTTATCAGGTACCTGTGGCGCAATTCAGCCCGAGTCCAGAAACTGCTATTTTACCAAACACTACATTTGAATTTACCAACCTGTCTTTCGACAATGACTTCAACGAATGGACTTTCGATGAGTTCGGAATTTCTGACGAAGAAAATCCGGTAATTGAAATTCCGACCAGCGGAACGGAGATCATTGATGTGCAACTCGTTGTGAGCAATGAGGAAGGTTGCGTTGATACTACTTCCAGAACAGTCTACATTCAGGAAGAATTTCAGATGTATATCCCGAATGCATTCACTCCAAACGGAGATGGGATAAACGACTATTTCGACCTAACGGCAATTGATCTTGATCCATACGATTTCAAACTTTACATCTACGATCGCTGGGGCAATCTGGTACACTTCACAAACGACTACACCGAAGGGTGGGATGGCTCATATCAGAGAGGTGATCACTACGTGCCAAATGATGTATACGTTTATCGAATTATTACCAGATCACTAACAACCAACGAAAAGAAGGAAGTTGTTGGGCATGTGACCATTATTCGATAGCATCTGATTGAAACTAATTATCTTCTTAATTTTGGTGGAAGTTGGGATTTCAAGGAAGCAACTATTGGTACTTGGAGTTTGTTATGATAGTACAACACAATCTTACTTTTTGGATAACGAGAATAAAAGAGAGCATTCAAAGTATGAATACGCAATTGGAAAATTTTAAAAGTCTCTGTTTAAGAGCCTCAATACTGAGTGTAGTATGTCTGTTTTGGGGTTTATCATTGAATGCACAGGATCAAAACATAGCCATGGAAGATGGCACTGTTTCGACTTGTGATGGTGCTTTTGTCGATGATGGTCTTGGAAGCCCTTATACTGATCAGGGGTATACATTTACTATCTGCCCTGACAACCCGGGCGATGTGATTCAAATTGAATTCGTTGCATTCAACGTACATTCAGTAGGAAATAATAATGATTGGCTTCAAATTTATGATGGAGACTCTCCAGGAGCTAATTCTTTGGGTAGCTATACCGGAACTGATCTTCAGGGGCTAGAAGTTACTGGGACAGTGAACAACACAACTGGATGTCTGACATTTGTGTGGAATCCAAATTCGGGAAACCCAAATGATTTGCCAGGTTGGGAAGGTATTATTTCTTGCACCACCCCATGTGCTCAGCCAACAGCTGCTTACGAAATTGTTTCACCTGAGCCAGATGGAGATCAACAAACAATTTCAGTTTGTCTGGATGAAGAGATCACCTTTGGAGATGCCGGATCACAAGCAGGTCCAGGATTTTCTATAGAAAACTGGATTTGGAACTTCGATGACGGAACGGTCGAAACGCTGGATAATGGAGGAGACATTACACATAGTTTTTCAGAGCCCGGAGAGTATATTGTGAATCTAACAGTTGAGGATGATAACGGTTGTCAGAGTTTGAACCTTGAACCACTTCAGGTCTTGGTGTCCACTTTACCAGAAATTGAAATCGATTCTCCAAGTCCGGCTTGTATGGGAAATGATCTGGAAATTAGCGTGGATGCTGAATCCACAACATGGACCGCATTGCCACCACAGGTAGTTGCAGGAGAAACATATCTGGCTGATGGTGCTGGGTTCAGCTATACCTCCTCACTCAATTTTGACTTCTTTGAAGCTGGTGCAACTTTGGAGTCTTGTGATGACTTAATTGAGATCACAACCAATATGGAGCATTCTTACATGGGGGATTTACAAATTGAAATCGCCTGTCCAGATGGAACTTCTGTTATTCTCGTGCCTTACCCTAACGGTGGAGGTGGCACATACATTGGTGAACCAATTGATGGTGATGCTACTCCAACTCCAGGTGTGGGTTATGACTACTCCTGGGCACCTGACGCCACAACTGGAACCTGGAGTGATAATGCCGGAGATATTGGATTCGGAGGATCGCTTCCAGCTGGTGAATATGAAGCTGAAGGCGATTTATGTGAATTGGTTGGTTGTCCTTTAAACGGAGAATGGACTTTTACGATTGTAGACAACCTTGCAATAGACAATGGATATATTTTTGAGTGGGGTATATCTTTCAACCCTGAACTCTATCCTGGAGTGACTACTTTTACTCCGCACATTGGTCCCGGAGCAGATTCAAGTTACGTTGAAGGACCAGGAGTCATTGAAACTTCAGACGATGGGAATACTTTCACAGTTTCCTATGATACAGCCGGAGTTTACGAGTATACGTTCTTCACAATTAACGATTTCGGGTGTACGTTCGATACAACATTCCAGGTTGAAGCAGTGCCTTCTCCACCCATTACAACTATTGAAGATGGTGTAGCTTGTGATCCTCAATATGAAATTGGTTATCCGTATGACACTACCGGATTTGAGAGTCTTGGTTGCCCGTGGGTGATTGAGATGTTCGATTCTTTTGGAGACGGATGGAATGGTAATGAGCTCGAAGTTTATGTAAACGGAACGCTTCAGGATACATACACAATTACTAATATTCAAAGTGACTTTAATCAGGAAGAGTTCTACACCAACTTTGGAGATGATGTCGAAATTGTATTTTCAACAGGTGCTTTTGTAAGTGAGGTAAGTTATAATATCTATGACCCAGATGGTAACCTTGTAGTTGAGGTAGGTCAGGGTGAAGCTGCAGCAGGAACTGTTTACGATGATGTGTCGAATTTCACTTGCGACAATCCAACATTTGATATTCCTTTCACTGTTGAGTGGTCTCCGGCTAACTTATTCAACAATCCCAATGCTCAGTACGGAGTAGCTAACCTTGAGGAAGGTATTAACAATATTACAGTTACCCTGACTTATCAGGAGGAGCCTTTCTGTTCAATTACTGAAGAGTTTGCACTGACTTATGGATTGGAAATAGGTACTTCACCAGATACTACAATTTGTATTGGTGGAACAGCTGAACTCACCGCATCGCCAACCAATGCACAGTTTGACGATGTGGACTATATCTGGAACGATGGAGAATACACCGGTCAAACCATCGAGGTGAGCGGATTCACAGAGCCGACAACTTTTGAGGTTTATGCTGAGTATGCAGATGGATGCCAGACAGAAACACAAACTGTAACAGTTGATTTTTATGAGCCATTGGAAATGGCTCCATTCGACACGATCCTCTCCTGTCCTGGTTTGAACATTGAAGTTGGAGCTAACACTGTTACAGGTGGTCTCGGAGATTACGATTACGTATGGAACTACGATGGAAATGAGTATCCAGGCGACTCCATTCTTGTGGAAACAGGACAAAGCACCGCTATTTGCCTAACTGTCACTGACGAATGCGAAACGCCACCGGTTGAAGAGTGCCAGCAGCTGATCTTTGAGGAGCCTCTTGATGTTCAGTTCGAAGCTGACACCACACAAGGATGTATACCGCTAGAAATAAATTTCACAGCAATTCCTTCGGAAGACTTGTGGACTGACGCCACGTGGGAAATTGAACCGAGCAGTGTTTACACTCAGGAGTCACCTACTCACGTTTTTGAAGAGCCAGGAGTTTATGATGTTGGTTTGACTCTCGTTTCGAACCTTGGGTGCGAGTATTCCAACTCTTACTCCAATTACATCACTGCTTTTGCAAATCCAACTGCTGCGTTCAACGCAACGCCACAACCAACTGAAATTCCCGATTCAGAAATCAGCTTCACCGATCTTTCAATCGGAAATATTGTTGAGTATGAGTGGGTTTTCGATACTTTGGACGTGCTTGGAGTCTCTTCTGAGCAGAATCCAATATTTGAATTTCCATATGATGTGGGGGACACTTACCCAGTGACTCTCACAGTGACTGATGAAAACAATTGCACGGATCAAATCACTCGAGATATTGTAGTCAACGACATTTTCAATGTCTATGTACCAACTGCCTTCACACCAAATGGTGATGGTGTGAATGATGTTTGGAGAATTGAAGGAACTGATATCGACCCTAATGATTTCCGTTTGGAGATCTACAATCGCTGGGGCGAGCAGGTTTTTGTCACTGAAGATAAGTCCGAGTATTGGGAAGGAGAACACCAACATGGAAACTACTATGTTCCAGATGGTGTGTATACATGGAGGTTAGTGGCGCACTCCCTGGCTACCTCAGATAAAAAAGAGCTTTCTGGAACGGTCACAATCATTAGGTAGTTGTTCTAAGGTTGGATTCAAATAATACTCATTGGAATTAAAAAAGGCCGGTGATCGCTAGCGATCACCGGCCTTTTCGTTTTTAGGTTGAGAAGACGACTAGGTAAAAAGTCTAATAATTATTTTTCCTCTTCCCAGTTTAGAAGTTCATCCATTGTTCCAGTGGCAACAGAGTGATAATTGGGACGCGCTTTCTCGTAAATCGATAGTGCCATGTCCATCTTTCCCGTTTCTTTCATCGCTGAATAAAGAGGTGTGAGAAATTTACGTCTGCCTACGTTTATCAAAAACTCCTCCACACGAGGATAAGCCTTTTCGTAATTCTTAAGAATTGACTGTTCCAGCCATGCAAAAAGAACTTCATTGTTACCAGTTTGCGTAACTGAGTATGTCTCGTCCAATTCAGCTAGCTTCTCAGCCGTAACTGACTCTGGTAGGTTAGTCAAAAAACGATACTTCTGTTGATAAGCCCAGTCGTTCCAAGGGAGTTCTTTCGTAGCTGTTTTGCCAGCACTCCACGTGTTGATGAGTGAATCGACAGTTGCAATTTTATCGGAGCCCACCTCAGGAAGGTTTTCAGGTAATCCAGGGCCGTAAATCCAGGCTTCCAAATTAACTTCTTCTTGCTCTTCTTTTGTAAGCAGCTCTTCTTTTAGGTAGTCGACAAATCGCTCCGTATCCATAACTTTAAAAGCATGGCTCGAAAAATATTCGTTCAGAAAAGCATCAAATCGTTCTCGGCCAACTGTTTCTTCTAACAATCTCAAAAAGAAATAACCCTTATCGTAAGCGATGGCTGTCATCCCGGCATCGGGGTCTCTTCCTTCGAGTTCTAGCTTCAGGTGCGTGTCGGCAGGGTGTTCCTCAGAAATTTCTTTCACTTCTGTTTTCAATCCCTGAAGACTCAATTCTGCAAGCATTTCAGAATATTCGCGACCATAAACCTCTTCCATGATTCGCTGCTCGAAGTACACAGTGAAACCTTCATTGAGCCAAAAGTCGTCCCAGGTGCTGTTGGTTACCAAGTTGCCCGACCAACTGTGAGCCAACTCATGCGCTACAAGTGCTGTGAGCGAGCGGTCACCGGCAATGATCGTAGGAGTTGCAAAAGTGAGACGTGGGTTTTCCATTCCTCCAAAAGGAAATGCAGCTGGAAGAATCAATAAGTCGTAGCGCCCCCAGGCGTATTTGCCGTACAAGTCTTCTGCAGCCTTGAGCATGTCATCCATTTCCTGGAATTCGTACTCTGCTTCATCAATCAATTCTGGAACAGCGTAAACCCCGGTACGATCACCAATGGCGCGAAACTCTACGTTGCCTGCTGCAAGAGCGAGCAAATATGCTGGAATAGGCTGCTCCATCCTGAAATTGTACGTGCCCGTTTCGTTTTTTTCCTGAGGGTTTTCAGCACTCATGAGTGCCATTAGGTTTTTGGGAACTGCTACCTCAGCATCGTAAGTGAAGCGAACTCCCGGACTGTCCTGCGTAGGGATCCACGTACGAGCCAAAATTGCCTGCGACTGCGAGAAAAGAAATGGGTCTTCACCTTCTACCCAGAGCAGCGCCCCGGCATTGGGAGAAGTGGTGTAAGCGATATTCACCTGTTCGGTGTTTTCTCCAATCTGAATTGTCAGTGGGCTACCGAGGTGCTCCTCCTGTTCGCCAACTTCATACTCCAGCTCGTTGCCTTCAGCATCAGTCACTTTCGTAATGTCGAGCTCGTGGGTGTCAAAAATCACTTTGTCAGCGCCAGTGTAGTTTTCAAGATCCCAACTCGCTACCGCATCAATTTTTTTAGTCTCGAAGTTAACTTCGGCATTCCACGAAAGGTGCTTCACTCTCACATCGTTTGGCTTCGAAAAGCTGTGTGGATCTTCTGCAAGTTTTGTCATCCCGCTATCCATTTCGTCTTGCCCTTCCTCGGTTTTTTGTTTGTCAGCTCCCTGGTTGTTGCAGGCAGTCAGTCCTATAAGCCCTGCAAAAAGAGCAATGAGTAAAAAGTTGTTCTTCATGTGAATTATTTGATTTAGTAATCATTTCGATTTCTTGTAGTATTCTTCCTTTGGCACTGCTGCTCTAAGCAAAAGCTGAAAGAGCAATACACCAGCAGCACACTTTATGGCCAGGCCAGGTAGCAGTTGCCCCACTACTGTTTGCCAGTCTTCGGGCATTGGTCTAACTGTCCAAAGCCAGCCAAAACCCATCAGCAAGATGATGAGATGCCCGACCACGATGAGAAGTAGAAAATTAAGTGCTTCTCGCTTTTTCACCTGTTCGGCCAGGTAGCCACAAATAAGTGCGGCTGCCAAAAAGCCAAATAAAAAGCCTCCTGTCGGACCAGTAAATTTATCGAATCCACTGCTGTATTCCGCCAGCACCGGCAAACCTGCACCACCTAGAATGAGATAAACTAAAACAGACGTGAATCCGATTTTCCAGCCGAATATCAGCGGGAAAAATAAGACGAATAGACTTTGTAGTGTAATAGGTACGTCTCCAGTTGGAATGCTCAATGGGCCGATCACAGCCAGACACACTGTGCTAATCAAAAACTTGATTAGTGCATCGAGTCCATTCGACTCAAAGATCCTTAAGGTGGCGTTGATCATGCTTTTTATTCTTGAGTTTCGAGTTTGAAAATCACTCCATCTTCCAGATCCACTGAGTTGTTCTCCAGATCGATATCTGCCATCCTTCGGGATGGATCAATTTCAATAGAAGTGATGTCTTCGCCTTTTCTGTCTATTTCGAAAAGATAATACTGCTCTACCCATGGCCAGTCCTCGAGCAAAGTTCTCTCCTGTCCCTGTGCCGGTTTTTCGCCACGCATGATTCGGAGCGGGATGTAGAACATCTCTGTACTGCCATCGGAGTAAGTTACCTGCACATCGATTGGCATTGGTGTGAGACCGATTTTTTCGAGCGTCACGTAGGTGCTGTTTCCGTCTTTGCGCACTTCTTTCACAGCGTAGTCGATCGTGCGAGTAGATTCCACAAAATACTGGAAGTACCAGTCCAGCTCGAGTCCGGATTCTTTTTCGACAACTCTCTTGAAGTCGTTGGGATTAGGATGCTTGAATTTCCAAACGTCAAAGTAGGTGAGTAGTGCATTTTTCAGAACTTCTTCACCTACAACGTATTTGAGCTGTTCCACGAAAACCTGTCCTTTGCTGTAGGCGGCAATTCCGTAAGCCAGGTTTGTTTCGTAGTGATCGGCATGTGTAATCATCGGATTTTCCTTCCCCTGATCCACGATGTAGTAGTAGCCGCCATAAGCGTTTCTGTGCTTTTCTTCTTCTGGTTTGTCAAAAAGGTGAGCCATCACTTCCTCAGAGGCGTAAGACGTGAATCCTTCGTCCATCCACTCGTAGAGGCTTTCGTTGGTTGCCAAAACTCCCTGGTACCAGCTGTGCGCCAACTCGTGCACAAAGACACCAAATAAACTCATCTTGTTTCTCTTCCCAGTGATGAGGGTGGCCATTGGATACTCCATTCCGCCATCTCCTCCCTGAATCACACTGTAGGTGGAGTAGGGGTATTCACCGAAATGCTCGTTCATGTACTCAAAAACCTGAGGTGCAAAATCCTGAAGCTCTTCCCAGTTGTCGACAATCGAAGTGTCGTTTTGGTAGAAGAAGTGGATGTCAGGCCCATTTTTCATAGAAACCTTGTCGTGGATGTAGTCTTCATCTGCAGCCCAAACAAAATCGTGCACGTCTTCCGCCATGAAATTCCAGGTGAGTTTGTCACCGTCCGGGCGTTTTACCTTTGATTCGTCATCCGCATAACCGTGGCCAATTTCATTTGGATTTTGCAAAACGCCAGTGCCACCGATGATGAATTCTTTATCCATGGTGATATTGACTTCGAAATCACCCCAGACACCGTGGAATTCGCGACCAACGTAAGGATTGGCGTGCCAGCCTTCGTAGTCGTACTCACACATTTTAGGATACCACTGCGACATGGAATAAGCGATTCCCTCTTTGTTGTTTCTGCCGGATCTTCGGATCTGAAGCGGAACCTGGCCTTCAAATTCCATTTCGAATTTCACTTTCGAACCAGGCTTAATTCCTTTCGGTAACTTCACTTCGAGAATTGTCCCAACTTCTTCGAAGTCAACTTTCTTACCATCCATCTTCAACGACTTCACGTGGAGGTAGCCTTGTTTGTCGGGAGTTAGGTTTCCGATGCGATCGCCAACACGCGAGTCGGGATCTTCAATCGATTGCGACCTCACATCCATCATGCTGCCAGGTTGGAAAGCATTGAAAAAGAGGTGGTAAAAAACCTCGTTGAGCTCATCGGGTGAATTGTTGTAGTAAGTGAGCTCTTGCGTTCCCGTCAGTTTGTGATTTTCATCGTTGAGCTCCACATCCATTTTGTATTCTGCGCGCTGCTGCCAGCGATCTACCTGAGCGGATAGTGAAAGCGTTAAAAAAGTTAGACCAGTAAGAATTATGTACTTCATTCCTTGATAATGTTTTTATGGAAAGGGTAAATTTATTCAAATTGAACAGGAATGCCAGAAACGGTTGTTTGAGCGGCAAATTTCCAATGTGAGCAGAAGAGAATTCGATTATTTCAGGGCTTTAGCTAAAAACTGATGCACCGGAAGTGCCTTGCGATAGTGGTCGACTACAAACTCGAGGAGATCGTCTCGCTCTAACGTTTTTGTCGGATACTCGGCCATGTAATAAAACTGCTTGTTGGCAATCAGCGGCACTTCTTCTGCTACTTCTTTAAATTCCTTAGGAATGCGCTTGTGGGCTTCTCCCTGAATTTCTCCGTAGGTCTCAACGAAATCTTTGTCGTTGATCGCCTTCAGAAACTCTTTTGGTTTGGCTGCTATCTCTCTGCGAACGTCCTCGAGTTTTTCTTTGGATAAGCTGTAAGCTCCACCACCGATCCACACCTTCTCCGGTCCGAAGTGAATATAAAGTCCGGGGTAGTCGTGCACCTTTTTTCCTTTTCGGGAAATTGCCGCAGCTAGGTGCATTTTGTAAGGCGTTTTATCTTTTGCAAATCGAATGTCGCGGTTGATTCTAAAAATGGAATCTTTGGGCTCTACATTAAGTGCCGGATCGTATTCTTTTAGTCGCTCAATCAAATCACCAACAAATTTTTTGAATGGCTCTTTTACTTCCTTTTCGTATGTCTTGCGGTTTTCATCAAACCACTCTTTGTGGTTGTTCGGAGCGAGATCAATGAAAAACTGATTGAATTTTTTTGAGAAGTAAGCCATATATGTTTGTTTGTCTTTTGATCACGCTCCGGCAAAACCCTGGGAGCGCCTTTTCCTTCCAGCTCATTAAAGTAGTAAATATGAGCCCGGTAATTTCTGTTGTGTGGGTTTAATTTGTGAAGTAACTGATCAAAAAAACCGGGGTCGATGGTTTTCTTGTGCTCCAGCGAAGGATAAATTTCTCTGAATTGATTCACACGCTCTTCGATATTTTCGTCTTCGTAAAAGATAACGTAATTCGGTGCTGGTTTTTTCGCGTTCACCAAAGTGCTGTCGGAGATTTTGCTCAGGTCATCGCTCTTGGTGAAGTAATACTGATCGGCCCATTGGCCACTGTAGTAGAGTGGAGGCCTCAAGGTTCTGTTGGTGTGAGACCCCTCCACGATGAAATTCTGCACGTTGCCTTGCTCGTAGAGATAGCTCATGGCTTCAACGCGAGATTTCTTATTGTAAGATGTGCTAAGCACGATCAGTGCGAGCCCATTCAAAACCCAAAAGAAAATCCAACAACCGCGCAGCAACTTTTTTCGATTTTTCCAAAACCGCGACTGGGCTACAAATCGCTGCCAGCCTACCAGGCCGAGGATTACCACAAATGGCATTACCGGCACAATGAACCGCTCTTGTTTGTTGGCGATGGCAGAATGGATAATCAAAAAAATGAGTGTGGGAAGGAAAATCAGAAGATGGCGTTTCCACTCTCTGAAAAAACCGAATAGCATGAACAGACTTACCGGAGGAATCAGGAAACCAACCAAAACGAGGATGTAGTTGTACCAGGGTTGCACCAGATACTCGCTGCCGTGCTCCATGTTGTACGTTATGTATTCCCACAGCTCGGCAAACGGTCGGCCCCAGATGTAGAGGTCGCCTAGTTGAGTAAGAAAGAACACTGCGAAACTCACCAGGCCAAAGGTGATGGCCCCTTGCCACTTTTTCTGGATCAACAACACCAATCCTAACCCACCGACAAACAGTACGCTTTGGTATCGAATGCCCACGGCTAATCCTCCTAAAACTGCAGCCCAGACAAAAAGCCCAAATCGTTTTTCAGATTGCTCTTTCAGCAAAAGCCAGGTGCTCCACAGCAGAGGTGGAATGGTGACCATTTCCACCAGGTTTCTCACAGCATAGTTGGGGAAAAAGGCCAGCAAGGCAAGAACGAGCGCCACGAGTCTGGCAGTTTTCCAGTCGGAAATTCGCTCGGCAATTTTATAGCTGAAATAAATGGTGAGCAAAGAGTAAAATGCATGACCAATTCGAATGATCAGCATTTTCGTTTGTGGGTTGTTGAGCCCGATCAGATTGGTAAATTCGAAGAAAAAGTAGTGGAGTCCGATGTAGAACATGCTGTGGCCCTGAGGTTTTGCGGCCACATTTGGTTCCCAGGGAAGCCACGCCATGTTATCGAGTCCATCGGCCCAACTGGCGCTCGATTCGATGATTAGGAAATGATCATCGTGCATCAAAAATCCGCGGGAAAAGTAAGCTGCAACGAGTCGAACTATCAGCCCCACGAGCAAAACGAACGGCAGTGGATGATAGTTCCACATTTTTTTGATTGCATTCATCGCTCGCAAAAATATCAAAAAGGAAGTTGGAAAAGTCTGGCAGTGACGCCAGAGCTTTAGAAGTTAAACCCCGGGCCCCAGGTGTCGCGAAGCTGTTTCTGTAAGTGAGCCATTTTGATAGCGGCCACAGCGCATTCAATTCCCTTGTTGCCGTGCTTTCCTCCAGATCGAGCTTTCGCCTGATCCATGTTGTCGTCAGTGAGCACTCCAAAAATTACTGGGCGTCTGTATTTCAGGGCTACATCCTTCACACCTTGAGAAACTGCCTGGCAAACAAAATCGAAATGGGAGGTTTCTCCGCGGATCACGCTTCCCAGGGTGATAACCGCATTGAGGTCGGTGTTTTCGAGAAGAAATTGAGCTGCAGAAGTGAGTTCGAAGCTACCGGGTACCCAAATAATTTTGAGGTGGCGTTCTTCCACTCCGTGCTTTCGGAGCGTCTCCAGAGCTCCATCAAGAAGGCTTGAAGTTATTTCACGGTTCCACTCAGAAACAGCAATGCCGAACTTAAGTCCGGCAGCGCTGGGAGTTTCATCCAATTTATATTCAGAAAGATTCTTGTTTTCTGTAGCCATCTAGGTGGTTTAATTTTCTGGCATCGCTGCCAACAATTTTTTGGCGTTTGTGGTTTGACGAGATTTTGGATAGTCGTCAACAATCTTTTGATATTTAGCCTGTGCTTTGGCTTGCTGGCCAAGCTCCTGGTAAGCCATTCCGGCTTTCATGAGGTAAACCGGAGTGAGAGCAGAATTGTTTACCGCTCCGGCAGCTTTCTCGAAGTATGGGATCGCTTCTTCAATTTGACCGAGCTCCACATACATATCGCCAATGTTTCCAGTGTTAATCACACTAATCACATCGTCCTTGAGATCTGCTTTCTTAAAGTACTCAAGAGCTGACTGGTAATCTTCTTTTTCGCGAAGAATGATTCCCATGTAGTAGTTTGCCAAATCTCCCTGAACCGTTCCGCTGTATTGCTCAGAAATATCCTGGAACCCAGGGTAAGTGTCATCACCGTACATGGCCAGGTCGAGGGAATCCATCATGAAGTATTGCTCCGCTTTCCACATTTCTTCAGAGGCCTGCTTTTCGCGTGGTTCAATGTAAAGTTTGTCGTAAGCAAAATATCCAATAATTAGGATAACAACAACGAGAATCACAGAGGTGAGAGGCTTGCGATACTTGTCCACAAACATTTCCGTCTTCGTGTACACTTCCTGTACATCAACAATCGTCTCTTCTTTTTGGTCTTTCTTTTTGGCCATGTCGAAATATATTTAGAGCTGCAAAAATAAATTTTTTATCGAACAGTACTAAAAGCGTGTGGTTTTAGTTACCGAACTCTCCGTCTTTGTCTGTTCGGAAAGTGAAAGAAGTCACACTAATTCGAAAGTTGTGGATATTCTTTGTCGAATTAGTGATGAAGCCACACTTCACAATCGTTATTTTTGATCCCCCAAAATTAAAGGAGACAACCAGTGCTGCATCTGAAAACGCTTTCACTATTAAATTTCAAAAATTACGCTGATGCCGAGATCGGGCTTTCGGCCGATGTGAACTGCTTTTCGGGCTTCAATGGTGCTGGAAAAACCAATCTGCTCGATGCAATTTATTACCTGTCTTTTTGCAAGAGCTACTTTAATCCAATCGACAGCCAAAACATTCGTCATGGCGAGGCCTTTTTTGTGATTCAGGGCGTTTTTGAAAAAGAGGAAAAAGACGAGCGAGTTTATTGCGGACTAAAGAAAGGTCAGAAAAAACAGTTTAAAAGAAATAAGAAGGAGTACGAGCGTCTGGCCGATCACATCGGTTTGTTTCCGGCAGTGATCATTTCTCCATCTGATGTGGATTTGATCAAAGAGGGAAGTGAATTTCGGAGAAAGTTCATGGACGGAATTATTTCGCAGTACGACCGGAAGTATCTCGGCTGGCTAATCGACTACAACAAGGCTCTTTCACAGCGCAACCATTTGCTCAAGTCATTTGCGGAACACCGCTATTTTGACGCTGAGTCGCTGGAAATTTGGGATGCACAGTTGATCGAGCTATCAAAAAAAATACACTCTGAACGAAAGAGGTTCATGGAGGAGTTTATGCCTGAGTTTAATGCGCTCTACAAAGCCATCAGCGGAGGCAGCGAAGAGGTTATGATTTCGTACAAGTCGCAGCTCAACGAAGGTGATTTTGAGGAAACCTTTAAAAAGCACCTGGATCGCGATCGCAGTTTTCAGCGCACCACAGCCGGCATTCACAAGGATGATTTACTATTCGAAATCGGTGGTCACCCGATGAAAAAGTTCGGCTCACAAGGTCAACAGAAGTCGTTTTTGATTTCTCTAAAGTTGGGGCAGTTCCGTTTTATTCGTCAGATCAGTGGGCTCACGCCAATCCTGCTCCTCGATGATATTTTCGACAAAATTGATGACCAGCGGGTAAACTATTTGATGCAATTAGTCACCAACCACGAATTTGGCCAAATCTTCATTACCGATACAGATCCAGACCGGGTGCCGTCCATTTTTAGAAATACGGATGTAGACCTCAAAGTATTTGAAGTGAAAGAGGGATCTGTTTCACCGTTGAAAGAGGAGGTAGAGAAATGAAGCGAGACAGCAATCAAAGTCAACTTGGCGATGTAATCAAAGATCTTTTGAAGATCTATAAAATGGAAGATAAATACAATGAGGTGGAAGTGGCCAATGCCTGGAGCGACCTCATGGGGAATGCAATCATGCGAAAAACCAGAGAGTTGCGATTCCGGAACGGTCAGCTGATGGTACGCCTCGATTCTGGAGTTATCAAAGAAGAGTTTTCTATGGCCAAGGAAAAAATCATCGATCTGATGAATGAAAAGCTTGGCAAGAACATCATTACTGAGCTATACATTAAGTAAGCATCTGGCGCTTAAAAATTCAATTACCTCCAATTTTTGGCTTCAGCTTTCCAATCGGAATGCATTATATTGCGGGTGATTCGAATAACCTAATTCATGACTGATAACAAACTCAAGTTTTTCTGGCGTCTGGCTCCGATAGTCGTTCTCCTGGGAGGTGTTTACTTTAGTTTGACCTCCTCGGCAACTCCTGAAAAAAATCATCCACTTAGAGGGAAATCATTTCATAGTAACGAGGAGTTGGGAATGTACAGAGCAATGTCTGCGGATTTGCCAAATGGCTACAATTCTCTTTTTGCAGGATCTGGAGTTTGTGCAGGATGTCACGGCTTTGACCCAAATGGAATTGCTGGTGTAGATGAAGAAGGTAACGATGTGAACCTGGTGGACGACTGGCGAGCTTCCATGATGGCGAATTCTGCGAAAGATCCTTTCTGGAAAGCCAAAGTGAGCCACGAAGTGACTGTGAATCCGGAACACCAGACAATTTTGGAAGACAAGTGCACTTCATGCCATGCACCGATGGGCCATTTTGCTGCGCACTTTGACGGTTTGAGTGCTTATTCCATGGAAATGCTTTCTACCGATTCGCTCGGAATGGATGGGGTTAGTTGTAACGCTTGCCATCAACAAGACCCAGATGGAATTGGAACTGTATTTTCCGGAGAGCTTAGCTTCGTTGAAGATACGGTGTTTGGACCCTATGGTGGAGATCCGGATGAAGCTCCAATCTTCAGTCAACCTATGCAAAGCTTTGTTGGGTTTCAGCCTGAGTACGGAGCACACATTGGACAATCTGAACTTTGTGCGGGTTGCCACACTCTTCAAACCAATACGGTCGACCTCGAAGGTGAGCCCACAGGAAATGTTTTTGTGGAGCAGGCGACTTACCACGAATGGCTCAATTCAATTTACGCTACAGAAATTAACCCGATAGAGTGTCAGGGTTGCCACCTTCCTCAAATACCGGATGAAGTGGTGATCTCATCAAATTATGCGTTTTTGCCAGGACGTTCGCCATTTGGACTACACAGCATGGCCGGAGGAAACTCTTTCATGCTCGAGCTGATGCGTGATTACAGCGGTGAACTGGGTGTGTCTGCTACCGATGAGCAATTCAATTCCATGATCACACGGACGCTCGACAACTTGCAGAATCAATCGGTAGAAATGGAACTAGAGGAGGTGTCCGTCTCAACCGACAGTGCTGTTTACCAGGTGAAGTTGACAAATGTAACGGGTCACAAATTTCCATCGGGATATCCAGCGAGAAGAGCTTATATCGAATTTGTGATTACCGGAGCTGATCAGGATACGCTTTTCCAAAGCGGTGTGATTCAAAGCGATTATGAAGTGAATGGTCAAAACCCAACTTACGAACCTCACTACAACGTGATCAACAGCGAGGATCAGGTGCAGATTTACGAGTTGGTGATGGGCGATGTAAATGGTGACGTAACAACTGTCTTGGAACGGGCCAACGAGGCTATCAAAGACAACCGACTGACGCCAATTGGCTTTTCTACTTCCCACGAAGTTTACGACACAACCAAAATTGCCGGGCTGGCGCTCGATGACCCTAACTTCAACTACGAAGATGGAGAGGAAGGCTCTGGAAGTGATCGCATACTTTACAGCATTCCTTTGAATGGTTACGAAGGGCAGATCAACGTTTCTGCGCGCTTGTTTTACCAATCAGCTCCGCCAAAATGGATGGATGAAATGTTCGCCACCAACACAACGGAAATTCTCACTTTTAAAGAAATGTATGAGGCAACAGGTGCGGATCCAGTGCTGATGGCAGAAGAAACGATGGGAGCGGTCATTACCTACGTGGAGCAGCAAGCACTGAGTAATTTAATGGCTTATCCGAACCCAACTAGCACCGGACGCTTCTCCATCGACACAGATGGTGTTTTGAAAGTCGAGAGAGTGTCGGCCTACGACCTAACCGGTAGGCGGGTGTTAGAGCAAAGTTTTGATGGGGTCTCAAAAACAAAACTCCAGCTTCCATCGGAAACCGGAGTTTATGTAATCAAAGTAGAAACCAACGTGGGTGAAAAAATTCTGCGAGTAATCGTTGGTAATTAATTCACCACAAAGCGCTCTGTCACAATCCTCTTATCAGTTTTAAGAGTGAAAATGTAAATCCCACTTTTCAGCGAGTCGGTTTGTATTGTTTGAATGCTCGAATTGACTGTTCCAAACTGAACGAGTTGTCCCTGCAAATTCCAGATTTGGTAATCGCCTTTCGAGTCTGTCTGAATCTGAATGAACTCCTTAGCAGGGTTAGGGTAGAGGTTGATCCTAGATGATTCAACTTCGTTGTCATCGATTCCAAAAGCCACATCCTGGGTTGACCAAACACCATAGTGTCTAAGTCCGGCAAAAATTCCAGAAGAGGTTTTTGTCATGCAGATTACCTCCATCGGGGGAATACCCAATTCGGGAACTTCGTACCAGTTGCCGTTTGCATTCAAAGCGAAGATTTTCCCTGAGTCTTCGTCAAAAGGTTCCGCCCCGTTGGTACAGTAGACCCTGTTTTCTAACATCATCAGTTGCATTGGTGTTATTTCTTCATTTTGCGAGGCAAATCCGGAAGATGCATCCGTCCAGGTTTCACCGTTGTCGGAACTTTTCATGATTGTTTTATCGCCATCGAGCTCAGCTGATACGATTGCAATCAGTTTATCGTCCCAACCTGAAATGGATTTGAAGACCGAGCCGGAGTGTTCATGGAAATTCCAGTGCTCACCGTTGTTGGTCGACACTGCAACACCACCTGTAAAACCAGCGATCAGCACATCACCGACCTTTTCGAGGCATTCAAAAGTGTTAAAGCTGTTGTCTATTTGGGCCGGAAATTTTGTTGCAGACTCCCAGTTTTGTCCCAGGTCGTCTGAGTACCAAAAAGTGTAATCAATAAAGCTGAAGGAATAAATGCGGTCGCCATTCATGATGTAAGCTGCAGTTCCATGAGGTGTGGATGGAACTTCCTCAAAGGTTTCACCTGCATCTTCGCTCAGCGCAGCAAATTCATTTTGGCCGTTTGAGCTGATCAAGAGTTTGTTGCCATAAGATTCAATTCTGTTGAGTCCTTGACCGGAGTTTGGAACGCTTTGCATCGCGTTCTGCCACGATTCACCATCATTATCGGACCTGTAAAGAAGATGGTTCGAGAGGTTGAACAGCGTTTGATCAATACTCGTGATGTCGTGGGTATTTCCTACAGAAATATCCGATTGAAAAATTTCCGAATTATTAAGGTTCAGGCGGACTGGGCCTGAGATGGTTCCTGCCCAGCACTGTAAGCCTACGATATCAAAGTCGAGCGGAATCTGTGAGAATTCCTGTATTTGCGACCAGTTGTGCCCATCGTCAATGCTCTTGTAAATTCCGTTTGGTGAGCGTAAGTAGATGCTCTCACCCAGCACTTTTATATCCAAGACCTGACTAAATCCACCAAGGGTATCCCATGAAACTCCATGGTCCTCAGTGTATTTAAGTGAAGAAAGTTCATCGAATGAAAGCCCGGCAAAAATTCTTTCACCCTTTTGGGCGAAGCACAGCACTTCTGCAGAAGGGTGAGTGTGCGGATCAGAAATCAAAGTCGACCAGTTTTCACCGTTATCTTCCGAGTATTTCACCGAAACTTGCTGTCCTACCCAAATCTCCCCATCGAGGTTGGCCAAAGCGGTACAGCTGTTAGAGAGCTCGGTGTCTTCCCAGCTTTCTCCCTGGTCCGTAGAGTGCTTGAGCATGTATTGGTGGCCGATGAAAATGTGACCTTCATTCGAGGTTATGTTGCGCATCTGCTGCACGGCAAGCTGACTTTCAATGCCATCATTAGCAGGTTCCCAGCTAGCTCCGTAGTCAGTGGATCGGTACAGTTTGTCTTGTTCGCTGCACGATAAGAATAGCACACCATCAGCTTCTTCAATGGTTCCTGAGCCGATCACACCGGGACCAAGTCCATCGGTTACCTGGGTCCAGTTTTGGCCGTTGTCGGTGGACCTAAAAAGCCTTCCTGAAACTGAAGCCAGAGTTACTATTTGGTCAGCATAAATGTGTGGAGTGTAAGCCGAGCCCGGTATAAAACCTGTGGGCTCGAGTTGAGAAAATCCAAAAGAGGTGAATAGCAAGATTGCCAATAGAGTAGAAAATGGTTTCATAAGACAAGTATTTTTAGTGTTGATGCTAAAACTACTTGTTAGCCATTTGATTTAGAAATCGTTTCTACAAAACTGAATCGACTTTTATACAGGTCTGAGAATACAAAAAAGCCGGATGTCATACTGATACTGAATCAAGTTCAGCATGACATCCGGCAATTGATTTTTATCATCTATGAGTGCTACATATTTCTGCGGTACTGACCACCAACTTCGAAAAGCGCTGAAGTGATTTCTCCGAGCGAGCAGTACTTGGTAGCCTCCATCAAGGTGTCAAACATATTTTTGTTTTCAACTGCTGTTTTCTGGAGGTTTCTAACCCATTCAGTTCTTTCGTCTTCGCGAGCTTCGTGCAATCTGCCGAGCATATCAATTTGATACTCTTTTTCGTCTTTGGTGGCACGAATCACTTCCTTCGGCAAAATTGTTGGCGATCCTTTACTACTCAAAAAGGTATTTACACCTACAATCGGATATTCTCCAGAATGCTTCAGCGTTTCGTAGTAAAGACTTTCTTCCTGGATTTTGCTGCGCTGATACATGGTTTCCATCGCGCCCAAAACTCCACCGCGCTCGGTGATTCGGTCGAACTCGCTCAAAACCGCTTCTTCCACAAGGTCGGTCAACTCCTCAATGATGAATGATCCCTGGATTGGGTTTTCGTTTTTGGCCAGCCCGAGCTCCTTATTAATGATCAACTGAATAGCCATTGCTCTTCTCACACTTTCCTCTGTTGGCGTAGTGATCGCCTCGTCATAGGCATTCGTGTGCAGGGAGTTGCAGTTGTCGTAAATGGCATAAAGAGCTTGCAGCGTTGTACGGATGTCGTTAAACTGAATTTCCTGCGCGTGCAAACTTCGACCACTTGTTTGGATGTGGTACTTCAGCATTTGTGCTCTGGCGTTGGCTCCGTACTTGTCACGAAGAGCTTTTGACCAGATTCTTCTGGCCACACGGCCGATTACCGCGTACTCCGGATCAACTCCATTAGAGAAGAAGAAGCTTAGGTTCGGACCAAACTTGTTGATGTCCATTCCACGACTCAGGTAGTATTCCACATAGGTGAAACCGTTTGCAAGTGTAAATGCCAGTTGTGTGATCGGATTGGCACCGGCTTCGGCAATGTGGTATCCCGAAATCGAAACAGAGTAGAAGTTGCGGACATTCTTCTCGATAAAATATTGCTGAACGTCACCCATGAGGCGAAGTGCAAACTCAGTAGAGAAAATACAGGTGTTTTGAGCCTGGTCTTCTTTTAGAATGTCAGCCTGAACTGTACCGCGAACTACAGAAAGTGTGTTGGCTTTTATTTCGTTGTAAACACTTTCCTCTAAAATCTGATCTCCGGTGATTCCAAGCAACATGAGGCCGAGTCCGTCATTTCCTTCGGGTAGTGTTCCGGCCACACTGAGTTGTTTTGGAAGCTCCGACTTCTTTTGACCGTCTTCAGCTTTTTCAGAAATTCCCTGATAGCGTGGGCGCTCAATGCCTTTGTCGTCATAAATTTCTTTGAGCTTCGCTTCGACCTTGTCTTCCATTCCTTTTTCTCGGATGTACTTTTCACATTGCTGATCGATGGCAGCATTCATGAAAAAGCCGAGGAGCATTGGAGCGGGGCCGTTGATCGTCATCGACACAGAAGTCTTTGGATCGGCCAGGTCGAAACCGGAGTAAAGCTTTTTGGCATCGTCCAGACAGCAAATCGATACTCCGGAGTTACCGATTTTCCCGTAAATGTCAGGTCTGTGGTCGGGATCGTTTCCGTAAAGTGTTACCGAGTCGAAAGCCGTTGAAAGTCGCTTTGCCGGCATGTCGAGAGAAACGTAGTGAAATCTGCGGTTGGTCCGTTCTGGGCCACCTTCCCCGGCAAACATTCTGGTTGGATCTTCACCTTCTCTTTTAAATGGATAAATCCCGGCCGTGTAAGGAAATTCACCTGGAACATTTTCTTGGAGTGACCATCTCAAAACATCGCCCCAGGAGCGATACTTTGGCAAAGCCACTTTTGGGATTTGCGTGTGAGACAGCGATTCGCTGTGCGTTTGAATCTTAATTTCTTTATCGCGCACCTTGAAAACGTAGAGGTCGTCTTCGTAGCGCTTTTTCTTGTTCTCCCAGTTTTGTAGAAGCTCCCAGTAGTGTGGGTTGAGGTCTTTTTTAAACTCTTCAAACTTCGAAATCAACTCGCCCACGAGACCATCTTTGTTTTCTGTTTCGGAGTCATGGAGCAAATCCGGTCCTCCAAGAGAAATCACTGTCTGACGAAGACTGTAGAGTTGATCGGCTACATCGGCTTCTTTGTCAACTCGCTCGTCAAAAGAGCGGTTGTTTTCAGAAATCTCAGAGAGGTAGCGTGTTCTGTTTGGCGGAATCACAAACACTTTCTCACTCATCTCATCCGAAATCTCGAATGTAGAGTTAAGGTCGGCTTTTGTCTTCTCAACGATTTTATCCATCAGGCTTTTGTAAAGGCTGTTGGTACCTGGGTCGTTAAACTGCGAAGCAATCGTTCCAAAAACAGGAAGCTCATCATCTTTAGCATCCCAAAGTTGGTGGTTGCGTTTGTATTGCTTTTTCACATCGCGCAAGGCGTCTTGTGCTCCGCGTTTGTCGAATTTGTTAATCGCTACCATGTCGGCAAAATCGAGCATGTCGATCTTTTCGAGTTGGGTGGCGGCACCAAACTCCGGTGTCATCACATAAAGCGAAACATCCGAGTGATCCATGATTTCCGTATCCGACTGACCGATACCAGAAGTCTCGAGAATGATCAGGTCGTGCTTCGAAGCTTTGAGAATTTCTACGGCTTCTTTCACATATTTAGAAAGCGCGAGATTCGACTGTCGAGTGGCAAGGGAGCGCATATAAACTCGCTTGTTGCGAATAGAATTCATGCGGATTCGGTCTCCCAAAAGGGCGCCACCGGTTTTTCTTTTCGAAGGATCAACTGAAACAATTCCCAGTGTTTTTTCGGGAAAGTCGATGAGAAATCTTCTGACCAATTCATCGACCAGGGAAGATTTCCCGGAACCACCTGTTCCGGTGATACCCAAAACGGGAACGTCAATTTTGCTCGCCAACTTGTGGATTTCATCAAGGTCAGCCTGATGCTCTTCTGGATAGTTTTCCGCAGCAGAAATTAATCTGGCGATAGATTTTACATCTCTTTGTGGCAAGTGCTTGATTTCACCGTTGAGGTCTTTTCCAGTGGGGAAGTCGCTTTGCTTCACAAGGTCATTAATCATTCCTTGCAGACCCATCTCACGACCATCGTCTGGGTGATAAATCCTAGTGATTCCGTATTCCTGAAGCTCTTTAATTTCCTCGGGAAGGATGGTACCACCGCCACCGGCAAAAATCTTGATGTGGCCGGCTCCTTTTTCCTGAAGCAGGTCGTACATATATTTAAAGTATTCCACGTGTCCACCCTGATAGCTGGTCATGGCAATTGCCTGAGCATCTTCCTGAATGGCGGTATCCACCACTTCCTCGACAGAGCGGTCGTGACCAAGGTGAATCACCTCGCACCCGGTGCTTTGGATGATCCTACGCATCACATTGATAGCAGCATCGTGACCGTCAAATAGTGAGGCGGCAGTTACAATTCTGACTTTGTTCTTTGGCTTGTAAGGAGATGTTTTTTCCATTGCAGATTTGATTTCTAGCGAGAGCAAATTTACCTAAATTCCTAGGTTGGGCAAAAGGTAGCAGCATTCTATTGATTGGAGTTTAAACTCTTTGAGGTAATAATCTGTTCATCTGTTAGCCGAATAAAATTCAATTGGTTTTCGTTAATTTTGAGAGAGATGCAAAAAGTGAAGCCGAAACTTTTTATTCGTCTAGTTTTCTGTCAGATTTTTCAACTTTTTAATTGTAGCCGATTATGCTTTTGAATTTCAACTTAAAAGATCACCTCGACCGCCAGAGAAACACTTATCAGCCAACAGAAGAAAATGCAATTGTTTCTGATGCAATTGATATTCTACTGGATGACATTTGCCGTGAAAAGGCTTTGAAGCAAACGCTCGAAAATGGATCGGCTGAAGGAATTCAACTCCCCGAGGCATCTCATTTTGCAGAAAAGGATATTTATGAAGTGGAAGACATCAGAAGTCTCGCGATAAAATATCGTTTGCGTTTTCTCGACAGTGAAAAGTTTAGCAGTGGGATACCTTATGAAGCTCTCACGCGAATCAAACAGATTGAGAGAAGTACAGGACAGGAATTGGTGAAGTTTAAAATTTTGGCGCCTTCAGAAATGTTTACACTGGAGGATTGTGACAAGGATCCTTTGCTCTTTGCTGAGCTTGCTGATGGTCGATTCCTCTTTATACATCAGTGGGGAGGAGATTTGTCAGTTTGGCGAAAGGTAGCAACCTGGCCTCTCCGAAATTTCAGAACCCTGGCAGCAACGATTTTTTCAATTTCATTTTTGATTGCTTTGTTGTTACCAACAGATCTGGTGCTGAGTGGTGAGGTAAACAGTATTTCAGCAGTGAAATTTGCATTTTTTGCCTGGACATTTGTTTGTATTTCTGCAATCGTGACCTACGTGGGGTTTGCATTTTTCAAAAGTCTGAGCTCCTCTCAATGGGATAGCCCATTTTTCAAGCACAGTTTTTAAATCGGCATTACATTATAACCCGAAGCTGCGAGTTGTTCGAGTTCAAAAATTAGTTAATATCGCTTACTGTGCTAAAAGTGATTTTGTACATACTCGTTTACTCAGCTATCATCTACATGTTGGTTTGCCTGGTTTTTTTTCTGATTCAGGAAAAGCTCATTTTTATTCCTACCAAGCAGGGCACAGATTTCGAATTCAAACTGGCTACACCCTACGAGGAGCATTTCATAGAAACTCCAAATGGCGGCAAAATAAACGGCTTGCTCTTAACTGTTGAAAATAGCAAGGGCGTAATTTACTACCTGCACGGTAACACTGGAAGTATAAAACGTTGGCGGTTTATGGCCGAAGAGTTGACGAGCTACGGCTACGATGTTTTTGTTATAGACTACCGAGGCTATGGTAAGAGTAAAGGTCACCGAACAGAGGAGCTGATGCACAGCGATGTGGAAGTGTGCTATTCTTTTCTAAAGTCCAGATACCCAGATCAGCCAATCATTGTTTATGGTCGGTCGTTGGGGAGTGGATTTGGAATCAGGCTTTGCTCCAAAGTAGCAGTCAACCGACTCATTCTCGAAACTCCTTTTTACAGCTTGCTACACGTGGCGAGGTTCTACTTTCCGTTTTTGCCAACATATTATCTCATGCGTTTCAGATTTAGGAGTGACCTCTTCATAGATAAGGTAAAATGTCCAATCGCGATTTTTCACGGAACCAAAGATCGGATTGTGCCATATCATTCAGCACTGGCACTTTTTAAATTGGTTGAAGACAATCCGAAGGTAGAGATGACCACCCTTGTAGGGGCCAGACACAACAATCTGAATGCTTATCCACTTTTCAGGGAAAGAATGACTGCTTTTCTGGAATCAGCGACAAGTGACGGAAAAGTTTCTACTAAATCGGGTAACTCTTCGATAAATTGAAAAAAATTGTGCTTTCGAATTTTGCGTTGTTGACTTAAATCATTTATCTTTAGCCTTCTAAATTTTACACCAAAATACTTTATGACCATGAAGAAACTATACACACTAATTGTAGGAATGCTTACAATGACCTTTGCGGTTAACGCGCAATTGGCCGATCAGCCTTATAGCGTTGAAACTGTGATGCAACACGAGGGGATGGTAGGCAATACCGACCTCACAGGATATACAACCTACCGCGTATACATTCACCTGCAAAATCAATCCGATTTTGTTTCTGCAATTTATGGTGATGAGAGAGCTGACAACACGATTCCTTTCAATCTTGACTTTACCTGCGATCTATACCAGCATCCTGATGGAGCGTTTCTAGGTAACAATGTGCAAGAGGCCTTTTTCGACTATGTTCCAGAGATGGAGTACGATTCTTGGTTCAGCATCGGTGCAGACAATAATTCTGAAGGTGGTGCGCTCACGGCATTTGCTGAGCCAGCTGCGTCTTCTATTCTTCAAAAGTTTAACAACAATGAAACTGTAACTATTGAAGATGGAGCAATCTTTACTTTGAACGATGAGCAACATCCGAATGGTGAGGCTAAATTGAGCCAGCTAGGTGAGAAAAGAGTTCTCATTGGTCAATTCACTACATGTGGGGATTTCAACTGGTGCCTTAACGTACAAATTTTCCCAAGCCGTGAAGGTGGGGAGCAAATACGTGAAAGCCTATGCATTTCTAGCGAATGTGTGACGAATGCAGCTCAGGTAACATGGCAGGCAACTCCCGCAACTGATGAGAATGCTTCTAACGCTTCAATCGACTACAACATCGAAGAAGAAGTTGCTTCAGTGAAGCTTTTCAAAAACAATGAGCTTTCTACTGAGTTGATCGCAACGACTTCTGAAACAGAAGGAACTTTCGATAACCTAGAAGCTGGAGTTTACTTCCTTGAGCTTGACAAAGGTCAATACTGCAAAAAGAACTCAGAAATGATTGATCTAAGGTCAGGTTCAGTGAACGTTGACGAAAATGAAAATGAAAACCTTAATGTATCTGTTTATCCGAACCCAGGTACCGGAATTTACCAACTTGAAGTGAGCGAGAAAGCAAATGCTCGTTACTCAGTTCAAGATTTGCAAGGCCGGGTAATTGTTACGGGTAACGTTAACAATGCACAGGGACAAGGTCCAGTGAATAAAGAACTGGATATTTCTAGCAGTGCTAATGGAACTTACATCGTGAAAGTTTATGTAAACGATGAAGTGAAAAACATTCGACTGGTTAAAGCAGATTAATCATCTTAACAATTGATTTAAAAAGGGTTGGCTCTTCAGCTAGCCCTTTTTTTATTCCCTGATGCAACAAAACCAACCTTTTCTTTTGTCTTTATTTATTAAGTAAACTTGCTGCAAACGAACGTGTAGCAGTGGACATGGGTTACTTTATACCTTTGGAAGCTTCACACATTCTAAGAAATGTTTATTTTCGGATTTGATTTGCTAAATGACCTGAGATTAGCAATTAATTAACCTAGGTATGACAAACCAAGCTATGCTAAATGTGAGACGCATGTGTAGATCCTTCTTTATTGTAATTGCTTTCGTACTTATTTCCTCTTTCGCGAAGGCCCAACTGGCCACCCCAGAAGTAATTGTTGAACCAGTCGAAACTCATACCGGAATGGTAGGTGGCGTGGATTTGAGTGGTTTTACTACATACCGAATTTATTTGAATTTGGAAAGTGATGAATACATTTTGACTGGACTTTTTGCGAACCCTGTTACTGCTACACAGCCTGAGCCTATTGATATTATCTTCAATTCTGAATGTGAGATTTATCAAGATCCTAACGGTGAGTATCTAGGATCTGAAATTGGCTGCGGATTTATTCCGGGTTTTCCGGCTTTGGAATTCGATTCATGGCTAACAATAGGGATGGAGTGTAATACTGATCCAGGAAGCGTCAGTGCTGTCTATTTCGATATGGGTGCAGAGGCCCAATTGGAGACTGACTTTAATGAAGATAATGGAATCGGATTCGGAACTATTGAAGTGAATAATGGCGCCATATTCGCGCTCAATGATCAGCCTAACACAATACCGATTCAAGATGCAGATGGCAATTGGAAAGTTCTTATTGCGCAAATTACTACCTGTGGTAACTTTGAGCTGTGCTTTGGAGCACAAATTCAAGAGGTTGTGGAGGACCAACCTAATATTACTCATACCTACGAGCTCTGCGCTACAAGCCCCTGCGATGACAACCCAATTGATGTCAGTTCATCTTCCACAAACCTATCTTGTTTTGAAGATGGAACTGGAACTATTTCTACCGAAGTAACTCTCGATGGAAATGGCGATCTGTCTTTCGATTTGTTTGGTACGGAAAACGATGAAGACACGCTGTTAGTCGAAGATGCCGCTGCCGGTGACTTCACAGATCTCGCAGCTGGAGATTATATCGTAGTTACGACAGACAACGTAGGGTGTATGAATTACTCAGATACTCTTACAATTACGCAGCCAGATGAACTTATTTTAGATATCACTCAGGATAGCGGTGTGCTTTGCGCTGGTGATGAAACGGGAGAGCTCAGCGTTTCTGCCACTGGTGGTACAGGCGCCTACGAATACGACTTCGATAATGGAAATGGATTTGTTTCTACCACCAGTATTGCTGATTTGGCCTGCGGGGAGTACAACATAACTGTCCGAGATGAAAACCTTTGTGAAACCACAGAGACAGAGGTGATTGATTGTCCAGAGCCTATAGTTATCGACATGAATGCAAATGACGTTAACTGCTTTGGTGCTTGCGATGGCTCCATTGAAGGAACTGTGACTGGAGGAACTGGAGTACTCACTTACGAATGGACAGGCTGTGACGGGTTCACGTCTGCCGACCTCGAACTTGCGGATTTGTGCCCTTGCGATTCTTACCAATTGGTGGTAACAGATGAAAATGCCTGTCAGGATTCAGTGACTTTCGAAATCACAGAGCCGCTTGAATTGACAACAACCACTTCAGTAGAGGATGTAGACTGCTTTGGTGACGCTTCGGGTCAATTGGTTGTGATAGCCGAAGGAGGAACTGGAGCATCAGAAATTACTTGTGAAGACAGTAACGGATTTGAAGTTGATAATCCTGCAGCTGTGACTGCCGGGACATATATCTGCACAACAGTGGATCAGAATGGCTGTACTGTCGTAGATACTCTGGAGGTAACTCAACCAGACGAATTAGTTTTCACTCTGGATACGACAAGCATTTCGTGCTTTGGATATGCAGATGGAGTTATTGCTGTTGACCCAATGGGCGGAACACCTTCGAGTAACGGATATCAGATTTCACTTGCGCCTGATCCAAATGGTCCATCTTCGGGTCCCGTATTCGATAGCTTACCAGCTGGACTTTACACGGTCTCTGTAGCTGACTCCCTGGGTTGCCTCGTATCGGAAGAAATTGAAATTTTCGAGCCGGATGGAATTCAATTAAGCTTCGAGACAACTAGTGTTTCCTGTAATGGTGGCAGCGATGGAGACCTGCTAATTGAAGCAGAAGGAGGAACGGATCCCATTACTTATGAAATTGAATCTGCCGATGATGCTTTCTCAAACATCACTGGTTTTTTTGAAAACCTACCTGCCACAGGTTATGATGTTACCGTGACAGACGACAACGGATGTGCTGTTACAGACTCAGTTGTTGTCAACGAGCCTGACACTCTCATGGCTTCTGTGCTTGCGAATGTTGATGTGAGCTGCGGTGGAGAATGTGACGGTGCTGTTTTGCTTGATATTACAGGGGGAACACCAGAATACGAAGTGATTTGGAATGGTGATCCGCAACAGATGAATGACGAATTGTGTGCAGGACCAAACCAGGTGAACATCACGGATGCTCAGGGTTGTACTTTTGCAGCAGAAGTTATCGTGAACGAGCCGGCTCCGATCCAATTTCTCATCAACACCCAAAATGCAACTTGTACTGGAATGACCGATGGATCTGCAAACGTTGAAGCCATTGGCGGAACAGGTGAAATTTCAATTGATGTTGGAGGAATTGATCTCGACAATCTCGCAGAGGGAGAATACATTGTGACTGCCGTGGACAGCGTTGGCTGTTTCGCTCAGGATACGATCTTCATGGAATCTAACATCGAATCGGATCTCACTCTGGAGCTTTTCAGTTCGCCTGTTACATGCTGGAATCAGGGAGATGGAACTGCAACTGCAGCAGTGTCTGGAGGTGAAGGTCCAATTTCTTATGTGTGGAACGATGAAGATGAACAAACTACCGCTACCGCGGTGGGCTTGCCAGAAGAACTCTACTCTGTAACTGTAACTGACGCCCAGGGCTGCGAGCTTTCGGGATCGGTTGAGGTTGAGCCAACAGTGGGATGCTTCTTCATAGCAACTGCAATTACTCCAAACAGTGACGGTATCAATGACGAATGGGTTATAGGTGGACTCGAATTCTTTCCTAATGTTCTTGTACAGGTGTACAACCGATGGGGGCAGCTCGTTTTTGAATCTCGGGGTTATCCCACAAGATGGGACGGAAGGTTTAACGGAAACAGATTGCCAATAGCCGACTACTACTACGTAATTACCTTCGAGGAAAGTGGCTTGGATACCATGACCGGAACTGTAACAATCAAATACTAATCAGACCAGGATGAAAAGACTTTTACTAATAACTATAGCTCTTGCATTTTTTAGCCAGGCCGATGCGCAGCAGTTGTTCAGAAGGACTCAGTTTATGAACAACCGGTACCTCGTCAATCCTGCCGTGGCTGGATCTCAACTTTATTCACCGGTGATGGTAACTTACCGAAATCAATGGGCAGGATTCGAGCAAGCTCCGGTGAGCTACTCAATGAGCGCGCACACCAGCTGGCCGCATGGTTTTGGCTTCGGAGTTATACTTTATTCAGATGACACCGGTGGGGCTATTTCTAGAACAGGAGCCGATCTCACAGTTGCATACAAGGCCGATCTTAATCAATTTAATAGAATCTCATTTGGGTTGAGTGGTATGTTGGGCCAGTACAGTTTTAACAACAGTGAGCTCACAGTTGAACAAGCAGACGACCCGGCTTTGAACGGAATGCAAGACGAAACTCAATTCCTCTTCGATGCTACATTTGGATTCCAGGTTTGGGGAGAGCAATACTTTTTCGGAGCAGCAGTGCCCAACATGCTTCAAACTACACTCAAGGTAGTGAACAACGCTTCTGCGGTGGAGAATCAGGACATCAGACACTATTACCTTATGGGTGGATACACTTTTGAGGCTGCGGATAAATTTGACATCGAACCTTCTGGAATGATGCGCTTCACTGAAGTGACTCCGGTGCAGGTTGATGTAAATGTGAAGGGAACATACAACGACATGTTCTCAGCCGGTCTCACTTACCGTCACAATGACGCTGTAGGAGTGATGGCAGGAGTGGAGTACAAAAACTTCATGTTTTTCTATTCTTACGACATCACCTTCACCGGGGCCAACAACCTGAGTCCGAGTACTCATGAGATTGCCGTGGGATACAATATTCAGCGTCAAACAAAATTCAATACTCAATCTAAATTCGACTCCAGATTTAGAAGATAAATCAGGAAAAAATTGTAAAATCAACACACCTGACCACTCATGAAAAAGATTGCATTAGCGGCACTGATAGCATTTTTTCCAACTTTTCTCTTTGCTCAGTTCGATTCCATTTTGATCGAAGAAGTCGATAATAAAGGACTGGTAGAAGGGAGAACTTTTCGCATTTATGTAGTCGTCAAAAATGAGGGAGATCAGGTACATGCTATTTTCGCTGATAGCAACAATGATCTTTTCATTAAGAGCACAGAGCCCTTTTATCAAAACGATTATGGTGGTGCGTTGGCATCTAATGTGAATAAAAGATTAAAGCGAGAAAAGCCTGAGCTGAATTACGATAGTTGGTTTACCATTGGATATTCTGATAATTATCGAAACCAGGTGAAAGAATGGGCACTTGACTTTTCATCATTCGAAAGTGGGGGTGACTTTATTTTGAAAGATGGAGCCTGGTTTGTTACTCCAGATGACAGTCAGGCCTATGCCAAGGCCGATAAGAAAATTCTCATTGCTCAGTTAACAACAACTGGAACAATCACCGGTAGCATAAACATTCAGGGGCGCACCGGGGAGAACGAAACCGACCAGTATGGTAATTTGCAATGGCAAACCTGGAAAGTTGTGGACATCGAGTTCACCTGTGGAGGTGAACAATAAAAATAAGCTGAAGTACAGGAAAGCTACTCTGGAACAAAATCGAGTGCAGCCGAGTTGAGGCAATATCTCAAGCCTGTAGGATTTGGTCCATCTTCGAAAACATGGCCAAGGTGACCCTTACACCTGGCGCAAACCACCTCTGTTCGCACAGTTCCGTAACTCGTATCTTTTCTCTCTTCAACAAATTGCTGCTTGATAGGGTCGTAAAAACTCGGCCAACCCGTTCCTGATTTGAACTTCGTATTGGAGTGAAATAGTGGAAGTGCGCACCCTGCACAGATGTAAACTCCTTCTTCTTTATTGTCCCAATAGTCACCTGTGAATGCGCGTTCTGTGCCGGAATTTCTCAGAATTTCGTATTCCTCATCTGTTAGTTCGGATTTCCATTCTTCCGAAGATTTTTTCACAGTAGTGCCATCCCAGTTCATGTCAAGCTCTTTCGGGAGCTCTTCAACAGATTCTGAGTTAGTGCCGCTTTCCTGACCGCAGGAACTGAAGCTGAAAATTAGAGAAACGAGCAAAAAGGTAATTACTTTGAAATTCATTTTAAAGATACTTTTAGAGATAGAACGCCTAAGTGGTCTGATTAGTTCAAGTCACTTTCGTTTGCTCAAATTTAGGCGCGAGAAACTTGGCAGTGAATGAGTTTTGGATTTCTGTCAAATCCTTTGGTGTTCCCTCGAATACAACTTCTCCACCGGCTTTTCCTCCGTCAGGTCCAAGGTCAATTACCCAATCTGCACATTTTATAACATCTGGGTCGTGTTCGATGACAATCACCGTGTTACCTTGTTCTACAAGAGCGTTGAAAGAATCTAACAACTTCTGGATGTCGTGAAAATGCAAACCGGTGGTAGGCTCATCGAAGATAAAAAGGGTGTGCTGGCCGCGATCGCCACGACTGAGGAAGGAAGCGAGTTTTATGCGCTGAGCTTCACCACCACTGAGTGTATTGGATGGCTGACCAAGCGTGAGATAGCCTAGCCCGACTTCCTGAAGTGGCGAAATTTTCTTGACCAGGTTCTCTACAGCCTTCGTGTCATTATCGAGATCTTGGAAAAACCTTACAGCGTCATCAATGGTCAGATCGAGAATATCGCTAACATTTTTACCACCAATTTTCACTTCCAGAATATCTTCCTGATAGCGTTTTCCTTTACAGACTTCGCATTGCAACTTTATGTCGGCCATGAACTGCATTTCTATAGTCACTTCACCTTCACCTTCGCAGTTTTCGCAGCGGCCACCAGGAACGTTGAATGAGAAATGGGAAGGCTTGTAAGCCCTTGACTTCGCCAATTTAGTTCTACTCAGCAAAGTTCTTATTTCGTCAAAAGCCTTCACGTATGTTACAGGGTTTGAGCGAGAAGACTTGCCAATCGGGTTTTGATCCACCGACTCCACAGCCTTCACGACTTCAATGTCTCCGGTGAGATCTCCGTAAGAGCCTGTCTTATGCGCATAACCTCCCAGCCGCTTTTGAAGGGCAGGGGAGAAGAGGTCATTCACCAGTGTAGATTTACCTGATCCGCTGACACCGCTCACTACTGTGAAAATTCCCAGAGGGAAATCGACAGTAAGATTTTTCAGGTTGTTTTCCGAAGCTCCCGAAATGGTGATTTTATCCTTCCATTTTCTGGTTTGCGATGGAATGGGAATTTCCCGACTTCCAGTAAGATACTGTGCTGTGAGACTGTCTTTTGCTTTGTTTAATTTCGAGTGATTACCCTGGAAAACCAGATTTCCGCCACCAGTTCCCGCCAATGGCCCCATGTCCACCAACTGATCAGCAGCCTTCATGATTTCCTCATCATGTTCCACCACAATCACTGTGTTGCCGAGATTTTGCAGTCTCTTCAAAACTTTAATTAGTCGATGAGTGTCCCGCGGATGCAACCCAATGCTGGGCTCGTCCAGGATGTACATTGAGCCAACGAGGCTGCTTCCAAGAGATGTGGCAAGGTTTATTCTTTGTGATTCACCGCCAGAAAGTGTACTCGACTCGCGATTCAAGGTCAGATATGAAAGACCAACATCATTCAGGTATTCGAGCCTCGAGCGGATTTCAGTGAGCAGTCGCTTTGCCACTTCATGATCGTGCGCATTTAAGCTAAGGTTTTCGAAAAACACCGTGAGCTCAGATAATGGAAGCTTGACCAAATCTGCGATCGAACTGCCATCGATCTTTACGTAGTGTGCATCTTTTCTAAGTCGTGTGCCTTTGCAATCGGGACATTTTGTTTTTCCGCGATAGCGACTCAACATCACGCGGTACTGAATTTTATAGGCATTTTCCTCGAGCATTTTGAAGAAGGCACTCAGTCCGCCAAAGTATTGGTTTCCCGTCCACACAAGTTCTCTTTGTTCTTCGGATAACTCTCTGTAAGGCTTGTGAACAGGGAAGTCGAACTTTTCAGCATTCAGGACGAGTTCTCTCTTCCAGGCGCTCATTTTGTCGCCTTTCCAGGCCACAACAGCATCATCGTAAATCGACTTGCCTTTGTTAGGTATCACAAGATCTTCATCAATACCGATAACGGAGCCAAATCCTTCACAAGTTTTACATGCACCTACTGGATTATTGAAGCTGAAAAAATGAACAGAAGGCTCTTCGAAGGTGATGCCATCCAATTCAAATCGATTGGAGAACGAAAACTTAGTGTTCTTTTCATCCATCACTTGCACCACACATTCGCCTCTTCCTTCAAAAAAAGCAGATTCGGTACTGTCGGCAATTCGAGCCTTGTTCTCATCCGTGTCTTTGGCAATTAATCGATCAATTACAATACAGATTTCATCTTTCGAACCAATTTCTTTCTCTACTCCGTCTTCAATTCTCTTTACCTCTCCTTTGTGCCAAATTCTAACAAACCCTTGTTGTGAGAGTATTTTGAGTTGGTCCTTTAATGATCTATCTGACTTGCGATGGAGTGGAGCCAGAATCAGGAGTTTGGTGCCCTCTTCTAAATTAAGGATAGCATCCTGAACATCCTCAACCCGGTGTCGTTTAACTTCTTTGCCGGAAACAGGAGAAATGGTTTTGCCCACTCTGGCAAAAAGCAATTTCAGGTAGTCGTAAACTTCTGTGGTTGTTCCAACTGTAGAGCGACTACTTCTTGACACGACTTTCTGCTCGATTGCAATTGCTGGAGATATTCCTTTGATGTAGTCCACCTCTGGCTTGTCGAGCCTGCCCAAAAACTGGCGAGCGTAAGAAGAAAGGCTTTCTACATATCGCCTTTGACCTTCGGCATAGAGCGTGTCAAAGGCCAAAGACGATTTTCCCGATCCAGAAAGACCGGTAATCACTACAAATTGATTTCTCGGTATGGCAACGGACACATTCTTGAGATTGTGTACCCGAGCATTTTTTATGATGATGTTTTTCCGGGGATCTAACTGATCTACAGACGATTTTTCGTGCAACTCTTTTTCTCCTTTTTGAGTATTCGTAATGAGTTCAAAATTAAAATGATTTGACTTTTTAAATTGTTTTTCTTTATATTTGTTTTAGCAGCGACTGGAATTACCTTCGCTCTACAGTGAAAAGAAAAAATTTGTCTGGGCGCTTTTGCCCAAATTCCATCACCAAAAAATAGGAGATTAGATATAGCAAAAACTCTACTCAACAAAAGTTTACGTACGATTAAGTATTGAATTTTAATTAAAGGGAGGGTTTTATGCACTTATCTAATGAAGTTTCAGACCGCGTATTGGTACGCCAATATTTGGATGGAGATGACAGAGCTTTTGAACAGCTCGTTTCAAAACACAAAAATGCCATCTACACGAAAGTGTTCATGATGGTAAGAGATCAGGATATCGCTGAAGATATCTTTCAGGATACCTTTATCAAGGTGATCAACACACTCAAATCAGGACGATACAACGAAGAGGGTAAATTTTTGCCCTGGGTAATGCGAATTGCGCACAACCTAACGATAGATCATTTTCGCAAAAACAAGAAGATGCCTACCGTTAGAGGTGACGATGATTACGATGTATTCGCGACCATCAGCCAAAGCGACATGCACATTGAAGATAAGATGGCCTGGGAGCAAATTCTGAGCGATGTGAAAGGATTAATCAAATATTTGCCAGACGAACAGCAGCAGGTTGTAATGATGCGACACTATTATAAAATGAGTTTTAAGGAGATTTCCGAGAAGCTCGATATCAGCATTAACACTGCGCTGGGTAGAATGAGATACGCTCTGATTAACATGCGCAAACTGATTGATAAGCACGGTATCAGATTAACCATGTCATAAATTTGTAGTTCGTTAACAATAAGGTAAGATCGCTTGTCGTTATAGCTGGGAAACCAATAAAAGTAACCACAAGCCTATGAATGATTTTACTCTAGATGATTTAGCATCTTTCTCTCGTGAAGAAGATAGCTTTTATCAAATTTTCAAAAACAAAGACATGGTAGAAATGCCGGAAGTGGAGCTGGAGCCCAGCGATGATGCTTTGAACAGGATTTTCGCGTACAACAAAGCAGTTAGCGTTCGCGAGTCTGAAAAAATGGACAGGATCAACATGGTCCTCAATTAACCTCAAAAATTTAGCAGAAAAGCTCTTCCAGTTTTGGAAGGGCTTTTTTTATTGCGCCATGCTTTCGTCCTTGAGAGGCACGACTCCTTTTAAGCCTCTTTTTTCGATATGGTGAAAAATGTGAGACTCTATAGTTTGAGAAGAGGTCATGTGAATCAGAAAGGTCTCTGCTTCTTCTACACTGCGAATAGGAACGTCATTTTCGATGAAACCAATTCCTTTAAAATGTCCGCGTTCTATCAGAATAAATGAGTGTTCGTCACTGCTTCTGCCTTTGCTTCTGAGTGCAAACGAACTTCGAGAATTATTTTCACCTTCCAGTGCCTCGTGTAGCTTTTTGTTGTGAACCTCAGGTGTTGAATCGCTTGTGGCACTTACAGGAAGACCGCAAAATTCATAAGGAATATCGTGACGGTCGGCAAACCTGAAAAGCCAGTTGCGCGCTTCGAAAGCTGAGTGAAATCTTCTCACCGGTTGGTGAGACCTGCTCACTTTTTGAACCGCTAATCTGTAAAAGCCTTTTTGATCGAGATATTTGAAAACGCCATACTTTCCGGCCTGAGATTTTTGAGCGTAATTAAATTTTGGCCACAACCTTCTGATTTCATTGTCTTCAATGAGAAATGCGATCAGCTCTGTTCCTGTTAGTTGATAAGTGATGTCTCTAATTTCCCTGGCAAATGTCTGTCGTCTTGCACTTTTCATACCCCCGCTGAAGTGCGATCGCACGCGCTTCTTGATGTTTTTTGCCTTGCCGACATAAATTACTTTGCCACTACTGTCGTGGAAATAATAAACTCCAGGCGATTCTGGCAATGCATGATAAATGGATTTGTCCAGGTTTTGTGGGAGAAAGTGATCTCCAGACCCGCGCTTTAGAGCTTTCTCAATTTCTCCGTGTTCATCATTTTGCAGAAGCTGGGTGAAGAGTTCGCTTGTTGCGCGAGTGTCTCCTAGAGCGCGGTGAGGCGCCTCGTTGTTGATCTCCCGTTGTCGGCACAAGTTGGAGAGACTGTAAGATCGGTATCCGGGAAATATTTTCCTGCTGAGTCGCACGGTGCACAGTTTCGATCGGTTCCATCGTATACCTTCGAGCTCAAAAGCTTTCTTTATGAAAGAGTAATCAAAATGAACATTGTGAGCTACAAAAACGGCATCTTTCGTGAACTCGTCAATCTCCTTAGCCAATTCAGAAAACGAAGGAGCGTCTTCTACCATTTCGTTCGTGATTCCTGTCAATCTGGTAATGTGATAGGGAATCGGTTTATCTGGGTTCACTAAACTGTGCCATTCGTCTATCACTTTTTCACCATTGTGAAGACAAATAGCTATCTCGGTGATGGTGTGGCCGCTTGCGTAGCTTCCCGTTGTTTCTATGTCGGTAATTGCGAATATCATTTCTCAAAAAGAGCTCCTTACTCCGTAACCTATTTGCGATGTGATTGAAAATATTGCAAATTCGGCAAGATTTCAATCAAACTTTTAGCGATGTTTCAAAAAGGATTTTTTCGACTAACTCTTTGCCTCTTAGTTTTCCTCGCAGCTTGTGACTCAGACACTGATAAAAAGTCTTCTGGAAACAAGAAGGAAGTAGACAAAGATACTGAACAGTCAGAACCCAAACCAACTGAAAAGGGTGATGCTGAAGCAGCGCAAGAAAAGCAAGAATCGGTCGAAGAGAAGCCATCCAAACCGCTCTACCCGAGGCTCAACGATGAAAATGCCGAGGAGTTCCTGAGAGAATACGGCAAGGATCATCCTCAAACGCGTGTTCTGATCCAAACCAATTACGGAGATATCACAGTGAAGCTCTACGAGGACACTCCTCTTCATCGAGCAAACTTCCTTTACCTAATTGAAAGAGGCTATTACGATCCGGTCGAGATTACGCGAATCATCGATGAATTCATGATTCAGGGAGGAAACTCGCAGGACAGCAAACCTTCGGACATGCGATACCTGATTGGAAAGTACACGATCCCATCTGAGTTCAGGCTTCACCACATTCACAAAAAAGGAGCACTGGCAATGTCCCGCAATTATGAGGACAATCCAGAAAAAAGGTCGTCAGCCTACAATTTTTATCTCGTTGACGGCAGAAAAATAGGCGATATGGGTTTATTCAATGCCGAAAAGCAAAGAGGTGAGAAGTACTCCGAAAAGCAGGAAGAGATTTACAGAACCGTTGGGGGCGCAGCTCACCTCGATTACGAGCACACAGTCTTTGGTGAAGTAGTAGACGGAATGGAAGTGGTAGAGGAAATATCACAGCTCAGGACTGATAAAGCAGACTGGCCGATCAAGCTGGTGGAAGTGAGAATGAAGGTGCTCGATTAATTCTTATTTTTGAACAAACCCACAAAGAGATGAAAAGATCGATTCAGGTAAATTTTGCTGCTGTGCTGTTGATGTTGTTTTCAGTGACTCTTGCCAGGGCGCAAAGCGTTAATGGAAACTCTGCGGTTATTCCGATTTACCAGGGAGGTGAAGATGAGTTTGATCCTGAAGAAAGAAATGGATTCAGCATTGGACTCACCATGGGGATGTATTTCGCCAATAAGAAAAGCGCTCAGTTTTACAACGGTGCTTGCCAGAATCAACTCGAAGATAACATTGCTAGGTGTTATGATATCGCTACCAGGTTGACTCCAATTCAGAATGGCGGAACTTTAAGCTCTAATGCCTACAACGATATTCTCGATCACTATGGAGCTTCTGGAGGTTACCTGGAGTTTCCCAGAGATATGCATCCAGCAAATATGCGCTATCGACCATCTTTCATGTACGGCCTGCAGGTGAAGTACAATTTTAATTACACCAGTGGGCTGGTATTCGCCTTAAATGTCACTAATCTCAAAACGGTTGATGTTTACACTGTGAATATCGTAGGTGCTTCTCCAGAGCAAAACGAACAGAATAACATTCAAGTACTGGACATTAATGGTACTGAAGATCGTTTTCACATGACACTGGGTTACAGAACTGGTTTTGAGACCGGGCCAAACGCCAATTTCTTTTTTGAGGGTGGTGGAACCTTATTGGGAACAAGAGTAAAGTCGAATGAAATTTTCATTGCAGAACGATCCTACGAGCTTTTCATTGGAATCGATAATCCCAATCAGGCTCCTCAGCAATACAATCCTCGCACAGAGGTAGGGATTGGCTTTTACGGAGCAATGGGTTGGGAGATGTTCTTCAATGACCGTTACGAAGTAGAACTTGGTGGAAGAATTTCAAGAGATCCAGTGAAGATGGGAACCTATGAAGAAGCGCTCTTCAGTTCTCAGATTTACCTCACTTTCTCCATCTAACCGTAGTAGCTACAAAATAAAACCGGCTCCAGTTGGGGGACTGAAGCCGGCTCGTAAACCTTAACCAAAATGATACTAACTAACTCAAATTCTTTCTTTGAAGAAGAATCTGATATCAAAGATAGGTGGCTGCTTTCGGTTAAAAGGCCTCAAATTGACTTGCGGTATCAAAAATGAAACGAACGGTCAGACTTAATGATTTAATGCAAATTCAAAACTGAGCAAATGAGTCACACAACAAACAGAAATAAAGCTCCAGAGTATTATCTCAGATACATTGAACTGGCAAATGCAAAGCAAATGACAGTTGAGGAGCTTCTGAGTGATGGGGAGCGTGAGTGGCAACAGTTGTTTCAGAACATCGATGATGAGGCAGCAGAAAAACCTTATGCAGATGGGAAGTGGAGTTTAAAAGAGCTTATTCAACACGTGATTGATGTTGAGCGAGTGATGAGCTACCGAGCCCTGATGTTCGCCAGAGGCACTGAAAAACGCCTGGTTGGTTTTGATCACGATCAGTTCGTTAGCAGATCGAATGCAAACAATCGAACCTTGCTCAATTTAATGGAGGAGTCTGCAGTGGTGAGGAGCTCGACTATTCATCTCTTCAAAAGTTTCTCTCAGCAGATGCTCGAAAAAGAAGGGCACTTTAGCGATAACGATGCTACAGCATCTGTGGAAGCACTTGGCTATATCATTGCCGGCCATCAACTCCATCACATGAAGGTGGTTCAGGAAAAGTATTTGTAAATAAAAAACCCCGACATTTTCATGTCAGGGTTTTCAGTTTCCTGGTTTTTTACAGAAGCACCGAACTGTTGCTCGGCACTCTTGCTCCAAACTGTTTTGTGACTCCGCTAGGATTCAAACCTAGGACCTCTTGAGCCGTAATCAAGTGCTCTATTCAGCTGAGCTACGGAGCCATTTCGATCTCTATCGCTTTAGAGATGCCCGTTGATTTTCTCAAACGGGGCGCAAATATATAAATTCCTTTTTATTCCAAACCAATTTTTATTGGCAATTCAATGCTCAATTGATTACCAAATCTTGAGAAACTTTGTCACATCCCTTTCTATCTTTGCCTCATGAATTTTAAAGCAGGGGATCACGTAAGGTTTTTGGACGAAGAAGGACAGGCCATTGTAAAATCGGTTATTGATAGCAAGACAGTTTTGATTGAAGACGAAACAGGTTTTGATTACGAGATAGATGCGGCCAAGCTGGTGAAGACTGCTTCTCCCGATGAAGAAAATGGAAAGTACGAGCAGGTGCAGCCAGACATAAGAAATGTTCTGGAAAGAAACCTCGATGAAAGTGCAGCCAAAAAGGCGAGTGACGACTTCAAGGTGAAGTATAAAAGACCGACAGCATCGCCAAAGCGTAAGGGCGAGTTTATGGAGGTCGACCTGCACATTCACGAAATTCGAGAGCAGAGTAGTGGGATGAGCAATTCAGAAATTGTGCAGATACAGATGGATCACTTCAATCGCATGATGCGCATGGCTAAGCAAAAGCGCCTTGACAGAATCATTTTTATCCATGGAGTGGGCAAGGGTGTGCTGCGCATGGAAATTAGAAATGCTCTGGCCAACTATTTTCCCGAATGTACTTTTCACGATGCTCCTTATACCGAATATGGTTATGGAGCCACAGAGGTGATTTTGCGAAAAGTCTAGTTCATCGTCTTCTTTCTGGCCTTGGATCGAGATAAGGTCGACTGTCGGGTCCCTGTCGGACGTCCACATTCGATTCGAGCGTCCATTTACCTTTATCCAGCTGAAGAGCATCGAAAGTGAGGTCAGGACCATAAAAAGCGTAGTTTCCTTCCATGCCGCCACTGCGGGGAGCCAGGTGGTCAAAAATGATTCGCTCTTTTCGGGGATAGAACTTCAGCGACATCGACACTTCATTTGCGTATTCGAAAATCACGCGCTTCTGCACTCCGTTTTCCAAGTGAAAAACCGATGCCCCAAATCGAGGTTCATTTCTGGAATCGAAGCTCAACACTTCAATAAATTTCCTGTTAGTGATACCGTCTTTGCCGTCCCAGCCCAACAGCACGTAGTAATCTTTTCTGCCGCGGTCCATCTCAATGATGTTGTAGTAGAGCGCGCCATACCACTCGTCAGCTCTCAGGGTGCGGTTTTTTAAATTTGAAGGAGGTCGGTTGGATTTTTCGAGCTGTACCCAACTCAACTCGCCATCGGTGGAATCATCTTTAATCAACAAGAAAGCTTCGTAGCTGTGAAGGGCATCTTCAAGCGGAATGTTCCAGTTGAAAATCCTGAAACGCTCATCTGGAGAGGTCAACACTTGCATTCCCTGAATCCTTTCAAACGG
Organism: Halocola ammonii; assembly: GCF_049334165.1. Lineage (NCBI taxonomy): Bacteria > Pseudomonadati > Bacteroidota > Flavobacteriia > Flavobacteriales > Halocolacceae > Halocola > Halocola ammonii. The sequence continues at coordinate 69,504 of NZ_JBEGHD010000008.1, forward strand.
ATAATCAAAAAATCCAGGTTCGTTCCAGTTGTCGTTGAGCAACATTTTGCACGAGTCACTTGCTGCAATTCTTTCGTCTACATTGTCCGAGCTACCAATAACCTCTTGGTAGTAATTGAGTTGATTTTCGATTGCTGAAAAATCTCCTTCTTTCTGAGCCGAAATGCCCGAAACAGAGATTAGTGAAAGACAGAAAAGTGCAAAAGAAATGCTTCTCATCGATTGTTATTTGTTTGTGCAAGCTAACGAAAGAAAATTCGAAATCATTGTTCAAAAATATTGCCACAAAAAAAGTCGTCCTCAGCAAAGAGAACGACTTTCTTTAAAAGTTTTATAACGATGGGAATCCCTTAGAGATGCATGAACTCTTTCTTAGCGAGGAGCTCCTCTTCAGATTCTCTGTGGTCTGGATCGTCTACACAGCAATCAACCGGGCAAACTGCAGCGCACTGAGGTTCATCGTGAAACCCAACACACTCGGTACATTTATCTGTCACGATGTAGTACACGTCCATGTCTACAGGATCGTTCTCCGCATCGGCATCTATATCTGTTCCGTCCAGTTTTTTTGCTCTTCCCTTCAGGCCGGTTCCATCGCTGTATTTCCACTCCATGCCTCCTTCGTAAATCGCGTTGTTGGGGCATTCCGGCTCACATGCACCGCAATTGATGCATTCGTCTGTAATCATTATTGCCATATCACTGACTTTTTCTTTTGAGAGATTTACTTTTGCAAATATATCAATAGAAAATCCCCGAAGACCGGGGATCAATTGCAAATTTTATCTGTTTATCATTTATGCAGTTACAACAGCGAATAAAGGCGTTTGTTCAGTTGGGTAAAGTGTTGAAGGCCATAGGGTCCAGAGGGCCATGGCCAGGTTTTGAAATTGGAGTTGGCCAGACAGAGTACGAAAGTCTCGAACGACAAGTGCAACAAGCTCAGATCCACAACAAGTGGTTTACCGAAGAAAACGTTCGAAAAGCAATGAAAGCCTGGGGTGAGCAGCTCACAGCTGAAAACCTCGAGAAGTGGCTGGAAGATTATTCAACTGATTTTGAGCAACCGATTGACAAAACGGTAGGCATTGTGATGGCCGGAAATATTCCTCTTGTTGGTTTTCACGATCTACTCACGGTTTTGATTTCAGGAGCAAAAGCCAAGGTGAAAATGTCTTCGGATGACACTGTGCTCATGCAACAAGTGATAGAAACCGTGATTTTGATTGAGCCTGATTTTAAGGATAGAGTGGAACTTGCACCAGATCGTCTGAAAGGAATTGATGCAGTGATGGCCACCGGAAGTAACAACACAGCGCGCTACTTCGAGTACTATTTTTCCGAAATGCCTAACATCATTCGAAAAAACCGAAACTCAGTTGCAGTTCTTACGGGTGATGAAAGTGCCGAAGAGCTGCATCAACTGGGGACAGATATTTTTGCATACTACGGCCTGGGATGCCGCAATGTCTCAAAGATTTACCTTCCCGAGAGCTACGATCTGGATGCTTTTTTCAAAGGAATTTTCGAGTATAAAGATGTGATTGATCACAACAAATACGGTAACAATTACGACTACAACAAGACCATTTGGTTGATGAACAAGGAGACTATTTACGACAATGGCTTTCTGCTGTTAAAAGAAGAAAAGTCTCTTTCATCTCCTCTGGCTACAGTCTACTACGAGCGGTACAACGATATAGACGATGTGAAGACCGAGCTTGAGAATCGAAGCGAAGAGCTGCAGTGTGTTGTTGGTAAGGATTTCCTTCCTTTTGGAGAAGCGCAGCAGCCGGCACTTTGGGATTATGCCGATGGCGTGAACACCCTTGACTTCATGAAATCGCTTCGTTAGAAATGAAATTTTAACCGGGGATTGTTGTTTGATTGATCTGAATTGGATCCATTTCAATTTCAGAAATGAGTTCAGTTCACTTACTTTTGTCCACCAACTTAGAGGAATATGAAATTAAGATTGATTTTCGGGTTAGCACTGCTTTCCCTCGTTTTTGGCTGTAGCACAGAAGTTGAGCTCAATGCTCCATACAAATCGACCACCGTTGTTTTCGGAATTCTGGATGCCAAGGAGAGCAGACAATACGTTAAAATCAACCGCACCTACCTCGGTGACGGCAACAATGCCGAGTACGCCCAAATTCGCGATAGCCTTGAGTACGAATGGGATGAGTTCAACTCAATCACCATGTCGGAGATTGTAAACGGTAGCGTAGTTCAGACTTATGAGTTGGATTCAATCACCATTGAGAACAAGGATACAGATGGTGTTTTTTATGCACCGGTTCAAACCGTTTATTACTTTGACGTGGCCCAGGCTGACGAAGATGGAAACTACCTCAATCCAGATGCGATCTACGAGCTGAATGTTGATTTCAAAAACAAAGAAGACGTCTCTGCGCAGACAGATATTATCGATGCCCGGGATGGAAATATCAATCAGAGTCCTTTCGGTTCAATGGTTCAAACCATCATCGGTGGTCAACCGATCTACAACGAAAACGTTTCTCTTCGCTGGACGACTTCGGCAGGAGCAAAGCGCTACGAGTATTCATTGAGGTTTTATTACAGGGAGAACGTATGGGCAGATCTTGAGCAAACTCAACTCGAGGATTCGTATATCGACAGCATTACCTGGAAGCTGGGAGAGTTTGAGACGGAGAACACCAATGGTGGACTTTTGATAGAGCAAAGCTTTAATGGACTTTCATTTTACAACAATGTTGCTTCAAGACTTGAGTCGGATCCTTACATCTCTAGAGAGATGAACATCCAGGACGAGGAGGGAGATTATGTTTCAGTTTCACTGATACTGTCTATTGCAAATGACGAGCTCAATACGTTTATCAGTGTAAATGAACCTGTCACAGGTATTGTGCAAGAACGTCCTTCTTACACAAACGTGAGCAACGGAATTGGAATCCTGGCCTCAAAATCCAGCGCGAGCAGAGGACCGATTGCACTTAGTAAGTTTTCCAGAGAAGAACTCGCTACAGGGGCGGTAACCAGTGACCTCGACTTTTGCTCCAACAGTGATCCGCAAGAGACTTTCTCCTGTGATTAATCGAATTATAACTGTTCGTAAACGTTTTTTTTCAATCGGCTTTCGTAAATTCGTTTAAAGCTAGCTAAAGCGAGAGTCGATATGACAGAGGATTTCCGATCAGAAAATTATTTTGCAACCTACAGGCTTTCCGATGGGATTCTCACCGTAGAGTTCAAGCCTGATGTCATTATTGATCTTCGTGTAGCAAAGAAGGTAGTGGCCGCCAGACACGAGCTCGTCAAAGGTCAGGTTTACCCAACGATGACGGTCATCAACAACGATTATCTTTTACTCGAAAAAGACGCTTATCGCTATCTGGGCTCGGCCGATGGAGTAAAATACATGAGTGCTGGTGCTATCGTTATCAACTCTCCTCTGAGAAGAATCCTCACCAATTTTCAACTGACTTTTTACAAACAAAAAGTGCCATTGAGAGTGTTTTCTTCTCGCAGCGATGCAAGACTTTGGCTTTTAGACTTCATTAAAGACCGCGAAGAAGTCGGCCGCTAATTCTTGCTGTCTTTTTCGTTGGCTTTCATTTTATCAATTTCGTTGGCAAGCTCTTCGGCCTCTGCCAACAGCGCATCACCTTTTGAGCGATCTGAATGCGAAATTTCGTAAGCTTTACTTAGCAGCTTTCGGTGCTTGTCTTCGAGCTTTTCGATTTTACTTTTCTTTTTGAATAGTCCAAACATGGCTGTCAATTTTAGAGAGAACAGCCGAAATCCGATATTGTTAATGCAATTGCATTAATTACTCACAGTCAATTTTAGAATCGTCCTTTCTAAAAAGATTTTTGAAACCGCAGTAGAATTCTTCCATGTCGTCAAACTCTTCGCGATACAGCACACCTACGCCTTGTGTGGTCATACTCTGGTTTCCTCGAGCCACATCGAAATCATTGCTTTCGTTGTAAACTACCAGCCTGATTTTTCCCTCTTCAGTGATCTTGTACTCCAATCGAATATCTCCGATTATATTGCTGTTGTTGGCATTCTGATTTGCAGCGGTTCCGTGAGAAACACCAAAGTTTCCGCTCAGAGAAAGCCGCTCATTAAACAGTTGTGTGGAAAGGGCAACAGCAATCTCCTCATTGGTGATTCTGTCTCCAGGACGGTATCGAACTCCAATGTCGAATTCATTGCTAATCTGCGATAGCCAGTTGCTGATTTGACTCGATAAAAACTCCGAAGAATTTTCGGCCACCCCAATAGAACCGGCTCCCTCCGTTGCCACGTTCGGTGGAGAAACAAACTTCTTTAAGACCAGAAGCGCAAAAGCCTGTCGGTTTCTTTCCTGATCTGTGCTAATGGCGCTTTCCACTCTGGTCCTGGTAATTTGATCGGCATTTGGCAGCTCAATGTCAAAAGCAATAGCGGGATTGAGTAGTTTTCCTTCCAGCTCCATGATGAGGTTTACTGGCACCCTCTGAGAGTACTGCTCTGCATTTCCGCCCATCAAATCGTAGAGTGGGGCAGTGAGCTTGTAAACCGTTTCCAGGTCGATGTCTGCAGCAAAGGGATCGCCATACCAACTGATGGTTCCTCCGGGTAAGATTGTAAACTCTTTGTTGATGAGGTTTTTGAGCGTGAAAAGGTAGTTTCCACCCTGCACTTCGATTGTACCAAACATGCTGAAATCTCCAAAATTGTTGATCTCCAGGTTCAAATGACCTTCACCGGTTCCCTGTAAAATGTCACCGGCAACTTCATCAAAAATCAGCTTGAACTTTGCCTCTGGAGTAATGTCGAGTTCAAAATTCAGAGAGATCCCACTCAGGTCGAGGTCCTGCTCATATTCGAGCGAATCAGCAGAATGATCTACAAAAGAAATGAAGTCTTCGAACTCCACCTCACCGCTGCTCCCCACGGGCATAGAAATGTCGGTTCCTTTTTCGGAGCGAGCATTGATATCGAAGATTAAATTGTCAGCATAACCAGAAACGTTTAGGTATCCGGTGGCATAGGCCTTTCCGTAGTAGAGCTCGTTCATCTCCTCGGTGGTGTTCATGCACAGAAATGGCTCTTTCTCCATGTTCACGGTTACATCGAAGTTCCACATCTTAAAATTGTCGTGAATCACAGTTCCCGTTAACCTTCCAGAATTTCCCTCCTGATCGCGGACCACAATGTTGTCCATCGTAAACATGTCGGGATAAATACCGGCCTCGTCTTCAATTTTATAGGTTGTGTTGAGGTAATCGATCCTCACACTGGTGTTGTCAAACTTCAGTCCGCCACTGAGAAGAGGTTTGTCGGGTCTTCCGCGAACGTTCACCTTTCCGTTGAGCTTTCCGTTCAGGTCGGAAATTCCTTCATCGATAAAGGCATTCACGAAGTCAATTTTGAACGCGTTAAAAGTGACATCAATATCGAGAGGAGACTCGCTTTTGGAAGGTTTGTAAAATCCATCGAAGCTCAGCGGAGTGATATCATTTCTGGAGACAAACCCACCGATCTTGAGTTGTTTTTCCCTGTCGATCCAACTGCTGACGACAGAGATGTTGCCAATTTTGTACTCGTTCACTTCGAACTGACTCACAGAGAGGTCTGAGGTGAAGAGCTTCTCCTCATAAATGTCTTCAATTCCCGCAGTTCCGTCAACTCTTCCTGAAAGTGTCAGTCCTTCGTCCTTTAAAAAACGAGAGAAAAAAGACAGGTCGAAATCCTGCAGTTCTGCATTAAGCCTGTCTTCTGGAGATTCTGATGCTGTACCATTTATCGCGATAAATTCCTTTTCATTGAAAAGTCGAAATCCATTTACTGCAACCGAGGATGAATCAATGAAAACGGTGGCGCTATCTTCAAGATCCCATTTTTTACCCTGAACTGTGAGAGAAGATCTGCCAAAATAGAAGTCGAACTTATCGTTGTCGAGAATCCGAAAGCGGCCTTTAATTTCTGCAGAGGTACTGTCTTGCTCATTGTTCCAAACCAAATCGGTGAAAAGCGTGTCGTTCTCTGAGCGCACATCCAGGTTGAGGTTTCTGAGAGAGTAGGAGTCTTTGTAGTGTACTTCTTCAGTGCCGAGTGTGAGGTATACAGCTTTCTCGTAATTCGATAAATCGAAAACCGCATTATGCACGTGAGCTCCGTAGAGGTAAAGGCTGTCTGACGCTACAACCCCGTGAAAGCTGTTTCCAGGTTCGTCCACTTCCAGTCTCACGAATGTGCCTTCTGCAATGTGCACTTTGGGCAAAAAGACCTCTTGAATGGGATTCCAGTCCTCGATTCGGAGAGTGCTTTCAAAATGTTGGTTTTTATCGGAGCGAGAGTCCTCGTAGTGATAAGCCGGAATCACGTTTGCCAGAATTGACCGAAACGAGTTTTCCAGGTTTTCAAAGTCGAACTGACCGATAATTTTTCCGGAGGCGATGGGAGATTCCAGAGAGATCCTCCTTCTTTCTTTCACGCTCTCAGCTTCGAGCTGGATGTTGTCAAAAAAGTAATCTTTTGTAAGGGTGCAGTAGCTCATGTTCTCCACATCAAGCTCTCCGATAAAGTTATCGAGGTTGTTGCCTGTTCCAGAAATGGAGAGCTCAGCGGCCAGGGTGCCGTAGGGATAATCGTTGAGGAAATTGAGGTTCACCAGATCGAGATGTCGCACATCGGACGCAAAGTTGAATGAAGGTGTACGGCCGGTAAAATCGACTCCTCCGCTGAATTCCATTATCAGGTTTTTGTCCTCGATACTCAAGTCTCCATTGAAGTAATTTTCCTTGAGTGTACCGTTAACATCGATGTTGTTGTAGCTGTAGCGATTAAAGGTTAGTTTTTCGATTTTCCCCTCAATGTCTGCTCGCATGGTCTCGAGCTTAATCCCGGATCCTTCCACAGAAAGACTGGAGGTGAGCTCACCCAGTAGTGTGTCTCTGTAAAACTTACCAAGGTTAAATCGATCGGTGCTCAGGCTTCCGGAGTAGCTGTAATCGCCAGATTCTGTTTGCTTTAAAGAAAGGTCGGAAGAAACGGAGCCGATGGCAGTGCTTAAGGTTCCATAGGCTACAAAATCCTTGAGAAAGCCGGTGAAGTTTCCGGTGAAGTTCATCCTTCCCAATCGGTAGAAGTTGGATGGGGTTTTAATGGTTTTGCCTTCGTCAAAAGGAGGGAGCGGGATTTGATCGATGGCATCCTTGTCGGCAGTGAGGTTTTTGATGCGAAGCGTGATAAAGGTTTGCTCGAAGTCTGGCATTCCATTTAAAGTAATGTCACCTTTGAAGAAGCCGTTTCTGCCAAACTGAATCATCAGATCCCGACCTTTGAGATTTTCCACCACTCCCTTAAATTTTCCATCAATTTCCAGTTCTTTTTGCAAACCTTTGAGCTCAGGTGCGAAATAGGCGAGGTCGCTCATCTGCAATGTAGATTGCTCAAAATTGTGATTCATTTCTACCTCAGAAACGAAATTGTTCCAGCCTCTGTAGGTTTCGTACTCAAAACCAATTTGCCCATTTATTGTAGAGTTGTTCGTCTTTAACCGTGAGTTCGTGATGAACGCATGTCTCGGGTCTATGATGAAATCTCCGGCCAGCGAATCGAGCTCAAATCCGGAAGACTCGTAAGCTTGCATCCTGCCAATCTTTGCCTTGATGGAGTCTCCTGCAATTGCAAAATTTTGTGCGGACAAGTTTATCTCCCTAACATCCAGATAGTCGTAATCCATCCCCACCGAATCGCGCGACTTGTTGAAGTTCTCATATCGAAAAGTTCCATCTTCCAGATCGATTTGATCAAAGTCAATTTTCCATTGATTAGAGCTGGTGTCACTTTGTGAACTCTTAAAGTAATCCGACAAAAATTGCACATTGGTGAGAGTGTCACCGTTTCTGATTTTGATGTAAAAGTTCGGGTTGTTCAGTAGAATCTCACTGGCTCGAATAAATTTTTTCTCTCGATTAAACTTGATCCCATCTACACTTAGTCGATCGAATTGGGCAAGTGTATCTCCTTGTTGGTCTTCGAGGTAAACGTTTTCGAGGTTGATTTTTGTGAAGAGATCCAAGTCAACCTTGTCGATTTCAATTTTGGTGTTGAGCTCATCTGAGAGATAGGACGCTGCTCGTTGCGCAAGCCAGGTTTGAACGGGCGAAGTCTGCACCAAAAGAAACAGCGCGATCAGCAGTAGAATGAAGATCAGCACCGAATATTTAACTATTTTGAAAAACCTTTTGATGAGCTTCCGTTTAACATCAATTATACCAAAGAAATGCCAATCATCTCCGTGCAAAATACGCTATTTTTGCCGCCACCGGCAAGTCTCAAATTACTTCGACAAATGGTCTTTGTGAAACAATGTAAACCGCTGAAATCGAAATGAGTAATCAGGAAAAAGACATTTATATTCTCGCCATTGAAAGTTCATGTGACGACACCTCGGCTGCAGTTTTTTGTAACGACAGGTTACTTTCAAACGAAGTAGCCACTCAGGCCATCCACAAAAAATACGGAGGAGTGGTACCCGAACTTGCTAGTCGTGCGCATCAAAAGAACATCGTGCCGGTGGTGGATATTGCCCTGAAAAATGCCGGTGTGGATCGTTCTCAAATTGGAGCTATGGCTTTCACACGCGGACCGGGACTGCTAGGCTCTCTGCTCGTAGGTGTTTCTTTTGCCAAGTCTTTTGCACTGGCCAGAAATATTCCTCTCCTTGAGGTTAACCACATGCAGGCGCACATTCTGGCTCACTTCATAAAAGATGAAGATGAGAAGGACGCTCCCGAATTTCCGTTTCTCTGCCTCACCGTTTCTGGTGGGCACACCCAAATCGTGAAAGTGAACAGTCATCTCGACATGGAGTTGATCGGCCACACCATTGACGATGCTGCTGGTGAAGCATTTGATAAAGGAGCTAAGATTCTTGGGCTTCCTTATCCCGGAGGTCCGCATGTCGACAAGCGCGCCAGGGAGGGAGACCCGGAAAAGTTTGCTTTTACCATTCCGAACGTGCCGGGGCTTGACTTTAGCTTCAGCGGTTTAAAAACCAGTTTGCTTTATTTCATTCGCGACAATGAAAAGGAGAACCCCAACTTTTTAGAGGAAAACCTGAATGATATTTGCGCTTCTTATCAGCAGGCGATAGTCACTTTCCTCTTGCAGAAGTTGAAGCGAGCAGCCAGAGAAACGGGAGTGAAAAATATCTGTCTTGCGGGTGGTGTTTCGGCCAACTCCAATTTGCGAAATCAACTCACAGAGTTGGGGGAAAGCCAGGGCTGGAAAGTGTTTATTCCGCGATTTGAATACTGCACAGACAACGCAGCAATGATTGGCATTGCCGGATACTTCAAATATTTAAAAGGCGAATTTGCTTCTCAGGACATAACTCCAGCAGCTCGCTTGTCTATTTAGCAGTTGCGAGTTTCTTCTTTCCCGCTTTTTCGAAATAGTTTTCCAGTGGCATCCAGTAGGTCTTGCGCCACATTTCGGTGAGCCAACCGGCACAAATCTCGGGAACTCCTATGTGGTTGAAGTTGAGTCGAGTACCGTTTTTTGTTTTTTCCAACTCGATATCGACTACACTAAATTGCTGGCCGGGAAAATTTTTGTGGCTCCATGCCTGAACGATCTTCTTGTTCTTGATGAGCTTGGTCGTAAAACCAAAAACGCGCTTGTTGCACGTTTCAAATTGTCCACCTTCCTCTTCGGAGATGGATGCTTTCATCCGCGTAAAATCACGGTGTTTCTTGCTGTTCATCAGGGCTTCATAAACCTCTGATGGTTTGGCGTTGAGTTCAACTACCTGAAAAATATTGTCCGATTTGATTTGCATATGGGCGGTTTAAATCGATTAGTAGTTATAAACAGATAAACTCAAAGTTGGGAAAAATTCGGACGCGGTCAGCAATCTGGGCTGTTAAATGTTTTCAACCGGAAGCGTTTCACTTTTAGTTGAAGTTAAAAGTTTGGTGTCAACTTTCTTGACTGTTACTGATTTCATCAAAGTCCAAAATATGTGGTAAGGAGATATGGTTTCATTCGTTCATACTTGGATTGAAGAATTAAAAGCATTTGAGAAAGTTTATCTGATCAATGATACAAAGCCTTTCAGCTCCTGAACTTCAGCATCCTCTACATGAACCTTAACTCTGTACGCATAAACTCCATTGGGCGCAAAGTGATTCGATCCCTGACCGCCCCTCCCGTCCCAGGAGACTGATACACCTTCTGTATAGTAAATTTGCTCTCCAAAGCGGTTGAAGATCCATAATTTAACTTTTTGTATTCCAATGCCCTCAACCTGAAATACTTCATTTAAACCATCTCCATCAGGAGTGAAGGCGTTGGGAATATAGATGTTTTTTTCACCTATGCATGACCGATTGAAATTCGGGTCATTTGGTTCAAGGCATTCACCGCAGTCATCAATAACAGCTGTCCCATACGGGACTCCAGCACAATCTGAACAAGACTGATTGAAACTTGATCCGGTCGGTACATTGCACTCACCGCAGTCATCAATCACCGCCATCCCATTCGGGACTCCGGCACAATCTGAGCAAGACTGATTGAAGTTTGGATCATCTGGCTCAAGGCATTCACCACAGTCATCAACTATCGATGTTCCATTGAAGACTCCAGCACAATCTATACATAACTGATTGAAATTTGGATCATTCGGTTCAAGACATTCACCACAATCATCAATCACCGCTGATCCATTCGGTATTCCTGCACAGTCTGCACAGGACTGATTGAAATCTGGGTCAATTGGTTCAAGGCATTGACCACAATCATCAATCACCGCTAGCCCGTTGGGCACTCCAGCACAATCCACACAAGATTGGTTGAAATTCGGGTCGTTTGGTTCAAGACATTCTCCACAGTCATCGATTATCGCTGTTCCATTTGGAACTCCATCACAATCTACACATGATTCATTGAAATCCGGGTCATCTGGTTCAAGGCACTCACCGCAATCATCTATCACTGCTGTTCCATTAGGAACTCCGTCACAATCTGCACAAGACTGATTGAAATTCGGGTCGTTTGGTTCAAGACATTCACCGCAATCATCAAACACCGCTGCGCCATTTGGGACTCCAGCGCAATCTGCGCAAGACTGATTGAAATTCGGATCATTTGGTTCAAGGCATTCACCACAATCGTCAATCACAGCTGTTCCATTTGGGACTCCAGCACAATCAGAAGGAATAGAAAAAAGTGCACAAACGGCATCTATGTCTGCTCCAGAGGTTGCGGTACTACAATCTCCGTCAAGGACATCTTTAATCTCAATCGCATCGAATTTAAGTTCTCCTGCTGTATATCCTGGTATTGCCAAGTCGATGTCAAAACTTGAAGTAGCTCCACCAAGAGTGCCAACTTCATAATATCCATCTGAATTTGCATCTGAAATTCCTGAGTTTTGTAATTGTGTTTCGGTAAAATTATCCAGAGGTCGAAGCGCTATGTCAATTGATTCAACAATTGCACCTATCTCAAATACCCACAAGTCATCCTGATTATCACCAGAATTAGAAAGAACGTTGTTGGTGAATCCAAGTTTAATAAAGCCTCCTTCTCCAAGAAAAACAAATGTTGGATTGTCCCCTGGTTCAAAATTATAATCAGCCACACCTAAAGCTCCTTGCGGCAAAGGGTCACTAAAAGGGCATCCTGAAGAATATTCGAATACAACATCAGCAAAACTACTCCCATCGCCACAAAGAGAACATCCATCATCGGATAAGTTGATGCAACCAGGGTCCTCGCAATCTACTAACCCATCATTGTCGTTATCAATTCCGTCTGAACACAGAATTGCGTTGTTCTCCTGAGCTATCAATAGAAAAGGTAAAAAAGTTAATGCTGTAATTGTAATGAGCTTGTTTTTCATCTTTCTTGGTGTAAGCAGATGTGCATCTAAAGAATCAATCTTTTTTATGATTTTATAACCGCTTCTGTTTTAAGTTGTTGTCAAGTTTGTTAAAGCTATTAGGTCGGACGGAAGAGCTTTCCTTCTTTGCAAAATTTTCACAAGAATTTTCATATTTAATGCTAATTCAAAATTCGCGTACTCCAATTTTGAAAGTGTTATCTTTAGCTTTGGGTATTTCCACGTTCTCAAAATCAAAACTGAAAGTACGTGAACAAAACCGAGATTACAAATCAACCTCCGTTGAAATTTCGATGACAAGCCATTCTCCGTTGAAAATTAAGGTGATAGGCATAATTATTTATATAAACCTAGCTGTCGATTCATATTTGATAAACAAGTCTACTCACTCTGGAAAATCTCTCTAACTCTTTGCTTCAATTTGCGGTCGTAGTCGTCTTTGAGCCACTTCAGGTAGTTGTTGGTGCTTTTAGAAATGCAGTAGCTGTAGCGCTTCAATCGGTATTCGATTTCTTTTTCGAGCAGTCCCATCAATTCGATGGCGTCAAAAAAGTCATCGGCATTGTCGGTTACCATGCGAGCGTGGTTCTCAATTGAGGCCTGCACTGCCAACTTTGGTTTTTCACCCTCGCGGGTCACTTTGAGGTATTCCTCTTTAATATCGAAGTTGCCAATTTCCGAGTTGGAGAATCGCTCTTTGACCTCGTCTGGCATTTCGTACTTAAACTCGCGCTCGATCTGCTCGTCAGAGTAGAGCCCATCGAGGTAGGCATTAGGCGCACGGAAGATGTCCTGCCAGTTTACGTAAGACTCCCACAAGCCAAAGCGCCTGGCGTTGTTGCCCAGGTCTATAACGGTGAATTTACTTTTGTCGGGAAGCACGCGCGATCCACGACCAATCATTTGGTGATAAAGAGTGAGCGATTTTGTGGCTCTGTTCAGAATGATTGTCTCTACCGTTGGCTCGTCAAAACCTGTTGTGAGAATCGAAACGGAAGAGAGAATCGCATTTGGCTTGGTCTTAAACCAGTGCAAAATCTCCTTACGCTCTTTTTCGCTGTGAGTGTTGTCTAGGTGGCGAATGTCGTAGCCCTCGTCCTTAAACATCTGATAAACCTGCAGCGATGTATTAATTCCGTTGTTGAAGATCAACGTTTTAGTTCCTTTTGCTTTTTCTTCGTAAGCGTAAAGAAGCTTTTCCTGCATTAGGTAATTCCCGTAAAGTCTCTCGGAACTGCTCACAGTGTAATCACCGTTGATTCCAATCTTCAGTGACTTTAGATTCACATCGTAGCTGTAAGTAGTAGCTTCCGAGAGAAACCCTTTTTCGATGAGCGCTTTAATGGAATCACCAACAATCAACTCGTTGTAGTTGTCGTGGAGTGGAAGCTTGATATTGGAGCTTAGCGGAGTGGCAGTAACACCGAGAATTACGCCTTTATTGAAAAACTTAAAGAGCTTGCGAAATGAGTTGTAGTGTGCCTCATCGACAATCACAAGTCCAACGTTGTCTACCTCAATTTTTTCGTCATTCAGACGATTATTGAGGGTTTCGACCATAGCAACAAAACAGTGGTGATCTTCAGGATCTTCAATCTCCTTCACCTTGCTGTCGATTATTTTGTTCTTCACCCCGATGTCGAGGAGCATCTGAGAGGTTTGCCCCAGGAGCTCAATGCGGTGAGTGAGAATGAGAACTTTTTTTCTTGTTTCCAGAATATACTGGCGGGCAATCTCTGAGAAAATTACAGTCTTGCCGCCTCCGGTTGGAAGCTGAAAGAGCAAGTTGTAGTTTTCCGGATGCTTGCGAAGTCGTTCGAAGATGTTGTCAATCGCCTCCTTTTGGTAGTCGTAAAGTTTCTTCCCCTGTGTCTTCTCGAGCGATTCGATTGTTCCCAAACTCATTTGTTCTGTTGCTTTTAAGATTTTGCAAAACTACACACTTTCTTAGGCCATAAAAAACCTCATGCAAAACTTGTTGAAAATTCTCTGTGAAAATCGCAGCTCTAATCCTTATGATTTTTCAATTTCACCGCTGCGAATGGAAAAGCCACACTGGCTAAAAGTCCCCAAAGGCAATGGAAGTAAAAATTGAGCCGTCCTGGAAAGAAGTTCTTCAGGACGAATTTGATAAGCCGTATTTTTCTGAATTGAGATCTTTCGTTAGGTCGGAATACAAGAACGGACCTTGTTACCCTCCGGCAAAGCAGGTTTTTAACGCCTTCGATCACTGTTCTTTTGACGATGTGAAGGTCGTGGTCGTAGGCCAGGATCCTTACCATGGGCCCGGACAAGCCAACGGACTTTGCTTTTCGGTGAAAGACGATGTGCGAATTCCACCTTCGCTGAAAAACATTTTCAAAGAAATTCACAGCGACCTCGGTAAGCCAATTCCCGAAACTGGTGACCTTACAAGGTGGGCGCGGCAGGGGGTGCTCCTGCTCAACGCGACTCTCACCGTTCGCCACAAATCTCCAGGTTCACATCAAAAGAAGGGCTGGGAAGAATTCACGCACGAAGTGATCAAAATCGTGAACGAGAAGAAAGAGAACGTTGTGTTTTTACTTTGGGGAGCTTTTGCTCAAAAGAAAGTCGAAGTGATTGACGAATCGAAACACCTGATTCTGGCTTCGCCTCATCCTTCGCCTTTTTCTGCAGATCGCGGATTTTTTGGTAATCGACATTTTAGCAAAACAAATGAGTACTTGAAGTCGGTAGGTAAAAATCCAATCAACTGGTAAAAAGAAAAGCTCAGTCAATTGTAATTCCCTACTTTTGCAGTTGTGAAAAACGGTTTGAAGACATACCAACTCTTTTTGGCTTTTGCCCTTGTGGGGGTAATCACCACTGTGGTGAGTTTTCAGACGATCCACCTGGTTCAGGAACATTGTGATCAAACACATTTTTGCCACCAGGAAGATGATCATGGAAGCGAACCAGAAGATACGGAATGTACCAGAGTTGAGGCTTCTGACGAAGAGTGCCCGATCTGTGAATTGAAGCTTCCGCTACTCTCGCCAATTGAGAAAGGTGTAGACAGTAGCTTTTCGGCTTGCAATTTTGACAACACACCGTTTTCTTACTCACAGCCACGCCCGGACTGTCGTCTGGAAGTTAATCACTTGCGTGGTCCGCCCCAGAACAGCTAAGATCGATTTTCAGAAATCGTTGCCTGCCTTTGAAGGTAAGGCTTTGACTAGTTGTTCAATTTCCAAGCATTTTATTATTAATGAAAAATTTCACGGCTCTGCTGCTGTGCTTTTACGCGTGTGTACAAATTTCACTGTCACAGTCGAAAGAGTTTAGCATAAGCGGCAAAGTGATAGACAAGTCTACAGGAGAGGCTCTTCCAGGAGCCAGCGTGAAGCTGCACGAAACCAAGGTTGTGACAAGCACTGGTCTCGATGGTGAGTTTACACTCTCCAACGTGCGAAATGGTTTGTACCATCTGCACGCCACCTTTGTGGGCTACAAGGCTTTCACAAAAGAAGTGCGTGTTAACGAACAGCCTGTGGAATTGGAAATTGAACTGAGTCCGACTTCGGTGGAGCTGCAAGAGGCCATTGTTGAGTCTGACATTTTGAGAACTGATTATGCTCAGCAGAGCCAGGATGTGGAAGTTGCAGGTGATGAATTCCTGAGACAGGAATCCGGAAACACACTGATGAACAGCTTGTCGACAATCCCTGGTGTGCAGGCCATGAACGTAGGTGTGGGAATCGCCAAGCCGATGATAAGGGGCATGTCGGCCAACAGGGTTCAGGTGAACGACCAGGGAGTCACTCAGCAGGGGCAACAGTGGGGAATGGATCACGGACTGGAGATCGACCAGTTTTCTGTTCAGCGAATGGAAATTGTGAAAGGAGCTTCTTCTTTACTCTACGGATCTGATGGAATAGGTGGAGTGATCAACCTACTGCCTGCAGCAATCCCAGAGAAAAATTCGTTTTCCGGACAGTTTACTGCCATGGGCAAAACCAACAACGATTTTGCCGGAGGTTCGCTTTCTCTGCAGGGAAACCGTGACGGTCTGTATTTCAATGCCAGAGCATCTTTTAGTGAGTTTGGCGATTACAAGGTTCCAGCGGAAGAATTTACTTACCTCACCAGGGTTTTAGACATCGAAGGTGGAGCACTAAAAAATACTGCCGGCACTGAGAAAAACCTTTCTCTTGCCTTTGGCTTGCTTGAAAGCTGGGGTAATGTACAGTTGTCGCTCAGCAGGTTTGATCAGAAGATGGGGCTTTTTCCTGGGATTATCGGAATTCCTACAAACTTTGATCTTCGCGATGATGGCGACAGCCGCGATATCGAATTGCCATATCAGACCATCGTGCACGACAAGGCACTTTTGAATGCCAATATTGCACTAGCCGATGGCTGGCTCGATTTGGATCTTGGTTACCAGCGAAACACAAGGCAGGAACGAACTCGTCCTCACCAGGTGGGCAACGAGCCAATTCCATCGAGTTCTGAAGCACTTTTTCTCGAGCTTTCAACCATCTCTGGAAACGTGCGTTGGAATAGGCGCTGGAGCGAAAAGCTAAAAACCATAACCGGCATTTCTGGCGAGTTTCAGGAAAATGAAATTGGAGGCTGGGAGTTTTTGATCCCCAGGTACCAGTCTTATTCCGCAGGCGGCTTTGCTTTTGCCGAATGGCGATTTAGGCCGGCTGTCACGCTCAACGGTGGGCTGCGTTACGATGTGAGCAACATCAATTCGGACCGCTATCGCCAGCCGATTTTCAACAATGAACAAGTGGTCATTGGCCTGGATGAAAGAGCACCGGAGTTGAATAAGAGTTTTTCTAACGTTTCGGCCGGTGCCGGAATGGCCTATCATCCATCCGATCAGTTCAATTTTAAATTGAACTTAGGGAAGAGCTTTCGCTGGCCGGTGGCTGCGGAGCTGGCCAGCAACGGAGTTCACCACGGAACTTATCGTCACGAAAAAGGCGATCCGGATTTGAACGCTGAAGAAGGCTACCAGGCAGACATCACGCTATTGTGGTTGCGCAATCACCTGCAATTCAAGGTGACTCCCTTTTTCGGATACTTCGAAAATTTCATCTACCTCCGCCCGGCTGCAGTTTTTTCTGACTTGCCAGAGGGTGGACAGGTTTATCAGTACAGTCAGGCCGATGCGATCAACACAGGCCTGGAAACCAATCTCGACTGGCACGTGATCGAACCACTGCACCTGCAGCTTACCAGCGAATACGTTTTTCAGGCCAATCTCGAAACAGGCTTGCCAATTCCTTTTACACCGCCACTGACGGTTCGGGGAACTTCGATTTATGAGAAAAAGTCGAAGCTAAAATGGCTGGAAGAATGGAGTGGAGGTGCATCTGTGCAGGTTTCTGGAGCTCAAAACAGAGTGGATCGCAATGAGGATCCAACAAGTGGTTACACCTTGCTGGCGGCATTCGTTTCAGCCGGGTTTAAACTGGGTAAACAACCAATGGAAATACTTTTTAGAGTCGACAATTTGCTCGACACCAAATACACCAATCACCTGAGCAGATACAAGCTGATCAACTTGCCGGAGCAGGGAAGAAATTTTACAGCAACGATCAATATTCCTTTTACTTTTTAAAGAAACAAAAACCCATAAAAAATGAAGAAATCAATAAATCAACGAATCAAGTGGAGTTTTCCATTGACCGTTTTTTTTGCAGCTATTTTGTTTACAGGCTGCGGTAAAGACGAAGACACAACAGCTCCATCAATAAATCTAATTCAAGTGAATGGTGAAGACGGATCGGAGTTCCACGTAGATGCCGGATCAATCATGTCCGTTTTGGTTCGCGCCTCAGACAATGAAGATCTCAACCAACTCAAGTTGAACATTCATTCTGCCGGTGATGGACACGACCATGAAGGTGAAGGTGGTGATGTGGAAGAGGTTTTTTCCGAAGGTAACTGGACAGAAGACATTGTCACAAACCTCGGTGGAGAAAACGAAGAATTGCTTTATGAACTTGATGTGCCTTCAGACATTGCTGGGTTTTGGCATTTGCAAGTGATGTGCATCGACAAGGAAGGAAATGAAGCAGAACCAAGAATTGTCACTCTTCACGTTGAAAATGAAGAGTTCCCCGAAATTCATGTTGAGTCGACAAACCCGATGGAGAATGCTGAGGGTGAGATTGAAATTGCTCCAGGAGGGACCATCACTTTTGAAGGTGAAATCACTGACAACAACGGTCTTCAGGAGATACATGTGGAGCTCGAAAATGAGGAAACCCAAACCGTGGTTTTTGAAGAAGAGATTGAAGCTGCAGGTGCGACTAGTTGGAATCTAGATCAGCTTTCAGTTGTGGTGCCAGAGGGCACAGCTAGTGGAACTCACCTTCATTTGCACATTCACGTGATTGACACAGACGGCAATGAAATTTCAGATGCCTTGGAAGTACACGTGGATTAAGCTTGCAGAACCGTTAACGATTCAGAAAACCTCCAGCTGCAGTGGAGGTTTTCTTATTTTTGACTCCATGCGAACAATCATTCAGCTAGGATTACTTTCAACTCTTGTTGCCTTGTTTTGCGCTTGCGAAACTGATGTCGATAAAAACCCTCCGGCCATTCTCGATTTTCAGGTGAATGGAAACGAAGAAGACTCGGTTTCGGTGGATGCGGGCACTAATGTCCAGTTTTCTGCCCGCCTCGAAGATGACGATGAGCTCCGCGAAATGCGGTTTGCCATTTCACTTAATGAAACAAAATACGTTTACCCATCAGAGTTTCCATCCAGGGTTGTGATCATTGATGTTTTCGACAGTGAGTACGATTTTGGGCAGGTGGTGAATTTCCCGGATACAGTTCCCGCAAGCACCTGGCAGGTTGAGCTGAGCACTTTCGATGGAAACGGAAATTTCGTGGAAGTCACAAAAGAAATGACCGTTCAAAATTCCTTTTTGCCGGCCATTAAGGTGGATTCGATTTTTCCATCGCTTTCTGTGTCCTCCAACACAGAACTCCAACTGGCCGACACCTTAGACTTCTTCGGTGACGTAGCAGGTTTTGCCAACCTCAGTCGTGTGGCTCTGGAGTTACAGCTTGTAGAAACGGGTGAAACCGTGTGGCAAATTGAAGAAATGCCTATTGCGACAAGTTTCTCCTTCCAGTCTTTTTCGCAGCTTTTGATCTTGCCTACAGAGCTAGAATTTGGGGACTATTTCCTCGATCTCGTAGCAGAAGATGCAGAAGGCTATGAGAGTCGCATTCGCTACGATGTTTCTTTCGAAGAAGATTAGCGCTATATGGCTGACGTTAAATAATTAGCTGACAAATTTCTTAGTGCTTGAATATATTGTTCAAGTTCAAGGCTTGCGAAGTTTTTTAAATAAGGAGTTTACGGCCGTAAATGACTGTTTTAAAAATAAGTATAACGAAGAAATTGGACAATAGAGTCAAGCATCAGCTCAGAAATCCCAGACCTTTAGGTTGAAACAACAGCCAGCCCGTAATGCTATCTCGTCCCGATTGTGTGGGCAAAACCTCGTGCCACAGGGTATCACTTTTGAAAATCACCAGTCGGTTTGCCAGTGGTTCAACCAGCTTTTCTTCACCTTCGAGAAAGAGTCTGAGTTGTCCGCCATCTGCCGGTTTCCAGTTTTCGTTGAGGTAAAAAACACAAGAGATCAGGCGGTTGTTCCGGTCGTTAAATTGATCGAGGTGTTTTTTGTAAAAGCTGCCAATAGGGTAGTGGGCCATGTGAAATTCGTAATCCGAAATACTCAGGAAACAAAAACGCTTCAAAAGTCCAACCAGCTCGTCAATCGTGTCGAAGTAGATCGAAGTTTGCGGGTCGTTTTCTCTGGAAATCCAGTGAATGAAATCGCCCCGGACAGATTTATTTATCTGGTGCTGAGATAGCGTCCCAATTCCGGCACTTTCAAAATCATTTTGATTTTTCTTTTCATCAAAATACTCACGAAGCTTTTTGTAGCTCTTTGGATCCATGAAATCATCGATCACCAGATAGTCGTCATTGGCGAGCCGATCGAACCGCTCCAACCACAGTTCTTCAGAAAGAATTTGTTGACTCATTGAGATGATAATTAAGGAGACAAAGATTCACCAAAAAATCCACAGCTAGTGCAAAAAGGTCTACAAATAGCGCAATGGTATAAAAGCGAAGATCAGTGCTATGAACTGCCCACAGGACTTGCAAAGAAATCGATCTTGCACAAGACCTCAAACCAGATTAGAGGTGTCATTCGAATTTCTGGAATTTCAGTTAACTATTTGTTCTAGTTTGCTTGCCGAAAGGGGTTTGTCAATATATCCGTCAATAGAAAACTTCTGAGATTGTTCCCGATCATTTGGGTTTGTGGAAGAGGATACAATGACAATTTTAAAATTTCTATTCAGTTCATTTTTGAACGCATCTAGTTCTTCCAAAAATTCGAATCCGTTCATTACTGGCATTTTAATGTCCAATAAAATTAGATCCGGGCATTCGGATTCTTGAACGGGAATGCAGTGCTCTTTCACAAATGAAAGTGCTTCGTAGCCATTTCTCGATTCATGCATATGATCGGCAATGTGCATTCCCTCGAGTACTTCCTTGTGAAGGAAATTACTAACCTGATCGTCATCCACCAGCAAGACACAATTAAACTTTTTCATCACTCGATAATTTTAAATTCACAATTGCAGTGGTTCCCTTTCCCACTTCACTCTCATACGTCAGATCACTACCTTTTTTACGAAGCAAGTTTCGCACCATGTACAGCCCAATTCCTGAACCCTCGACATGGTCGTGAAACCTTGTGAATAGATCGAAGACTTTTTGACCCTTGGATTCTGCGTCAAAACCAAGTCCGTTATCTGTCACTCGAATCTCTACACCGTCATTCGTCTTCTCAGAACTAATGGTAATCTTCAATGGGCGATCCGGATCTTTGTATTTCAGGGAGTTACTCAACAGGTTGTAGATTACACTCTTTAATGCAATCCTCGACCATTTGACGATCTTTACTTCTAGCTTTTTCTCAATTGTGACCTCAGTTGCTTCAAAGAGCATCTTGTTTTCCCTTAGAATAGTTTCGATCAGTTCATCCAGATCAATTTCCTCTTCAGCATCAAAGGGTGTCTTTTGTGATTTGATTACTTCTGTCAGTTTGTGAAGCGTAGTTTTCATACTCTGAATAGAACTATCCATATGCTTGAATACTTCTTTCTTATGATTGTCAGAATCCTCACTTTGACTTAACAAGGCAAGAAGCCCTTCCAGGTTGCTCACTGGAGATTTTAAGTCGTGTGAGGCAGCATACACAAAGGAGTCTAGATCTTCATTTAAATCTTTCAATTGATCATTTTGAGACCGCAATTCAGTGGTTTGCGAGTCAATTATCACCTGGTATTGTCTGGGGGTTTTCATTGCCAGCGCCTCTGGCAGAACTCTTCGCAGTCCGAAAAAAGCAGCCCATGAAACAATGGCGGTGATCAGTAGCACTACTGCCGAAACACGGTAGACAGGTACGTAGAACATGAAGGCATCAAGGAAGTGTGTAGTTCCACAGGCAAAAATGAAAAGGATGAATAGCAAAAAGACCTTGGTAAAGGGAAGGTCGCTTTTTCTCTTCATCATCATTCTATAGAGCAAAACTGGAATGGAGAAATAAGCCAGCCAAATAGCTACACTCGAAAATATGTAAAGCCAGCCGTGAAAATCTGTCCAGATTCCACAAGCCCAGCGTTTGGGCCATAAAGAAGTCGTAAAAAAATTCTCGAAAAACTCCCAGACCTGTTCCATAAACTCGTATTAGATTAAGTGTTGTTAGTTGAAGCTTAAAAGTAAGAAATTCGTGCAAATTGCTCTGGGATAATGGAACTTTGGGTTTTCGAAATACTTTCAGGAAAGAAACAATGGTGAATTTTGAATGTTATAGTATCTGGACGATAATTTTGAAAAACAAAATCTCATGAATACAGCAACGGCACTTCAAAATCTTCAATTTTTATCTGAACAGGCACGGAAATACCGTAAGAAAGGCTCTGTCTCAGATGACGATATGTATCACTTCGCTAACGAAATTGAGCAGTTTAAGAAAGACGCCAAACACAGCGACTTACCCAAAGACCTCAAGAAGGAAATCAGTGAATTAGACCTGACTTTCACCGACACGAAAACCTCGGCCGGTTATTTTATGATGGGAATCAGTGCAATCGCCCTCGGTGCAGCAGTGAGTGTTTTCTTTCTTTCCCGCAGGTCCAAAAGACGCGCTTTTTTGGAATTGCTCGATATGAAGGCTGAGATCCTCGCAGATCGAATTGCCGAGGGATTGAGAAGTTTGGATCCAGAAGAGTTTGAACCCGAGCATAACTAGTCGCATCAATTTAGAGCCGTTAAAGCTTGTTAAGCTCGGATTGCACGAAGGAGCAACATTTTTCTTTTAACAGAAGCTCACGAATATCTGGAAGACAGAAGACTAGCAATTGTTTAGGCTTTTCTAAATGACTGAAAATCTGGCGATTCAAATTTTCACGAATTTGGATTTCCACAGAAAAAGCCAAAGCTTTGAAAAAATTCGAAAATCAAATAATACATTTTTATGTTTAAGAGAGCAACGAAGAAATTTTTAATGATTGCAGGAATGAGTGTTGGAGCAATGCTGTTTGCCACACAGACATACAGTCAGCAAGGTATGCCGCTGAGACAACAAGGTCAGCCTACTCAATCTGCGGATTATAGTGAAGAAGAAATTGAGAAGTTTATCGAAGGAAATCAGGTGGTTCAGACTATCCAAAAAGAAAAGCGTCCTGAAATGATGCAGGTGATTGAAAAGCAAGAGGGCATGGACATGCAGACTTTCAATCAGATTGCTCAGGCTCAGCAACAGGGCGGTGGCGATTTCAGCGAAGAGAAAATGGCTGCTTTCCAGGAAGTGTCTATGAAGCTTCAGAAAAAGCAACAAGAGATGCAGCAGGAGATGGCTGAGCGTCTTCCAGAAGAAGCCGGCATTTCAATGAAGAAATTTCAGGAAATGATGATGGCTTATCGCCAGAATCCTGAATTTCAAAAAGAAGTTCAGGCGAAAATGCAGAACTAAGAAGAATAGCATTTAGAAAATAAATAGAGCTCCCCTTCGGAAACGTTGGGGAGTTTTTTTGTGTCCAATGAATTCTCGGTCTGACGTGTTTTTATCAAATACTTTCGACCAAAATGTCGTCCCTCAGGGACTTCCGACCAAATCCAGTTCTACCATAATACTGCTACTCGCAAGCTGATTGTGCATGGATGGCGTTGTCAGCTATGAAAGTATCTTGCCTTCGGGACTTGAAAGCACCAAGCACTAAATTTCAAAGCCCCAACTTAGGCTGCAGGATGTAGCCCCACAACTTTATCTCAATCTTTTCTCCAGAAATTACTCCGCATCCAGAGTCGCTGGTTTCTTATCAGGCATGATGCTCTGGAAAATAATTGCCAGCAAGACACACAACGCGCAACCTATGGCATTAAGCCAAAGGAAACCGAGATACTCATCTTCCGGAAGGTAAATGGCAAGAAAGTAAGTCGCAATAATGGCCAGCTCACTGAGAACTGCGGCCAGGAAAATCGCTTTCGCCTTGATCCACTTCAGGTAGAAAGCCGCGAGGAATATTCCCAAAATAGTCCCGTAAAAGATCGAGCCCACGATGTTTACAAACTGGATGAGGTTTTCGAACAGGGTTCCGAAACTGGCAAAGGCAATAGCAATTACTCCCCACATCACTGTGAAAAGTTTCGAAGTGTTCACCATTCCCATGTCTGTGGATTCTTTTTTGGAGTTCCTCTTGTAGATGTCAACCGTAGTAGTTGAGGCCAGGGCATTGAGCTCCGAAGCGGTACTCGACATGGCTGCAGAGATAATGACCGCAAGCAGTAATCCAACGAGTCCAGCAGGCAGGTAATTCAGAATAAAATGAATGAATACGTAGTCCTTGTCGTTGGTTTCAAAATCTTCATTCACTTTTTTGACAATGGTTTTGGCTTTTTCTCTGAGCCTGTCTTCCTTCTCGTTTAGCTGTTGAATGGAGTTGGCCAGAGCAGCTTCTGCCTGGAGGTTCCCACTTCGTTCTGCTTCCAGGTAGTTGATCTGGGTTTCTTGTTTTTGCTCGAAAAGCGTGGTGTACTCTGCGTTTACTGCAGCAAACTCGTCTTTGTATTCCGACTGGTTGATCTGATCATTTACTGAGGTATTGAAGAAAACCGGTGCCTGATTGAATTGAAAGAAAACGAAAACCAGAACGCCCACAAGCAAGATGAAAAACTGCATCGGTACTTTGAGGAGTCCGTTGAAAACGAGACCGAGACGCATCTCGCGAACTGACTTTCCCGAAAGGTAGCGCTGCACCTGCGATTGATCTGTTCCAAAGTAGGAGAGGGCGAGGAAAAGTCCACCAGTGATTCCCGACCAAAAAGTGTAACGTTTGTCGGTGTCCATGGAAAAGTCGAGCACATCCATTTTGTTGCTCACTCCCGCAAGATTCAGCGCAGCGCTAAAGTCGATCTGCTCTGGCAACGACTCGAGAATGATGAAAAATGCGGCAAACATACCGCACATGATCACAAACATCTGTTGCTTCTGTGTGACGCTGACCGCTCTCGTTCCACCACTGACGGTGTAGATGATTACCAGCACTCCAATGATAACGTTAAGCAAGTTGAGGTTCCAGCCGAGAATCGAAGAGAGAATAATGGCTGGTGCGTAGATGGTGATTCCTGCAGCCAGTCCGCGCTGGATCAAAAAGAGAATTGCGGCCAGTGAACGGGTTTTGAGGTCAAATCGCTTTTCTAAAAATTCGTAGGCTGTGTAGACATTGAGTCGATGGTAGAGCGGGATGAACGTGATGCAGATGATGATCATTGCCAGCGGCAGACCGAAGTAGAACTGGACGAATCCCATGCCATCAGCATACGCCTGACCTGGTGTGGAAAGAAATGTGATCGCACTAGCTTGCGTGGCCATTACCGAAAGTCCGATGGTCCACCACTGCGATTTTTTATCTCCAAGCAAATAGCCGTGAATATTTTTGTTCCCTTTAGTTCTCCATGCACCATAGATCACGATAAAGAGCAAAGTTGCCGAGAGTACAATCCAGTCGAGAGTCGTCATATGCTATCAGGCAAAAATTTTTGTGATCCAGTAAAAGATGACTATGTACACCGCATTTGCGATGAGGATGACCGTGTAGCTTTTTTTCCAGGTATCGACTTTATCTTTCATCGTCCATCATTTTTCCAAGTGAAAGAATGTTTGCATAAATTCGGTAAGCTCCGGGAACTCCTGCCGGCAGCTCCCTGAACCAGCTGTAGCCGGTGTAAACATAGTAGCCTTTTCCGTATTTGGCAACCAGTAGTCCACCGTCTTTGGGATCCTCTCCGGGGTCGTTTGACGAAAGGATGGCTTCAAATTCTGGAGCCCACTTATCCGCAAAGTAGAGACCGCGTTCCTGCACCCAACCTTCAAAATCTTCCTGAGTGATTTTGTTGGGCGAGTTGAGCACCGGATGATCCGGCTTCAAAAAGCGCACTTCAGCCTCTTCGACTGTCACACGATCACGAGAGAGCTGCAATTCGTAGGGAGCTGTTTCTTCAATGTCGAGATTCCAGGTGGTCGTGTACTGGCTGATCAGCGTACCGCCATTTTCAACATACTCAAAGAGGTCGTCTTTTTTGTAAGCCAGTGCATCGAGCGTGTTGAAAGCGCGAATTCCCAAAATCACAGCATCGTAATTTTTGAGCTTTTCGGGAGTGGCTTCCTTGAGTTCAATTTCCTCTACCTGATAGCCGATTTGCCTCAAGCTCTCCGGAATTTCATCTCCGGCTCCCTGAATGTAGGCCACTCGCTCTCCGCGCTTTTCTACAGCAATTTTTACAATCTTCGACTTGGCCGGCATCAGCACAGATTGGTAAGGAATGTGGTCGTAGTTGATTTCGATGAGTGACTTGTCGAACTCTTCACCATCGGAAAGAAAAATCGGATGCACTTCGCTAACGCTTTGCCCGTTTGGCGGAGTGACGGTAAAACTAAATTTCTTTGTTTCCATTTTGCGCTCCAGTTGTACGTCAATTTCCTTTGGTGAAACACTCCAGCCTGCAGGAACTTTGAGTCGGAGTTTTCCAGATAAGTTCGCGATACCGGCTTTCACTTCCACATCCACCTCTTTGCTTTCTGATGATGAAAAAATGTACACCTTGTCCAGCATCGTCACGGTGGCTTTCGGAATGATGTCGAAAGGGCGATACACTTCTCCGTCTACTGCATCGGTGAACGTGTGCACGACTTCACGTTCAATCGTCAGCGGCTTTCCTGCGACTCCGAGGTGGAATTTAGCTACTACCACAGCTGGCGTCTCGGGCTGGCCAATTAGTCCTTGCTCGTCCACCTTATACATGCCTAGAGTTCCTGGCTCTCTCAGCCAGTAAGGTGCAGTAAAATCGATGGACTCGGGAAGTTTGGCCGTAGTAGAAAAGTTGATGTTCTTGTTGTTTTCCAGTTTTGAAGAAACAGTAGTGTCCGCAACTCCAGGTACAATTTCGACCGATTTGAAATTGATGTCTACATCGGAGCGGTTTATCGCTTCTACATTAAAACCGACTTCACTTCCGGGAGTGGCAAACTGATCGGCACTGGTAGCTTCAATGAAAAGACCTGTGCAGTGCATGATGATATCTTCTATTTGGCGAAGCTTGATCTCGCGCCAGTGGTCGTCATTTAATTGGCTGATTAAACCATGCGCTTCCACAAGCTGAGGAACAACTGACGAAGGATTTGTGAAGTCGAAATTTTCTTCAACATCGTAGAGGATCTCACCGATTTTCTCTCCTCCTTCAACTCGGCTCCAGGTGGTGTTGATTCCTTCAAAAATATCATTGTTTTTTGGCATCTCGCCTTTGAGAAGTCGCAGGTACTCCATGTCGGAGCCTCTTCGGGCTGCAGTTCCAAAGCCCTGGCACTTGTGCATGCTGCGGCTCTGTGCGGCAATCTCTGAGTTTGACTCGCCCCTTACTGGGTAATAAACACCGACATCTACAGAAACCATTTCTGATTTGTCGGCCTCTTCGAAGGCTTCGCGGCTTCCGTAGAACCACCACGAAGTATTGAAAAATGCCCGCGATGGATTCCAGGTTTCAGTGTATTCTAGTTGTGATGGATATTTGCTTTCGTCTCCCGCAAGCTCAAAAGCTTCGAGCGAAAGAATGGCTGAAGCAGTGTGGTGACCGTGAGTTCTGCGACTCGTTTCAGCATCAAATCGGTTGATGATCACATCAGGTCTGAAGGTGCGGATCGCCCAAACGGCATCGGCAAGTACTTCATCCCGGTTCCAGATTTCGAGTGTTTCTTCGGCACTTTTTGAATAGCCAAAATCATTGGCTCGAGAAAATCGCTGCACTCCGCCATCTACGCTTCTGGCCATCAAAAGCTCTTGAGTTCTGATAACTCCGAGCAGTTCTCTGATTTCGGGGCCGATAAGGTTCTGACCTCCGTCACCGCGAGTGAGCGAGAGGTAGCCGGTTCGTGCATTCACCTCGTTGGAGAGATAGGCGATCATGCTCGTATTCTCGTCATCGGGGTGGGCTGCTACGTAAAGCGCTGAACCCAAAAAGTTGAGTTTTTTGATCGACTTGTAAATCTCTGCAGAGCTAGGTTTTTCAGGAGCTTGTCCAATGGCAAGTCCCAACGGCAGGCAGAATATGAAAAGAATGAATTGCTTCAGGTTGATGTGCATTTTCCTCAGTTTTGAAGGTCGAATGTAGTGATTCTTCGAAAGAATCTGATTCTGGGGAAAACCACTTTTTGGCAACTAGTGGATTTCAAAAGTTTGTGTTGCCTTCGATATTCTCAGAATTTCCTGAAGCTTCTGACGTTTCATTCTCATCTTGCATTTTTCCTGAGCTGTCATCGCTGTAAGAGCGTGCTTCAATCACAACGGTTGTATTCGAAAGACTGTCGTGCCAGCCTTTTTTTGCGAACAAGAAAGAGAACGGCTCAAAGGGAATAAAGAGACAAATGTTTCGAGCGAGCTACTGAGCGAATTTATGATAGTCAAAATTGTCGTATATTTTTATCTGTAAATTGAGTCTCTTATCTTCAAACTACATGAACTATGAAGCAACTATCTTTTCTGCTACTTCTCATTTTTCTCACTTCAAATATCAGCTACTCTCAGAATGTACAATTCGATGATGAGCGTTTCAAGCAAATCGTAGTGAACAATTATGATTCTGATTTCAATGAGGAAATCAGTTTGGACGAGGCTTTGCTAGTTGATACTTTAGTATTCACTTATGATACGGTTCAGAGCGTTTCAGGCATAGGGAACTTTGTAAATCTGACTCATCTTAATTGTAAAGGGAACCTGATTGAAGACCTTAATCTGGAACAAAATCAAAATCTTCTTTATTTGAATTGTAGACAGAATCAAATCGATTCTCTGTCGATTTCTTCCAATTCCAATCTCCAGTTTCTTGACTGTTCCGAGAACTTACTAATGAACTTGACATTGCCTACAAATTCTGAATTAATCAGTTTAAAGGCTGGAGCTAACCAAATTGAGGATGTTGATCTTTCTTCGTTAGAGAATCTGGAGGTTTTGGATTTGAGATTTAATTATCTGAGTGACCTAAATCTACAAGAAAACGAGAACTTGATAGAACTCGTTTGTAATTACAATGACCTGGAAGAGTTGAATCTGGAGAACAATATTCAATTGGAGAACTTGGAAGCAACGTATAATAGTCTAAGTCAAATTTCACTCGAACTCAATCAAAATTTGTCATACCTGGATTTATCTGATAACGATTTTACTTCTTTAGATATTAGTCAAAATCCGTCTCTCATTTACGTGTATTGCGGAGGAAACGATCTTTCTTCCTTAGAAATCGGAAACGCTCCAAACCTTTTAGAACTGAGTTGTTCACATAATGAGCTGAATTCGCTGGATTTTTCAGGTGCATCGAGTATAAATTTAATAGGATGTTCAGGAAATAATCTTACTACCCTTGCGGTCTCTAACTTAACTGAACTGGAGGTTCTCTATTGTAATTATAATGATCTAGAAAGTCTCAGTCTCTCTGGAAACTCTTCGCTTGCGTATGTTACCGCTTCCCACAATGAGCTCGAAAGCATTGATTTGTCTGGGACATCATCTCTAGTAACCTTACATCTGAACTACAATAAGTTCGTGGAGTTTCCTAATATCCTAGAATCCCCTGTTCTAAACTTGTTGGAATGCCGTCATAATGAATTTGTCACACCTACAGTTGTCCACAATAACCTGGAGAATTTATTCATGGGGTATAACCCTTTTCTTGAAGTCCTTGATATTTCGGAAACGCCCACGATCAATAATCTTCAATTGAATCATATGTACGAACACCCATTTACAGTTTGTGTTTGGGCTTTGCCTTTTCCTCCAGAAAATTCAGATCTTATTCTAGGTTTATTTTTAACTGAAAACGCAACAATTAGTGATTGCGTTGACTCTGTAAATGAAAATATTTCTTCGGAAGAAATGAGCCTCTTTCCAGTTCCTGCAAACGAATCGGTCAACTTAGAGTGCACTGAGCAAATAATTGGAAAGCAGTTCACGATCTATGATATTCTTAGTCAAGAAAAACTACAAGGCCGGATTACATCAAAAACGAGTGTTTTGGATGTGAGTACACTTCATCCAGGTATTTACTTTTTTAAAGTAAAAGGAGTGCTTCTAGAAACTGTTAGGTTTGTAGTTGAATAGGAATCTTTACCCCTCCAAAATAAAAATAGCTTCTTCCAGCTCGCCTTTGGTTTTTTGATCGCCTTGTTTTTCGGCCACTTCAATCCCTTTTTTGTAGGCTTTCAAAGCTGCTTCGTTATCGAGCTCTTCTTCGTAAAGTTTGCCAAGTTGGTAGTAACATGCCAGGTAGTCGGGCTTTTCTTCCACAAGGCTTTCGAGGCGCTTAATGGCCTCCACAATCTGTTCGTTCTTTTTGTACTCTAGCGCAATGGCGTATTGCAGAAATTCATCGTCCGGATTGGACTCTTGCATTTCGAGCAACATCTCTAATCTGTTCATGGGTTTTTATCGCGATTTAATCCAAAAAATATGCCTATCGCTGATAGAAAGTGAAATAGCCGTGCCAGGATCCAGCGGCTTGTCGTGCTGCACGGTGAGCATTTTTCCCGAGGCGGTTTCTACCTGAATTCTCAAATAGGCACCAGCCCACTTGGTGAGTGTCACCACTGCTTTTTGCTGGCCGCTGTTGTCTTCGTGCAAACGAATGTTTTCGAGCCTTACAGCGGGTTTCAAGCCTTTTTCGTTAGCGTCAAGAGCAAACGAGCCAAATTGAAATCCGCTACCTGTGGGTGCGTATTCCAATTCGAAAATGTCACCAAACAAACGGGCTACATTTCTTGTTTTTGGGCTCTCGTAGATTTCTTTGGGCGAACCGTACTGCAGGAGTTTCCCCGAATCGAGCACCGCAATTTTGTCGGCCACTTCTACTGCGTCAGCAATATCATGTGTTACAAATATCGTAGTCGTACCGGAAGCTTCCAAAATTGATTTTATCTGAGCTCTCACCTCGTGCTTCAGTGTTTGATCCAAATTGCTAAAGGGCTCATCGAGCAAGATCACTTCTGGTTGGGTTGCCAAAGCTCTGGCGATAGCAACGCGTTGTTGTTGACCACCGGAAATCTGATGTGGATATCGTTTCTCAAAACCGTCCATCGCCACCAGGTTTAGCAATTCCCGAAGACGGGTTTTCTCTTTTTTTCCTTTCATTCCGTAGCTGATATTTTGCGCTACGTTGAGGTGAGGGAAAAGGGCGTAGTCCTGAAAGACCATTCCGATTTTTCGATCTTCCGGCTGCACGTAAGTTTGATCGCTAACGAGCGTCTTTCCCTTGAGTTTGATAGAGCCTTTTTCCGGAGTTTCGAATCCCGCAACGAGCCTCAGAAGTGTACTTTTACCGCTTCCACTTTCGCCAAGAATAGCAATGGTTTCACCTTTTTGGATGTCGAAAGTGACATCGTCTACAGCAGTTGTAGAACCGAAAGTTTTATTCAGATGAGCGATTTCTATTTGCGCCACTTCAGAGTTTTTTCTGCATTAGTCGGTGAAGCAAATATATGGGAACAATTCCGGCAAGGACAATGCAAACCGAAGGAAGTGCAGCTTTAGCCAACATTTCGTCATCGGCATATTCGAATGCTTTGGTCGCCAGTGTGTAGAAGTTGAATGGGCGTAGGATTAGAGTAAGGGGAAGTTCTTTAAGAACGTCCACAAAAACCAGAATTGCACCAGCAAAAATTCCCGAACGGATCAGCGGTAGGTTGACTTTTACAAGTGTTTTTAGAGGTGATTTCCCGAGCGACATCGAGGCTTCGTCAAGACCTTTTACTTGTTTCTCAAAAGCCGAATCGATCGAGTTGTAGCCCACGGCCATAAAACGCACTATGTAGCCAAAGAGCAATGCGGCAATGCTACCGGTGAGCAGTAGACCAGAAGTGTCGGAGAGCAAGTTGTACAGTCGGTCTAGAAAGGTGAAAACGATAATCACACCCACGGCTATCACAGCTCCGGGAATAGTGTAGCCGACACGGGCGAGCATTGAAACGACTTGTCCAACCACCGTGCGATTTATGCGTTTTGAAAAACCGATAAAAACTCCCAAAACAATGATGAAAACCGCAGCCAGCACGGCCATCAAAATGCTGTTCCAGAAAAGAGTGGTGAATCCTTCGTTCCATACTTCGCTTCCTGTGAGCAGAGAGTCCGAAACAAGGTAGCCAAAGGGCAGTGCGAAGCCTGCAATAAAAATCACCGAACACAAAAGGGTAGCTCCCCATTTTTTGTATCCGCTCAGCTTAAAAGACTTTTGGAGATTTTCCACTGCAGATTCGCTGAACTGCTTGTTTCTGCGCTGCCATTTTTCCACTCCCATCATGAAGAAAACGATCACCATCAAAATTCCGGCAAGTTTGATAGCAGCGCTCAGATCGTTCATCGAGAACCAGGCCGTGAAAATTCCTGTGGTGAATGTGTTTATTCCGAAATACTTCATGGCTCCATAATCGTTGAGCACTTCCATTAAAACCAGAAAGAGCCCTCCAAAAATTGAAGGTCGCGCGAGAGGGAGCATGATTCTGAAGAAGGTCCTGAACTGTGAAATACCAAGGGAAGATGAGGCCTCACGGTAGCTCTGAAACCTTCCGGAAAATGCCACACGGGACGAAATAAAGACATAGGGGTAAAGTGCCAGAGCTAGCAAAATGACCAGTCCCGTCATGTTCATCACATCCACTGAGAGTGTGTCAGCGGTGGCCTTCGAAAAGTTGTCTCTCAAAAAAGTGGAGTAGGGGCCGGTGTAGCCAAAAATACCACTGTAGGTAAAAGCCATGATGTAGGTCGGGATGGAAAGCGGCAGAATGAGGGCCCAGGAGAAAAACCGCTTTCCGGGAAAAGAAAACAGCGAAACTAGGTATGCTGTAGAAACTCCAAACAGAAGAGTGAGCACACCGGTAGCGCCAAAAATGATGAGCGTGTTGTTCACATAATCCCACAGAACAGTGTCGAGCAGGTGGTACCACGTTTCACCGGGTTTGTCGAAAATGCGAATGCCGATCACCAAAAGTGGAGTGGCAATGCACAAGCCCAAAAAAAGCGATCCCAGTAGCCACCGTAAATGGAGACTTTTCCAGGATCGCTTTATTTTTTTATAAGCGCTCAATCAGCTATTGTGATTACTTCCACCCAACCTGGTTGAAGATCATCACCGCCTCGCGGTTGAACTCTCCAAGTTTGGAAAGTTGCAAAGTATCTTCTTTAAAATCGCCCCAGTTTTGAAGTGTTTTGGCTGGCTCAACAGCTGGATTTACTGGGTACTCGTAGTTTGCTTGTGCATATTTTTCCTGAGCATCTTCGCTCAACAAAAACTCAATGAGCTGGATGGCGTTTTCCTTATTCGGTGAATACTTAACCAGTCCGGCACCGCTCACGTTGATGTGCGTTCCTCGGCCATCCTGATTTGGGAAGAAAATTCCGGTTTGCTCGGCAGCTTTTCGCTCTTCTTCTTTTGGGGAATTGAGCAAGAGGCCCATGTAGTAAGTATTGATCACTGCTACATCACCTTCACCGGCAACGATTGCAAACACCTGATCGCGGTCTCCACCTTGAGGGTCTCGCGCCATGTTTTCTACAATTCCGCTGGCCCATTCAGTAGCTGCTTCTTCACCCTCGTGAGCGATTATAGAAGCCATCAGCGATTGATTGTAAATGTTGGAGGATGAGCGAATCAAAACCTTGTCATCCCATTTTTCATCTGTCAGCCCTGCGTAGGTGCTCAGTTCTGATGGATCCACACGATCTTTCGAGTAGGCAATCACACGCGCTCTTTTGGTGATGGCATACCAGCGGTTGTCAGCGTCCTTCAGGTTTTGTGGAACTGTCTTTTCGAGGAATGGTGAAGTGAAAGACTGAAGCAAATCATTTTGTGCAGCCTTGGCGAGGTTTCCGGCATCCGCAGTGATAAACAAATCGACAGACGAGTTTTCGCCTTCTCGTTTGAGCTTTTCGATGAGCTCATTGGCCTTGGCTTTCACCACGTTTACCTTGATCCCGGTTTCATTTTCGAACTGGGCAAAAAGCTCTTTGTCCACATCGTAATGGCGGTGGCTGTAGATGTTTACAACTTTGTTTTCTTCTTTCTTATCTGTAGTAGTGTTGCTTTCTGGTTTGTTTTCGGATCCACAGGCTACAAGTGTGAAAGCGGCTAAAATTGCTAATGCGATTCTCTTCATGAATTCATTTTTTGGGAGGGCAAATATACAGTCTTGCAGGGCTATTGGGAAATCGCATGAATGTGGTATTTAGAATCTTTCAAAATAAAGACGGGGAAGCACCAAATTACAAGCACCAAATTCCAAATGGCAGTTCCAACAGCCCGGTCCCCCACAACTTTATCTCTACTTTGTCTCTACCTTATTTCCAGAAACACCAAAGGGCAAATCACAAATTTCAAAACCCAAGTTCCAGGTAGCTACTGCCCCTACAACCTTATCTTCACTTTGCCTCTGCTTTATTATAGCTACACAAGCACCAAGCACCAAATCCCAACAGCCAGACCACAGGTAAATCCCTCGACTACTTTATTTCAACCTTATCTCCACTTTGTCTCAACTTTGATTCCAATAGCTCGAAGCAGCAAACGGCCTAACAACAAAACGCAATCACCAATTTTACTTTCACTTTTCTTCAACCTTCCACAACCGCAAGGTCTTGTCGTCACCTGTAGAAACCAGGATGTCTTCAAAGTCTGTCCAGAGCAGGTTGTTTACCGAATGGTAGTGGCCTTCTTTTTTGTAATCGAGCCGCACTGGATTATCGAAGTCATTGGCTGGCCAAATTTTTAAGGTCTTATCTCTGCTTGCCGAAGCCATGAACTTGCCATCGGGACTAAACTGCAAGCTGTAAATCGCGAAGTTGTGAGCAGGGATGGAATGAACTAGCTCAAATCCTTTGTCGAAGTTGTAGAACCGCAGATGTGCATCGCGTCCTCCGCTGATGAGTAAGGGTTTTGAGGGGTGGAAGATCACAGCGTTTACACTTTGGTCGTGACCTTCGAGGGTGTAGAGTTCATTGTAGAACGAGGTATCAAACACCCGAATTCGCTCATCGCTACAAGCCACGGCCATCAGAGAGTGATCGTTGTTAAAGGCCAAATCTCTCAATTTTCCATCACAAAGAGGCAGAGTTCTTAGGAGTTTGAAATCTTCGAGTTGCCAAACGGTCATCACACCTCCGGCACTGAGGGCGTAAAAGTGGCCCGTTTTCTCAGAATACTTCAAAGAGAAAATGGCTTTCTTCTGTACGGTGAAGTAGCGAACCTCTTGTTTTTTATCCAGGTCGACCACGTGAATTCCACCTACGGCATTGCCAATGAGTAGCAATTGTTTTTCTGGAATGTGACAAATGGAGTACACGGTAAAATCGAGTTTCACTTGAAATTTCTCCGGCTCCAGAGTTTTTAAATTCCACTCAGCCACAATGTTGTCACCGCCACCTGAGAAAACAGTGTTGGGTAGTCGCCCTTTTTCAAGAGCGTAAATTGGAGCTGCATGCCCCGTCAACTTTCCGATGTGCTGGGTGTAGATCATGATTAACAAATGTAAGACGTATGAATTACCTTTGAATGAATTTAATCAGTTAATGCCATGATGTACGTTTGGGCCGGACTGGCCGTTTTGATCGTTTTGCTTTTTATTCAATACCGAAGAAACCTGAAGAAATGAAGTCGGGGCTTTCCGTTTCAGGCTTGGTGATTCTCTTATTTTTGCCACCTAAAATTCCACAGTTATGAGCAAAGCCAGCTTGCCAAAAGGCACCAGAGATTTTACTCCAACAGAAATGGTGCGCAGAAACTTCATTTTTAGCACTGTGCGCAAAAACTTTGAGCGATTCGGTTTTATGCCGATCGAAACTCCTGCCATGGAAAAGCTCGAGACGCTCACTGGTAAGTATGGCGAAGAGGGAGATCAATTGATTTTCAAAATCCTCAACAACGGAGACTATCTTTCGAAAGCCAACGAAGAAGCGCTGCAGGAAAGAGACTCCAAAGCTCTTTCGTTTAGCATCTCCAAAAAAGCGTTGCGCTACGATCTCACAGTGCCCTTTGCTCGATTTGTGGTAATGAATCAGGCGAGTGTGGCGTACCCGTTTAAACGCTACCAAATTCAGCCGGTGTGGCGAGGTGATCGTCCCGGAAAAGGACGCTACCAGGAGTTTTACCAGTGCGATGTAGACATCATCGGAAGCGATAGTCTTCTTAATGAGGTCGAATTGGTGCAGATTTTCGACTCTGTTCTCAGCGAACTCAAAATTCCGGGCTTCGAGATCAGACTCAACAACAGAAAGATTCTCTCTGGAATTGCCGAGGTAGCCAATGTAGGCGACAAGTGGGTCGACATGACAACCGCCATCGACAAGCTGGATAAAATCGGCTGGGAAGGTGTTTCAAAAGAACTGACAGAAAGAGGTATTGACGACCAGGCGACAGAAAAAATCCGCGAGTTTTTGAACATCGAAGGCTCTATGAAAGAGCAGCTTGAGAAGGTTGATCAAATGCTGGCGAATTCTGAGGCAGGCCGCAAAGGTGTGGACGAGTTGAGAACGATTATCGACTATCTGGAGGCTGTTGGGCTAAACTCTAGCAATCCAGTTTTCGACCCAACCCTGGCCCGGGGACTCGACTACTACACCGGAACCATTTTTGAAGTCGCGGTGAAAGATTCTGGCATCGGTTCGATTTGCGGAGGCGGGCGCTACGATGATCTCACCGGCATCTTCGGATTGCAGGGAGTCAGTGGAGTTGGAATTTCGTTCGGAGCCGATCGTATCTACGATGTGATGGAGGAGATGAATCTTTTTCCGGAAAACATGTCTACAACAACCCAACTTTTGTTTGTCAACTTTGGCGATGCCGAAGCAAAGTTTTGCATGGGCTTGCTAAAAGACTTGCGCAGCAAAGGCGTGAATGCAGAGATTTTCCCGGAATCTGCCAAGATGAAAAAGCAGATGAAGTATGCCGATAACAAGCAAATTCCTTTCGTGGCCATTGTCGGGTCGAGAGAAATGGAGTCCGGCAAGATCGCTGTTAAGAACATGACCACTGGTGAGCAGAGCGAGGTTCCTGTGGAAAAACTAACTGACTTCTTAAACCAAAATATCAATGAGTAGAAAGGCCGATATCAAAAAATTAATTGAGCACGAACTTTGGGCAAACCAAAAAGTTATGGAGATGGCACTTAGTGCCCATGACCTGCCCGACCGTGTGGGAGAAATTGTTTCTCACCTGATCAACGCTCAACAAATTTGGATGTCACGTCTGCTAAAAAGGCCGCAGTCAGTGCAGGTTTGGGGAGAGGTTCCCTCTGAGAAATGGTTGAAGATGGTGAAAGAAAACAGTTCGCTGCTGTTGGAAATTCTCGAAAAAACCGATCAGCTCGATGAGGTTATCGAGTACAGTAATTCTAAAGGAACCACTTTCCGAAGTACGGTTTCGGAAATACTTTATCACCTCGTGCTTCACAGTCAGTATCACCGCGGGCAGGTTGTTGTGCTGATGAAGCCTTATGTTTCGGAACTCCCCGCAACCGACTTCATCTTTTGGAGTCGCGAAAAAGGTTAGTCTTCGTTTATGCCTAATGCCTTTTGGGCAGCCATAAAAGGAGTGATTTCTCCTGATTTTACCTTTTCTTCAAGTCGTAACACTGCCGCCTTAGAATCAGGGTTGTTGTAAAAATTTCGCTTGAGTTCAGACAGAATAGTGTCGTGCATCCAGTTAATATCTTGCTGTTGCCTTTTTTTCAAAAAGAGTCCAAGGCTTTTCATTTCACTTGTGTGTTCTTCGATTGTTTCATGAATTTCTGGCAAACCTTCTTTTTTCAGAGCTGAGCAAGTAAGCACTTTTGGTTCCCATCCGCTGGGGTTGGGAGGGAAGAGGTGAACGGCATTTTTGTATTCTCGACTTGCTTTTTGCGCAGCTTTCACATTTTCGCCATCGGCCTTGTTGATCACGATGGTGTCTGCCATTTCCATGATCCCGCGTTTGATTCCCTGGAGCTCGTCTCCGGCTCCAGCAAGCATAAGCAGTAAAAAGAAATCGACCATGGAATGTACTGCCGTTTCCGACTGGCCAACACCCACTGTTTCGATAATGATTCGGTCGAATCCGGCCGCTTCGCAGAGAACGATCGATTCGCGGGTTTTTCTTGCCACTCCACCAAGAGCATCGGCAGCGGGTGAGGGCCTCACAAAGGCATCCGGGTTTTGAGTGAGTCCGTACATTCTGGTTTTGTCGCCCAGGATGCTACCTCTGCTTCGTTGACTTGTGGGATCTATGGCGAGCACTGCCACCCGATGACCTTTTTCGATGAGGTGCAAACCAAAGGACTCGATGAAGGTGCTCTTGCCAACTCCAGGGACACCGGTGATTCCCAATCGAACAGATTCTCCGGAATTATCAATGCATCCGGAAATCACTTCCTGGGCAATTTTTTGATGTTTAGAATGAGTGCTTTCAATCAGAGTGATGGCTTCGCTCAATGCAGTTGAGTCTCCAGTTTTGATCCTGTCGATTAGGTCTGTTGCTTCGAGTTTCTTGCTTCGCCTACTGCGCAATCTCTCCAGTGCTTTTTTGCTCGAATTGCTCTGCGCGTCAGAAGTTTTGGCCATATCTACTCAGTGTTTGCTTCAAATATAGATAATGCCGATGGGCCGCTCTGGGTGGTTTCCTCACCTTTTTTCATCGAATTATCGACAATAGCCGATCCGAAAAAAATTTCAATATTTGTGACCTGATGAACAGCACCTTAAAAATGAAAGTCTCCCAATTGGCTTTATTCGCTTTTGTATTAGCTGCCGCAGGATGTGATGAACCAATGAACAAGAGCTTCGAGGTAGATCAAATCGTTGGTAAATGGCGCGATTCTTCAAAAAAGAACGCGTACTATGAGCAGTGGTCGAAGTCGGATAGCATTTACATCGGCAATGGTTTTGTGATGGCCGATAAAGACACCGTTTTCATTGAAAACCTGAGAATTCAGGAAGAGGATGGTCTTTTGCATTACTATGCCCAGGTTCACAACCAGAACGAGGGGAGTGCAGTTCCTTTCACAGAGGAAGAAAAAAGCGAGACGAAAATCACTTTCTCTAATCACCAACACGAATTTCCACAGCACATCACCTACGAGATTGTAGATGACTCTACATTGAATGTTGTTGTGGATGGTGAGGAGTATGGCAAGTACCGCAAACTAGAGTTTGATTTTAAAAAGATTGAGTAAAAGGATTTTGGTGAAAGAGCATAAAAAAAGGAGATCGTTTTGATCTCCTTTTTTAACGTGACTTATTGAATACTCAATTTTTTCTCCAGGTCATCCAAATACTTTCGGAAGTGCTTGTCAGTTTCCTGAAGGTTGTTCACCGTTCGGCAGGCGTGGAGCACAGTCGCGTGATCTTTTCCACCGCAGTGAAGACCAATGTTTGCCAATGACGATTTGGTCATTTTCTTGGCAAAGAACATTGCAATTTGTCTGGCCTGTACGATTTCTCTTTTTCGGGTTTTCGACTTCAGCAATTCAATTGGCAGATCGAAATAATCGCACACCACTTTTTGAATGTAGTCGATAGAAACTTCGCGAGCTGTGTTTTTGACAAACTTGTCAATCATTTGCTTGGCGAGGTCGAGTGTTATCGACTTCTTGTTGAGAGATGACTGTGCGATCAGAGATATTAGCGCACCTTCGAGTTCACGGATATTTGTAGTGATACTGTAGGCCAGATATTCGACAACTTCTTTCGGAAGGTCGATTCCATCAGCATACATCTTTTTCTCAAGAATCGCTATTCGCGTTTCAAGTGAAGGCGTTTGCAAGTCTGCACTAAGCCCCCATTTGAAACGAGAAAGCAGTCGCTGTTCCATACCCTGCATCTCAACTGGCGGTTTGTCTGATGTTAACACCAGCTGCTTGCCTGTTTGGTGCAGGTGATTGAAAATATGGAAGAATACGTCTTGAGTTTTCTCCTTACCGCTAAAGAATTGAACGTCATCTATAATCAGCACGTCCATCATTTGATAGAAGTGACTAAAGTCGTTGACGCTGTTGTTTTTAACGGCATCGATAAATTGGTGCGTGAATTTTTCTGAAGATACGTAGAGAACAGTTTTTTCCGGATACTTATTCTTGATTTCAATTCCGATAGCGTGGGCAAGGTGAGTTTTACCGAGTCCTACGCCACCGTAAATAAGCAGTGGGTTAAAAGCTGTCCCTCCTGGTTTGTTTGCCACAGCGAAACCTGCTGATCTCGCCAACCGATTGCAGTCGCCTTCAATAAAGTTTTCAAACGAATAGTTGGGATTGAGGTTTGAATCTATGTTCAATTTCCTCAGGCCGGGAATAACAAAAGGGTTTTTAATTTGCTGAGTGCTGGCATCCATAGGAACCTGCACTGACTTATTCTTAATCGCCTTTTTGTTGGTAGTTGGCACGCGCACCGTGTAGGGGTTGGAGTTATTGTAATTGTTCTCCATAATGATGCTGTATTCCAGCCTCCCTTCGGTGCCCAATTCTTTTTTGATGGTTTTCTTGAGAAGTGACACATAGTGCTCTTCTAGCCATTCGTAGAAAAACTGAGAAGGAACTTGAATGGTTAATACATTCTTTTCGAGCTTGATCGGCTTAATGGGCTCAAACCAGGTTTTGAAACCTTGCATACTAACGTTGTCTCTGATCACGCTGAGACAGTTGGTCCATACCTGATTGTGATCTTTGCTCATTGTCCTTATAAACTAATAGGTTAAATTAAAATAATTCTTGGCCCCGACAGCGTGAGAGAATTGGTGCTTCTCTCGGAACGCGATGTCAAAGTACGAACAAATATTTGGAGAAAAAAGTGAAAAAAAAAACCGATTACCCCTTGACTTTAAACTTTTTTTGACTGTAGAAAATAATTCCCCGAATATTCAGATTTACCAACCTTTGGCATAGTTTTAAATCTGTCGTAACTATCAGTATTTCAGTAATTAAATATCTGAAGGAGCTTAATCCTTTCGGGGTCAAAGTGTTAAGCCAGCGTTACGACAGAAGCGAAGAATACTGTGGAAATTATGCCCCTTTTATACTCGAATTTCTACCTTTCAGAGACCAAATATAGAAGATAAAAATGATAGAGTTTGATTGGAAATTAAGAGTGCGATACGGAGAGACTGACCGAATGGGGTATGTGTATTACGGAAACTATGCGGAGTATTTCGAAGTGGCTCGTGTAGAAATGCTAAGAGCAGCTGGGGTTAGTTATCGCGATCTTGAAGATAAAGGCATCTTGCTTCCGGTGCTGGAGTATTCTGTGAAGTATTTTCAGCCTGTTTATTACGATGAAGAGATCACGATTACCATAAGCATGCAAGAATTGCCAGGTGTCAGAATAGTATTTGACTACGAAACCAAAAACGAAAGCGGTACTGTGGTAAACAAGGCACAAACAACTTTGGTTTTTGTCGATCGAAAATCCGGAAAGCCCGTGAAATGTCCAGCCGATGTTTACGAAGCCTTTGAGAACTGGCGGTAAAAAGGGCCAATTCCTTTAGCCTATTTCTTCATTTTGAATTCGATGCGATCGTCTACAGTTCCTTCCAAATCCAAAATGTTAGTAATCTGAAGCACAGCGTATAAATTGTTGATCGTGTCGAACTCTGTGATGAGGATATCATCAATCTGCAGGTTCGAAACCAAATTCACAGGTGTACTTGAAGTATAAGTTCCCTCGGCACTTTGTTGAGTTGCCTCTGCGTAATTGAAATCGTTGTTGCGGGCAAACTTTACACCTGAATACGAAGTGATCGATCTGGTTAGCACGTCATCATTGGTGGTGTCGAAGTTTACGAGATCCACAGAGCTCGAGTCCGGGTTTGTTGCCAAAACTAGCGGTTGAGTGTTTTCAATATTAAAAGCACTGTTCTCTTCTGTTGCAAATTTTGAGTAGAGCCTGTGTCCTGTCGATTCAACCAGAGGGCTGCTTCCTGAAATCGACACCTTTCTGATAGCTCCACCGTTGTCACCTTCCTGATCGTAAACTTTAAAAGTAAAATTGAGATTGGCCTCCTGAGAATTGGCAATAAGGTATGGATAGAAAAATTCTGCTTCGTCACCTGCCAGTGCGGTGTCCAGAATGGTTTGGGTAAGACCACCCTCAGGTTTCAACTGTATCGTCAGATTTCTCAAGTCTGAATCACCGGCTTCAGCACGAACGCTAAATTCAACATACTGTCCCGGGCTAGCGGTGAAATTGAACGCTGTCGGGCTAACAAAAATTGCAGGACTTTGCAGTTCGTCATTGCATGAGATAGCCGAAAGACTTAAAATGGCCAGTACTGTCCAGAAGGTAATTTTACTCTTGAGCATGTTTGTGACTTTGTATTGAAAAAGCTGGTGTAAAAATAAAAAAACACTTGCCCATATTGGACAAGTGTTTTTCAACAAATCTATAGAGATGTTTATTTGTCTTTAATTCTGAAAGCTTTTGCTTTAACAGTAAGGTTGACTTTTCTCCCGAGAAATTGCTGCTCAGTAACTGTTTCGTAAGAAACTGGCAAAACAAAATCTGCATCTGGAGATTGCATCAACGCATCGTAAAGAGCATTGTTTAGACCACGGCTCTGTGGAAGGTTAAGTCCAAGGCCTGGCTGTTGGTTCAAAAGGATTCCACTGTGGTACTGGCGTCCACCGTAAGGGATGCCAAATACATAAGACTGAACAGTGTTTCCTGTCACTTCTCCAATGTACTCCAGGTCGTCCATGTCAAAGTTGACCTGAGCGTTAATCGGAGCCAGTGGAGTTGCTTTTTGCCTCATAGTGCAAGATGTGAACACACCTGCCACCATTATAAAGGCAAAAAGATAAAAGATTGCTTTTTTCATAATTGAAAATTCTTTTTAGAGGCGGTTCACAAAATTAACGAGAGAAGTAGAAGTTGATGTTCAGACGAACGTTGTGGTTTGTGTCCATGTTGAACTGACGCTTGCTGAAATCAGTGTAGATGTTTCCTGGATCATCTGGGTCTGTGTAAAACTCGTTAGATACAGTGTCATCAGTTGAAGAAGCTGCAAATTCAGTTTCAACAAAAGTTCTGTCTCCGAAGAGCCATTTTGCTGAAAGACCGTACTCGATACCTACAGAAACTGGAAGTTGAGCTACAAAGATGTTCATACCAACAACACCACCAAGTCCGAAAACAAAAGCGTTTGTTGTTTCAGTTCTGAAGTTTCTTCCACCTTCTACGAAATCTGTTCCATCAGCTTCCCAGTAGATTTCGTTATTCATAGTCTTCATTTTATTGAAACCTATGAGAACATCACCACCAGCATAAACATCCCAGATGTTGCTGCTAGAAAAGTGTTTTTCAATACCAGGAGCGATGAGGTATTCGCGCATCACATCCTGATACTCTGCTTCTCTTACTTCTCCCGGTGCAGTCACGAGGTCTTCATCAGTTTGCTCACCACTTCTCTTTGTGTTGTCAGCAGACATGTGAATACCAAGACGGTAAGCTACATCTGAAGTGTTGTAGTAACGGAAAGTCAATACCTGACCAGCTCCAAAGAGGTTTCCGTTGTAAAGACCTGCGTCTTCACCATCGTTTCCGCTTCTTCCTACTACAGGAATAGTGAATGTGAGGGCGGCATCACCAGCTACTGGGCGTGCACCCAAGTTTACGTTGGTGGCGTCATTGTCACGAGTAGACAATTGTGCGAACACTGAACTGACGCTCACTGCAAGCACTGCCAAAAGCATAAATGTTTTTTTCATGGCACTTTAAATTTTTGGTTTTCTGTTTTTGCTTTTTTATTGCGCTCCAAAAGTATGTTTTATTCGAAAAATCAAACATTATTTTTAGCAAAAATTGCTAAGTGAAAACTGTTAATAGGTTTTAACTAACAGGAAATCAGACCTCTGAAGGCCTTGTGTCTTGTCCTGAAATGCTATTTTTTGAGGTGTTTTTCCACCAATTCCCTCCACTTTTGGTCGTATTCTCGTATAGTCACCTCCCAGTCATAATGAAGGACGGCATTTCTATTATCCACTTTTTCAGATGAAATGTTACTCTCGATCTTATCTTTTAAAATCGATAGGAGCTCTGAATAGCTATCGTAAAAGAGGTCTTTAGTTGTGATGTGTTCGGGGTAAGCCAACCTATTCGGGAGAATCGGTAGGCACTTACAGTAAATGGCCTCAATGATGGAGATACCAAAAAAGTCTTGAATCGAAGTGACTGGGAGAATGTCTGATTTCCAAAGCCACCGAGCGTATTCTTCGAAGCTTTCGCAAAATCCAATGTGGAGTAACTCGTTAGAAAGAACTTCTTTAGCTTTTGTGAAGATTTTAGGATGAGTCCGAAAATGTGCACCGAGCACAACGAGCTGAAAGGAATATCCTTGTTCTTTAATGTCAAAAAGACACTGGAAAAAATCGTCTGGGTTTTTGTCGTATTCCCATCGGTGGTTCCAGAGAATAATTGGTACTTCATTGGGTTCCCATTCCTTCGCTTCAAACTCATCGAATTTCTTCAGGTCTATGCCAATTGGCAGCACAGAAGACTTCTTTTCAATTTGAGCAATGGTGCTCATGTTCTTATGATCCGG
This sequence comes from Halocola ammonii, assembly GCF_049334165.1. Lineage (NCBI taxonomy): Bacteria > Pseudomonadati > Bacteroidota > Flavobacteriia > Flavobacteriales > Halocolacceae > Halocola > Halocola ammonii. The sequence continues at coordinate 113,570 of NZ_JBEGHD010000008.1, forward strand.
GAATGTGGAAATAAAAGGCTTCAACGCATCCAGAAATGAGTTCATGTGGTATGCGGAGTTGAAGTAAACACGATCGGCCACCAGTGCAGACGAGTAATTGATGAATTGATAGTGACCCGCTTTTTCATCCTTAGCATCAGGATCGCGGTTTGACCATGGATATGTCAATTGGTTTTCGTGAAAGTAGAGGGCAATAGGAGTGAGGTTGTGAACAGGGGAGAGCAAGGACTTAAATACTGACAGATCCATCATGTCAGTCACAACAATTAGGTCGAACGCAGTCTCAATCTCATTTACTTTTTTAGCCAGTGATATGGCAGCACCGTGCATTCTCCATTTCCAGTTGCGACCAGGCAGCGTAAATAACTCAATAGAATAAGAAGAGTGTCGCTGGAGTTCTGTTGCCCAACTCTTGTGCGATCCGGAAAAATATGGCTCAACCAGTGCAATGCGCATTGAGCAAAAATAAAAACACCATCCAATCACAAGGGATCAGATGGTGCTTCAGGTTAAATTTAGTTGCTGTATTTGATCTACAATTTATTGCATCGCAAGGCTGTAATATCTTTCATTCATCTTTTGCTGGTAAGCGATGTCCCACGCGATCGAGCCTTTTTTGGTGTCGTAGAAACATTTTGCGGCCGGAATATAGCTGAGCTCGGTCATTGCTTCTGACTCGTCATTCTCGTGAAGCGTGACTTTGCTTGCGACTACATCACCTTCAAATTCTTCCTTTGGAGTGTCTTTGAGGTTATAAACGAGTTGCTTTTCAAAGTATCCTGACTTACTAAAGATGACAGTGTACTCAAATCCTGGATTGAGAACATAGTCAAACTTGCCTTCAGCTGTTGCAAAGAACTGCTCGATAATTTCATCCTGGCAATAAACTGTTACCAATGTGTGTTGGGTGGGCTCAATCTGTTCAAGATTCGTTGGAATAACTCCTTCTGTCTGAACAGAGCCTTCAATGATTACTTTTCCGTTTTGCGCCTGCACGCCTACGGTGAGAAAAAGGAAAAATGCGGTAGTGATAATGAACTTCATAATTTCAGTAAATTTGATACACTCCTTTCTACTGAAATATTGAGTCAGGGTTTCACTCTAAACCGGTTGATTTTCACTAATTGTGATCTCTGACTTTCTCGTCAAGCTCTTTCCGTTTGGTCTCTTTTTCAATTTCTTCCAGCAATCCTTCTGAGGGCTGTTCATTTTCGATGTCGGTGAGATCGGGCTGACCGGCATTCACCCAGGCAGTGTACCACAAACTTGCAATGCCGTGAATGGCACCACGAAGTCTGCGTTCCACCTGTCCATCTAACATCTGGTGGTAAGTTTCGGCATATTCCTGTGAGTAAACTTTCACTACTGAGCGACCGCGTTCTTCATAGGAGTACTTTTGATCCGGGGAGAAGCGATCATTCAGCTCAGCTTCGAAAGTAAGCACAGAATCCAGGCCGGTGTGGCTTTCTCTTACCGACTGCCAGGCGAACTGCAGTGGCGACTCGATGTATCTGGCGTCATCCACAAAGTAGTCATAGTTTTTATCGAAAAGCTCTGGCAGCCGTGTTTCCCAAAAGCCGTGAATTCCCCGTTGCCCGGACAATTGGCCGTTGTAGTTCTCAGTCGTGTGAAGAGGAACGTGAGCGTCTCCAACGTAGTGACCGAGTTCAGCAGAAAGCCTTAAAATGTTGTCGATGTCTTTTTCCCTGAAAGCTTTGGTGAGCCAGTGAGTCATGGAGTTGATGTGCCAGGGCAAAATTCCATACTCCTGAAGTGTGTCTTCAGAGAACTTTTCTACTGCATCGTTCCATTTGAATGGTACAACTTCAAAAGGGTCGCACTCCTGACTGTGACAATAGTGGTCAATGTCGATGTAGTGTCTCTGTGCTTCTCCTTTTACTCCGTATCGTCTTTTGTCGGGTGCAACACTTTGGTCGATGATGAACTGAATATTCCGCTTGTAGAATCCAAAGAGGTCTTTAGGCAAAGCATAAACTGCCATTTCGTTTATCTTTCTATGGCTGTAAAAACCCCAGGCTGCTGCCGGTCCGAAGTCGAAAGACAACAAAACTAAAATTAGCCAGGTGGCAATTATTTGTTTACGCTTTTTGCGGTACATGTTCTGGTGTGAGCTTTTCTATCACTCCGTCTTTTAGAATCGGGATGCAATCCAGGTTGTTTGGTGTGAGGCAGTAGAGAATGTCTTCGTTCAGATTTAGTTTTTTCAGTCTTCTTCTATGAGAAGAAGCTTTGAGGTATCCGAAAATATTGTCTTTCGCAGAGCGCGAGATGTATTTGGCAGCAATGGTAGAGTCTTCTTCAGCTTTGAACTTTCCGCTTTTAATAAGCTGATCGGCAATGGCACCAGCGCAAATGGTGTCTTCGAGGTTAAATTTGTCTTTCCACCCGGAACCCAGCAACAGCGTGTCTTCGTGTTGGTCGATCAACCAGTCGCAAAGCGCATCCAAATTATTGAGTGCGCCAATCACCACTATCTCCATGTCTTTGGCCATGTTGATAGCCTTTGTTCCATTGGTGGTAGTGAGTACCACAGTCTTTTGCCTCAGGTCTGGATCCATAAAAGCAAAAGGGGAATTACCGATTTCAAATCCTTCAACAATTTCTCCATTACGCTCTGCCGCTGCGAGATAGCCTTTTTTCTGGAAAGACTTTGCTTCTTCTACCGTGGACACTGGCAGAATCTTAGTGTTGTTGTTAATAGCAGTGCAAATGGCTGAAGTGGCACGCAAAACATCAATCACCACGCAAATTTTGTAGTCGGCTTTATAAAGTTCGTATTGCGTGGGAGCAAAGCAAACTTCCACTCGCTTTTTTGGAGAGTTGATCATAGGCTTAGAGCGATTTTAGAAATGGATATTTCACGACTTCGGCTGGAATCTTTTTCTTTCTCACCGCAATGAAAATTTCCGAACCAGGCGAAATGAAGTCGTTTTTAACATAGCCCAATCCGATGGCTTTCTGAAGCGATGGACTCATAGTACCTGAAGTCACTCGGCCTATCACATTGCCTTCGCTGTCTTCGATTGGGTAATCCTTTCTGGCAATTCCTTTTTCGTTGAGCACGAATCCTACTAGTTTTTGATCTACTCCTTCTTCTTTCTGTTTTTCGAGTGCTTCGCGATTCACAAAGTCGTGGTTGAATTTAGTGATCCATCCAAGCCTGGCTTCGATAGGAGAGGTGGTGTCGTCAATATCGTTTCCATAAAGAGCAAACCCCATTTCCAGTCGCAGTGTATCTCGTGCTGCAAGTCCTGCTGGTTTGATTCCAAAATCACTTCCAGCTTTCATCACCGCATCCCAAATTTCTTCAGCATCATCGCTGTGGCAGTAAATTTCAAATCCTCCGGCACCGGTGTAGCCCGTTGCGGAAATGATTACGTCTTCTTTTCCGGCAAATTTTCCAACTTTGAAAGTGTAGAAGCCCATGTCGGCCAGGTTCACTTCCGTGAGCGACTGCATGACTTCGGCCGTTTTCGGACCCTGAATGGCCAGCAATGCGTAATCGTCTGACTGATCACTCATTTCTGCACCAAAGGTGTTTTGACCTTCTATCCAGTTCCAGTCTTTTTCGATGTTGGAAGCGTTCACCACAAGAAGATAGGTCTCTTCATTGAATCGGTAGATGAGCAGGTCGTCCACAATTCCTCCCTTGTCGTTGGGCATGCAGCTGTATTGCACCTTGCCATCGACCAGTTTTGAAGCGTCATTCGATGAGATTCTTTGAACGAGATCCAGAGCATTAGGTCCAGTGATAAAAAACTCACCCATGTGAGAGACATCAAAAACACCTAGATTCTCACGCACGTTGAGGTGCTCTTCATTCACGCCTGTGTACTGCACAGGCATTTCAAACCCTGCAAAGGGAACCATTTTGGCACCCAGTGCTTCGTGTTTAGACTTTAGCGGAGTCGACTTTAAAGTGGTTTTGGATTCGCTCATCTGTTGTTTGTTCTGCGGTTTCAGGAATTTTTGACGATTGATAAGTTACATATTTCTTATCCTTCATCGAAATTTGCCGGCAAAGGTAGAAATTTCAGCTCTCTGGAAAGATCACAAAGGAGCACTTCTTACAGCCCAGCTTTAATGTATTCAATCACCTTAGTCATCAGGTGAACGCGGTCTTTTCCGTGCACGTTGTGAGGGTGGCCTGGGTATGCCATAAAGTCTATTTGCACTCCCTTCTCAATTGAAGCTTTCAATAGTGCCATGTTGTGCTGAAGCACCACAACATCGTCTGAGGTGCCGTGGATCGATAGGAGCTTGCCCTCCAGGTTTTCTACGTACTGCGGCAAAGCTGCTTCCTCAAATCCTTCGGGGTTAGTTTCCGGAGTGTCCATGTAGCGCTCAGTGTACATCACTTCGTATAACTTCCAATCGATAACAGGGCCTCCGGCTACGCCAACTTTAAAGTTTCCTGGTTTGCGAAGCATCAAAGATGTAGTCATAAAACCACCGTAGCTCCAGCCGTGAACGGCAAATCTGTTTTCATCTGTGTAAGGTTGTTCCTTCAGCCAGTTGGTGAGATGCAGCTGGTCTTGCATTTCCAGATTCCCGAGATTTCTAAAAACAGCTTGCTCGAAATCGATTCCTCTGTTTGCCGATCCTCTGCCATCAACAGTGAAAACTATAAACCCATCTTCCGCCAGACTGTGCATCCAGAGTGAGGCAGCACCGAGCCAGGTGTTTCGCACAAGCTGCACATGAGGGCCGTTGTAAACGTAAACGAGAACAGGATATTTTTTGCTTTCATCAAAGTCGCTGGGCTTTATCATTCGACACCACAGTGGTGTGCCATCTTCTGCTTTGTGTGAAAAAATTTCCGTCTGTCCGTATTGCTTTCCTTTTAGCGGATTTTCAGCCTCGAATAAAACAGCTTCTTCCTCGCCATCCTCATCTTTGAGAGAGATCACTCGTGGAGTTTCAACACTTGAAAAAGAGTCAATAAAATACTTTCCGGAAGTGCTCAGTTTCGCAGAATGTGTGCCGGGAGTGGAGGTGAGTCTCGTCATCCCGCTTCCATCAACAGCTGCCTTGTAGATATGACGCTCGGTTGGGTTTTCTCCGGTAGCCTGAACGTAGATGAAATCACCTTCTTCGCTGAAACCAAGAAAATCTGTTACATCAAAATTGCCGGAAGTCACCTGATTTTTCAGATTCCCTTTGGTGTCGTACATGTAAAGGTGGTTGAATCCACTTCGTTCGCTAAACCACAGAAGATAATACTTAGATTTTTTAGTGAAAATCGGGCCGTGCTCTGGTTCCACGTATTCGTCATCGCTTTCTTCCAGAACCTTACCTAAAAACTGCCCTTTGTGAGATGACCAGGCTCCGAGATACATTTCATTCTGATCTCGGTTGACTACCGCCAGGTAAATCGTGTTGCCGTCTTCGCTCCAGGTGAGGTTGGTCACGTAAAAACTGTCATCTGCTTTTCCATCCTCAATGTCCAGATAAAGGAGTCTTTCGTTTTGAATGTCATACACACCAACTTTTGGAATTTCGCTGTCTTGCCCAGCCATCGGATATTTTATGGTTTCATCGGCCGCGGGAACCTTCGTGTAGTCGGGAATAGGGTAGTCACTAACCGGGCGTTCATCCTTTTGGTAAAAAGCCAGTCGCTTACCACCTGGCGACCAAAAAGTTCCTTTGGTAATCCCAAATTCGTATCTGTGAATGGCCTGCCCACTCACGACACCTTCTGGCTCGTCAGTGATCTGAATCGTTCGTTTGCCATCGTTGATAAAAAGATTGTTCTCTTTTGTGAAAGCAACCCGATTGGTTTGCTGATGATAGTCAGCGTTTTCAGCATCTTCATCGTACTGTAAAACAATCTCTGTCTTATCTTTCTTCAGGTTGGTTTTGTAGTAAGATTTTCCACGGCTGAAGAAAAAATTGTTTTTGTTGATCCATGTGATTTTTGGAAAGCTCGTCAGAGAGTCTTCTACCTGTTTATTCAGTTTATCGAGAGTTAAGCGCACGTTCGTTTTACCTCTTCGATTGACAACAATCAGGTTATCCTCATCAATGTAAGTGGCTTCGTCTTCGCCTTTTATCCACTGAAGCTGGTCGAGATTTTCGGGGTTCAACTCACCGTAGTTACCCATTACGGCTTCTTCGATGGAGAGCTCCTGGGCGAATGAAATGCTACTCAGGAAAGCTGTTAAAAAAATAAGGATTAGCGTTTTTTTCATCATGTTTTTTGGTCTGAAAATGGGCTGTAAATATAGCCAAATCGACTTGGTGAAATTGACACTGGAATGAGCGTGGATAAAGTTTTAAATTTGTCGCATGAAAAGATCTAAGGTGATTGTTACTGATCGTGCAACGGCTTCTTTTAAAAGAATCATTAGTGGGCTCAAGGAGGTGTCTCTAATTGGAGGAGAAGATGCCCGTCTGGCAATTTTAGACAGCATCAGAAAGCTAGGAGTAAATCCAATGGCCAACTCAAAACAGGCCCGTTTCGAAAGACTCGATGGAGAGTACAGAAAAGTGGAAGTTTGGGATTACCTTATTTACTACAAGGTGGAAGAGTCTCGCGTGATCGTTCTTGACATCATCATCCAACCCGGCAAAAAAGGAAAGCGCTAATCAACTGACTCTTTCTCGAGATAAGTCAAACTTTCCGGTCCAAGATTAAAGATCAGATCCAAAAGTGATAAGTTGTGCTCGAAAGCATGCCTGTCTGAAAAAACCTGCAAGTAACTCCGGTTTTCCACCCATCGCTGTTTCGATTTGAAATTGTCTTTCAAATCTTCGTCTGAAGACCCCTTAAAAAAATCAGAAGTGTATTTTTCTTCGCGGCTTTTACCAAGCCAGTTCAAAATGAGTTTGTGTGTGCTCATGTTGAAATCGACCAATTTCTCAGGCCTTGAAAAGAGGACATCGTAAAACTCATCCTTGTAGAAATCGAAGAAAGGCGAACGTTGGTAGGCTGTAACGATTGACCTCCAATGCAAAGTCGGCCAGTCGTCTTTGTAATCGATATCTATTTCACAAACCGGAATTTTCTGCCCTTTTTGACCAACTACAGGAATGGTAAGACGTTGTCTACCATTAGGCCCGAGAATCTCGTAGCGATTTCTGTAGGTTTGTTTGGGATAGTGTTCCCACTGTTCAAAAATCACTTCATCAGCTGCAAAATAGCTCGAGTAAAAGTCAATGTTTCCGAAAGGGCAAATCGGTAAAACAATGGTTTTGCTGGCCATAAATAAGAGGTTATTCTACCAACTTAAACATCCTGTCCCAACGAATGTCACTACCGTGGTGCTGAGCACTGTTTTCTTTAGAGAACCACGTAAACACTGCTTCACCAACTACGTGATCGAAAGGCACAAAGCCCCAGAATCTGGAGTCGAGTGATTGGTGACGGTTGTCTCCCATTAGCCAGTAGTAATCCTGTTTGAAAGTGTAGCTGTCTGTCTTTTCACCGTTAATGTAAATCTCATCTCCTTCAACCCGGAGGTCGTTGTTTTCATAAACATCAATCACTCTTTCGTAAATCGGTAGGTTGTCGGTAGTGAGTTCTATGGTTCTTCCTTTCTTAGGTATGTAAAGAGGGCCGAAATTATCAGGTGTCCAATCGTAATCCGGGTGATGCGGGAAAATCCTGAGAAAACCCAGGTCCATTTCGCCTTTTTCTTCATTTTGGACGTAGACCGTGTCGACATTCGACATGCGCTTAATCACCTCCGCTTCACTAGGCTCAATGGTAGCGCGAATGCGGTTTCCCTGGATACCGATGGAAGATTTGAGTCTTAAATCGAGTCTTCGTTGAATGGCGTTAGCTGTAGATACAGTATTGGTGCTTTCAATAATGTAGTCGAACTGCAAGTGTTCGGGGTTTTCTGCGGGCTCGCCATTGATCATGATTTGTCGATCTACAATGCTCAGAGTGTCTCCTGGCAGTCCCACCGCTCTCTTGATATAGTGTTCTTTTTTATCTAGTGGTCGCACATCCAGCCCGTACTGGTTTTCGAACATTCTGCTCGCTTGCTGACGATACTTTTCATCCACCTTCATAAATCCTTCAGGAGTTGGCTCCTCTACATTTCTTTGGTAGAGATCATATGCTTGTCTGCGAACGTACTGGTAATAGTCGCGGGTCGACATGTCGGGTTGATTGATGATCGTATCCCCGTGCGGAAAGTTGAAAACCACTGCATCGTTTCGCTCTACATCTCCGAGTCCCGGAAGTCTGAAATAGGGCATCTTGTACCACTCCACGTAGCTTTTAGTTCCCAGAATTGGCATGGTGTGGTGAGCAAGTGGAAAGCTCACCGGGGTCATTGGCGAACGAGGCCCGTAGTTCACTTTACTTACAAAGAGGTAATCTCCTACGAGCATCGATTTCTCCATGGAAGGAGAAGGAATGGTGAAAGCTTCTAAAAGAAAAGTTCTGATTACTGTAGCGGCAATGATTGCAAAAATGATTGCCTCGCCCCATTCTCTCGTTGTGCTTTTCTTTCTCTTTTTCCAATCTCTCGGTCCCACGTACTTCACTTCTTCATCTTTGAACGCCATCATAGGAAGAGCAATCCACGGAAGCACTCCCACAAACCACTGCGACCTGGTGGATCTTTTGTTGAAAACAATGGCAAGCTCAACATTCATGATGATCAGCATCAGCAAATTCACTCCGGGAATCAGGAGAAGGATAAGCCAATACCACGGGCGGTTGGTGAGCTGCAACCAGATGTAAAAGTTATATCCGGGGATGTATCCTTTCCAGGATGGTTTTCCTGCTTTTTCAAAAAACTTTGGCAGAACAATGAAGTATTCTGCAATGAGGAGTAGAAGTAGTATTTCGGGTAAATTCATGTTGTCAAAATTATGCTCCTAAAACGAATACTTCAGCTAAAATTGTAGCCAAAATTACGAGTGGCAGCAGGTCATTATGAATGGCTCAAATTTGCAGTAAATCTTCCATTCCGTATGTTCCAGAGGATTGGTTTACGATCCATTCGGCCGCTAAAATAGCACCTTTGGCGAAACCTTCACGACTGTGAGCTTTGTGCTCAATGGTGAGGTCATCTATTGCACTTCGGTAGCTCACGCAATGCGTGCCAAAAATCTCGCCCTCTCGGTAGGCTTTCACTCCAATCTCATTTTCGTTTGGTTTTTCGGGAGCTAAACTCCAGCCGGTCTTGCTATCTAGTTTATCGATCATTTGTTCCACAATGGAAACAGCAGTTCCACTGGGAGCATCTTTTTTGTGAATGTGATGCCACTCTTCAACTGACGGTGTGTAATCCGGTTGAGCGTTCATTAGTTTAGCCAATGACTTGTTTACCTGGAAGAAAATATTGACTCCCACGGAAAAATTACTGGCGAAGAAAAAGCGTCCTTTCTTTTCTTCAACAGTCTTTAGCACTTCTTTTTTTTGATCGTTCCATCCCGTAGACCCTGTGACAACTGGAATATCGTTCTGAAGGCAGAGCATAAAATTGTCCACGGCACTTTCGGGGTTGGTAAACTCTATCGCCACATCGCATCCAGAGAGATTTTCGGAAGTCGCAGGGGAGGAGGAGGTGGCTTTTAAGACTATTTCGTGCCCGCGTTCAACTGCGAGTTTTTCAATGGTTTTACCCATTTTCCCGTAACCGATGATCGCAATTTTCATGAAGCAAGAATCTTTTTCAGAATTGGATATTGAGTGAAATGCCGGTAGACCCTGTTGGAGCCAGGTTGATATCAGGCGACCAGTTCAGCGAGATGTCGTCTGAAATGTCGAAGTGAAAAAAGTGAGCATCGACATTGGCATCAATGATTTGAAGGATGTAGACTGCTGCCAGTGACACGTAAGAAAGATCGAGCCACCTGCGATATGTATTCTGAAGCTGATCGAGCTGCGAGCCATTAAACTGAGTGGTGTTCACAGTGTTTGGGTCATCATCTCTCACTGCAATCAGTGCATCGCGATAGCGTCTGAAGCTTTTTCCGTTCTCTACAATGAAGTAGACACAGGTGCCAATTCCGGCATAGACTATCGGGATCTTCCAGTATTTTTTGTTGTAAGCCTGGCCAAGACCGGGAAGCACGGCAGACATGATTGTTGCTTTTCGGGGAGGATGCGATGCAAAAGGATCGCTTTCATCAACACTCTCCACATCGGTTGTGTCTGCCTGTTCGACATCGTAAGTTTCATTTTGAGAAAAACACGAAATGGTAGCAAGCAAAAACAGGAGGGACGCTATGCTAATTTTGAAGCTCAAAGCTCAAGTAAGTCGATTAGCTGTTGGAGTTCTTCTTCAGAGCGGAAAGGAATTTCGATTTTGCCAGTACCATTTTCACTTCGCTTTAACCCAGCGCCTTTACCGAATTTTTCTTTCAGTTCATCGCGCACCTTTTGGTGAGCCAAGGAAAGCGAGCTACCGGCCGATTTACCATTTTTCGATTTCGACTTCTGGTCTCCGTTTCTAACGAGCTCTTCGGTTTGTCTTACCGAAAGATCATCCTTGAGAATTTTCCTAAAAACGTCAACCTGCTTTTTTTCCGATCCGGCATTGACCAATGCACGGGCGTGGCCCATGCTGATTTCTTTCTCGATTATTCCTACCTGGATTTCTGCGGGCAATTTGAGTAATCGCAAGTAGTTGGTTACTGTAGTTCGGTTTTTGCCAACACGTTCGCTCAGCTGTTCCTGGGTCAAAGAGCACTCTTCAATCAGTCTTTGGTAGCTGATGGCAACTTCGATGGCATCGAGGTTTTCGCGTTGAATGTTTTCGACCAGCGCCATTTCGAGCATTGCCTGATCGTCAGCTTCTCTTACGTAGGAGGGAATTTCTTCAACTTCTGCAATTTGAGAAGCTCTAAATCTGCGTTCACCAGAGATTAATTGGTAGCGCTGGGCGCCAATTTTTCTAACAGTGATGGGCTGGATAATTCCCAACTCGCGAATGGAAGTGGCCAGTTCCTCAAGTGCTGTAGAGTCAAATTTTGAGCGAGGCTGAAATGGGTTCGCTTCGATCTGAGAAATTTTGAGCATGGCGATATTGCCCGCTACATTCCCAATACTTCCTTTGCTTACAGGTTTTCTAGGCTCTGGTGCACTTCCCGAATTTTCCAGTAAGGCACTCAGGCCTCTTCCCAACGCTTTCTTCTTAGCCATTATCTAAGTTGATATATTTTTCTTCATCACTAATTTTCGTCATCTCATTCTTCTGCAGAATTTCTCTGGCAAGGTTGAGATAGTTCACCGAACCTTTGCAACTTGCATCGTGCATGATGATGGTTTCACCAAAGCTCGGAGCTTCACCCAAACGAGTATTTCTGTGAATGATTGTATCGAATACAAGTTCCTGGAAGTGCATTTTTACCTCTTCCACAACCTGATTGGCGAGTCGGAGGCGAGTGTCGTACATTGTCAATAAAATCCCTTCGATAGACAACTCTGTGTTGAGTTTCGACTGAACGATTTTGATCGTGTTCAACAACTTGCCAAGGCCTTCGAGTGCAAAGTACTCGCACTGAACAGGGATAATCACAGAGTCGGAAGCCGTAAGTCCATTGACAGTGATTAGGCCCAAAGATGGTGAGCAATCGATGATGATAAAGTCGTACTCGTCTTTGATGGGCTCCAGGGCCATCTTCATCATGTACTCCCTGTTGGGCATGTTGATCAACTCAATTTCAGCTCCAACCAAATCGATGTGCGCTGGTAGAATGTCGAGATTCGGGTTCTCAGTTGAGATGATGATGTCTTTCGGGGGCACATCGTTAATGATGCTTTCGTAGACACTGGTCTTCACTGTCTTGGGGTCGATACCAACACCCGATGTTGCGTTAGCCTGAGGATCTGCATCCACAATAAGCGTTTTGTACTCCAGCACGCCAAAGCAAGCGGCAAGGTTAATGGCGCTTGTTGTTTTTCCAACTCCACCTTTCTGATTCGCTATTGAAATAATTTTTCCCATGTCCCTCGTTTAAATGGCCTTTGACGAACCGATTTCCATCAGTTCGAGGTTTTTTCCGGCCTTGTTGAATTTTGTTTTAGCCTCTTCGTGGTCAATTTTTACTGGTGGAAACGTATCGTAATGCATTCCAATTACATCATTGCACTGAATAAAGTCGCAGCAAATGACAGCATCTTCAATTCCCATGGTGAAGTTATCTCCAATTGGCAAGATTGCCAAATCGGGTTTGTGGTACTTACCTATGAGCTGCATGTCCATGGTTAGTGCCGTATCTCCTGCGTAGTAAATTGTCTTTCCTTCGATTTCAAAAAGAAATCCTCCCGGATTTCCACCGTAAGTTCCATCTGGCAAAACACTGCTGTGAACTGCATTAACGTATTTCACACTTCCAAAATCAAACTTCGCTTTCCCACCGTGATTCATTGGGTGCACGTTGTCGTGACCTTTGCCCTGGATCCAACCGATGATTTCAAAGTTGGAAACCACCTGACAGTTTTTGTTGTTTGTCAAAACGGTGTCTACATCTGCCACATGGTCTTCGTGACCGTGAGAAAGCAATAAGTAATCACAAGAAATATCATTTACATCGATATTCTTTGCCAGCTCGTTTGGGCTGATAAAGGGATCGATCAAAATCTTTTTGTCGTTGGTTTCCAGAAGGAAGCAAGAATGTCCAAAGTATGTGAGCTTCATAAATCGTTCTTCGCTTTTTTCGGGTTAAAATCTGTGCATTTGTTGAAGGCCAGGTGGATTACTTAGATTTGGCCTTATTTTCAGCGTTTCCAGCGCCTTTGAAATATTAGGTAAAGATAGGTTTTCTCAAGGCCTTGAAGGGTGTGATGGAGGGTAAAGTTTTACACAGATTTTTTGTTAAAATCACGTTGATAACAAACATCCAAAACCTGTAACAGTTGAAGATTTTGATTTGAGCTAATCAGTAAAATTAATCATGAAACAGAAGATTACGGTAATTGCCGGAACCAACAGGGAAAACAGCAACAGCAGCAAAGTAGCCGAAGAATACGCCAGATTATTAAATCAAAAAGGGGCCGAAGCACAGGTGTTCAATTTGCGCGAAATGCCGCACGATTTTTTGGCTAGCGATATGTATGGATTGAGGTCAGAGGAAGTGGAGCGGATTGTTGAGAAGTATATGCTCCACACCGATAAGTACATCTTTGTTGTGCCGGAATACAACGGTGGATTTCCAGGAATTCTGAAGGCGTTTATCGACTGTATGAATCCAAAAATTTTTACCGGTAAAAAGGCCGGGTTGATAGGTTTGAGTGCAGGAAGAACTGGGAGCCTTTTAGGAATGGATCACTTTACAGGAATATTGCACTATCTGAAGGTGCACGTACATTTCTCGAAACCTAAGCTGAGTTTGATAGAAACTATTTTGGACAATCAGGAAGGAAAACTCGATCGGGAGACACTAGAAAGACTGGATGAGCACGCCAGCCAAATGATTGATTTTTAAAATTAGTCTTCGAGATCTTCAAATTTCACGTCAGAAAACTCTTCATCGGATCGCTTGCTATCGGAGTTGCCATTTTCGCTAAACTTTGGCGTTTCATCACCATCTGAGTCGTTGTCGTAAGCATCGTTTCTAGGTGAGTCGTCTTCACTTAAAAACTCATCTGTAGCTTGCAACTCGCGGATTTTATCGATTGTCTCGGTGAGCCCATCAGCAAATTTGTCGAAGTCTTCTTTGTAGAGGAAAAGTTTGTGCTTCTCGTAAAAGAACTTACCATCATCGTTGTACTTTCTTTTGCTTTCGGTGATTGTGAGGTAGAGGTCGCTACCCTTGGTAGACTTTACATCGAAAAAGTAGGTTCGTTTTCCCGCTCGGATGGCCTTCGAATAAATATCTTCCCTGTTGTTCCTGCCGTCTGACATGCTCAATTTGGTTTTTGGTTAGAGAGTTACGTTTAATCAAAATTAGAAAAATAATCCAAAAACCGAAATGCAGATCTAGAAAGGGTCAACGGATGAGGTTGATGTGGCCTGTGTAGTCGTGTGGCAGCTGTCTGAGGTCTTCCAAAAAAACCTGGTAGGTGTAAACGCCTTGAGGAACCGGCTCACCTTTGTAAGTGCCATCCCAGCCTACCTTCGGGTGGATAGACTTAAAGATTTTCTTTCCCCATCGATTGTAGATGTACATGGTATACTCACCAACACCCACAGATTTTGGCACAAACACGTCATTGATGCCGTCACCATCAGGCGTGAAAGCATTAGGGGCGTAAAACAAATGGCCCGAAATCTCTACCGGATAGTAGGCAGTGTCAGTGCAGCCAAACTCATTTGTCACTACCTGCATTACGTCCACGTAGCCCGTTTCTGTGAAGGTGTGAAGAAAATCGCAGGAGTTAGAAGTTGATCCGTCTTCGAAATAATAAAAGCACGAGATCGCGCCTTCCGACTGATCGATAATCTGCGCATTTGGATCAATGGCCGCCATGGTCTGCGGTTCGACAATGAATCCCGCATCTGGCGAATCGAGAACCTCGACTGCATCGACCTGAACCTCGCTAACTTCATCTACACATCCCTGGTTCGAATTGATTGTCAGTGTCACTGTGTAAATTCCAGGATTCTGATAAACGTGAACTGGGTTTTGATTTGTGGCAGTGTTGCCATCGCCAAACTCCCAGAAATAGTTAATCGGTGTGGAGTGTTCACTGGAGTCGGTGAATGTTACCATGAATGGCGGACATCCGGAATCATGATGGAGAGAGAATTCAGGTACAGGGTTATAAATGACTTCTACAGAATCGAGATAGTCTCGTTCACAACCGTTTTCGGCAATAGTCAAATGGACCGGATAAGTGCCGGCCTCTTCAAAGGTTATGTTCTGAGGATTTGGCTCATCGCTCGTTTGTGGAGAACCAAATTCGCTAAAATCCCAGGAGTAAATTGCTTCGTCAGATTCTGCACCAAGACCTTCGAAATCGAAGTTGTGCCCATTAAAACACTGAGAAGATTGAGCGGGAAATGACGGGTTTAGCAAAGTATACACTTCAATTTCTTCGGTGTCTGTCGTTGGACAGGTTTGAGGTGCAAAAGCCGTGAGCTCTACCACGTAATGACCAGTGTCGGGATAAGTGAAAGTTGGCTCGAAGCTATTCGATCCGCCATCCCAGGTTCCGTTAATATCCACATCCCATGAATAAGATTCAGCATTCTGAGATTCGTTGACAAAGTCGTAAGTGAGCCCGTTGCAAAACTCAGTTTGTGGGCCAATCTGCGCTTGTGGTGTGGGGGGCAGGTCGATGATTATCTCATCAGAAACGGTGCAGGCGTAATCTTCCACAGTAAGAATGATTGTGTTTTGCTCACCCGGATTGAGCGGTGCTGAGGTGAGCAAGCTGTCCGTTCCCATGTCTGAGCCATTAACGGACCAGCTGTAAATGACATCCTCAGAAAAGTTCCCTTCCGAATCAAAGGAATAAGTTTCCTGGCCATTAAGGCATTCAAATTCACCTTGCAAGATGGTGGGAGCAACTTCTGGATAAACTTCAAAACTTGCCGATGCGGAATCTACGCAGCTCCAACCTTCATTAATAATTAGCCACACTTCGTACTCCCCAATTTCATCGTAGGTGTAACTTGGATTAGGCTCTGTGGAAGTGTCATCTTCCGTGTTTGGGTCACCAAAATCCCACAGGTAACTCGTTGCATTCACGGAGTTGCTCGTGAAATCCACAGTAAGACCCTGACAAAACTCTTCGGTAGATTGTTCTTCAATTGCGGCACTCACATTGGGGTCACAAATTGTTACATTAAACTGAAAGTCACGCCTCACGGTGCTGATAAGGTCTCCATCCCGATATTCTTTCACACAAATCCCCATAGCGTACTGTCCTTGCTGAGTGGGTGTGCCAGTGATCACTCCTGTTGTTGGATCAATCTCAAATTGTGGATCGCTTGTGATCGGCTCTGGTGCATTGAACCCCGGAGCATAGGTCACTTCATCGTATGGTGGGGGAAAAGGCGGATCAGGAATAATCATCGCATCAGTATCCGGTCCACCTCCATGCAGTGGTGCGCAAAATTCATAGGCAAGCGAATCTCCATCAGGATCGATAGCGGAATGGTCAAAAACAAAGGCTCCATTCGTGCAAAGTGCAACCGGGGGAAATTCCTGAAAGACAGGGCTGCTATTAAAGTTATTGCCAATCTCGAAAGTGCCTGGGATGTGAGTTTCCAGCGTTATTCCTAAATCTTGTGGGTTCGTGAGGTTATTGATGGATGGGTTTCTACAGCAGCGTTGATACACTACCTGGTAGCCGTTTGGGTTTGGTGGCAGTTCCACCACTGTTTCGTAAACAGCTTCTTCCACACAAAGCTCCGGTGGGACTATGAAGCATGGATTTTCAAGCTCAAGCGGAAGTTCATTAATCTGAGTAAAATTCGTTGGGATATTGATGCTGAAGTCGAGGTTGCCATTTACAAAAAAGCCAACGGCTGCGTTATCGTCAAATCCAGTTTGATTTGTGTTGGCAGGGCCGCAGTCCCGATAAATTTTCAGCGTTATCAGATATTCGCTTCCTCCCAAATATTCGTAATAAATCTCACCTCCAACTATGTGCGTTCCTCTCATAGGCATGGCCAAAGCCAGGAGTAGAGCAAGTGTTAGAAGTTTCCAGAGCTTAAGCATAGAGTTTCACGAAATTTCGGGCGGTGTATAAATTCTTCATAAAGTACTATTCCAAAGTGTCTGTTTTCCCTAATCACTAACTCAGCAAATTTTTTTAATCACTGAAATCTAGTGCTTTAAGGTTGTAAAATGCTAGTGGCATCAATCTCTAAATTAGCAAAATAATTGCTCGATGAACAATTAATGACACATTACCATTTTCAATCGTTAGATTTGGCATCTAATCAGAATCCGTTGTGATTCATTATCAAAAGATAGACTAATTTGAAATTCGAAAAGTTGCAATTGCACGCTGATTTACTCGAAGGTATCAGCGCCATGGGCTTTGAAGAAGCCACTCCGATTCAGGAGATGGCTATTCCCCCCATTTTAGAGAAAAAAGATCTTATCGGAAGCGCTCAAACGGGAACTGGAAAAACCGCTGCGTTTTTGCTCCCGGTCATGAATCACATTCTCAATAATCCTAACCGGGATCACATCAATGCTCTCGTGATCGTTCCTACAAGAGAACTGGCAGTTCAGATTGATCAACAAATTCAAGGCTTTTCATACTTCACGGATATCTCATCCATCGCCATTTATGGTGGTGGTGATGGCAGTGATTTTTCCAAAGAGAAGAAGGCACTCACCACAGGTACAGACATCGTGATTGTGACACCAGGTCGAATGATTTCTCACCTCAATTTGGGTTACGTAGACTTCTCTCATCTCAACCATTTGATTTTGGATGAGGCAGACAGAATGCTCGACATGGGCTTCTATCAGGATATTTTGAGAATCATCAAGAATGCCAATAAGGATCGCCAAACCCTGCTTTTCTCGGCTACCATGCCGAAGCGAATCCTGGAACTTTCTAAAGAAATTTTGAACGATCCGGTTCATGTCAACATCGCGCTTTCGAAACCTGCGGAGGGAGTTCTGCAGGGAGCCTACTTGGTTTTCGATAATCAAAAAGTGGATCTGATCACGAGTTTGGTCGACAAGGAAGAGCTGAAAAGCGCCATTATTTTTGCATCGACCAAAAAGGCAGTTTCAACTCTTCATCGGGCTTTAAAGTCCAAAGGTCTCAACGTAGGAGAAATTAGCTCCGATCTCGATCAGGACAAGAGACAGGAAGTTTTGTTGGCTTTCAAGAATAGAAAAATTGCCATCCTAGTGGCTACCGATGTTGTAGCTCGTGGAATCGACATTGACGGGATCGAATTGGTAATCAACTACGATGTTCCTGGAGATGCAGAAGATTATGTCCACCGCATTGGAAGAACTGCTCGTGCAGATAGCACCGGGGTGGGACTAACCCTCATCACACCCAACGACCAGCGCAAATTCTATCAAATCGAACAATTGATTGAGACCACTGTAAGAAAATTGGATCTTCCTCCTCAACTCGGGCCTGGCCCGGAGTACAATCCGAAAACTGGTGGTGGAGGAAACAAAAAGAAGCACTATGGCAAAGGAAAAGGTAGAAAAGGAGGATTTAAAAAATCTAACCGAAAGTGATTGGAAGGAGCGACTGTCTCCGGAAGAGTTTCATGTTTTGAGACAAGCGGGAACCGAAAGACCATTTTCCGGAAAATTTAATATGCACTTTGAAGATGGAAAATACAGGTGCAACGCTTGTGGTAATCCGCTCTTTGAATCCGAAACAAAATTTGATGCAGGCTGTGGATGGCCGAGTTTCGACAAGGCTATTCCAGGCTCTGTGGAGGAGAAAAGAGATACCAGTCACGGAATGATTCGCACTGAGGTCCTTTGTGCAAATTGTCACAGCCATTTGGGTCACGTTTTTCCCGATGGGCCCACCGAGACAGGTATGCGCTACTGCATCAACTCCGTTTCTATCGACTTTGATAAAGAAGATTAATCCGTCTCTTAGCAAAAAGTTAATTTCGTTATCAAATCCTTTTCGATTTTACTCTAAATTGGCAGAAAAGGGGCGAACCGCTATATTTGCCTTTGATCATAAATGTGAGATGCTGCTTCTAAAGTGCCAACAGACAGTGTCTCAATGTCAAACAAATAATATTGAGTTTGGGAGTCAATTACATCCGCAGGTTTTGGAAGGACAAACAGGTCGCCTCAATTACACCTTCCTCAAAGTTTAGTGTTCGCTATTTGCGAAATCGCATTGATTTTCAAAAGGCCAATGTGGTAGTTGAATACGGTGCCGGCAACGGAGTTTTTTCGAAAATGCTGGCGGCAAACATGCACGAAAACTCCAAACTGATTCTATTCGAAACAAACGAAGACTTCGTTCGCGACCTCAAAAATATTTTTAGCGGAGACGATCGCATTCATGTTGTTTGTGAAAATGCGCTGGATGTTTGTAAGGTGCTCAACAACATCGGAATAGACGATGCCGATTACATCATCACAGGTATTCCCTTCACCTTTCTCGATGACAAAGAGCGTAAAGATTTGATTCAGAATTCCTTCAACATGCTCAGTGAAGGTGGTCGTTTAATCTCTTATCAATTTTCGATGACGGTGAACAAGTATGTGAAGAACCAATTTGGCGGTTTGAAGATGAGTGTACAGCCACTCAATATTCCTCCGCTTTTGGTTGTGGAAGGCGTTAAAGATCTCAGCTAATTACTGACCGTAGCTAATGTGGCTGTGGACAATCCTCCAGTTACCGTCTTTCTTTTCCCAAATATCTGTGCTTGACCCTCGCATCACATCGCCCTGGGCCTCAATTCTAAATCGCGTGTAACTCCAGGCATTCGATGGGTTTATTGGGAAGATTCGAAACTCGTCTGAGTAAGCCTGTCCCATGTATTCGCCTTGAGGATCCTGCTCAATCGAAGTGTCCAGGGCTCTTTGCCACCCATAAACAGCCTGTGCACCGCTGGCCACCCGAAGCGAGTCTGACTTCCAAAACATTTGCATGTAGCCGCGCATGTTTTTGTTGTTCCATTCACTCACAGCTTTATTGTAAACTTTATGGATCTCTTTTTTAACCTCCTCGCGTGTTTTCCCCTGTGGATCTTCCGAACAGGAAGTGATTGCCAGGATAAAACTGATTGCCAAGACTGGAAGAATTAACTTTTTCATAGAACCAAAACTGCGTGTTTGCTAAAATTATTCTGCTTTTACAGACTGCTTCTTATCCCATCGTTTTTTGAGGACAACCATCATCACAATTCCCGCAATAAAGAGCAGAGTTGAAATAATCTCTGCCTGAGTGATTTCCATGCCCAGCAGATTGTAAGTGTCGTTCACGCGAATTTTCTCAATCCAAAATCGCTCAAAACCATTGAAGGCCAAATAAAGGGCGAAAATCATTCCGGGGATTTTAATTCTTTTTCTCAGGCTCCACAAGATGAAAAAGATGATCACGGCCATGATCGTTTCGTAAACCGGAGTGGGGAAGACCGATGGTACGAGATGAGTGCAGTAGCCATCAAAACAGGGTTCACCGTCAAATGGAACTCCCATGCGATTAACGTTGTTTGGATAGTCGTAAGACCACAGCCAATCGGGAAGCCAGCTCATCCAGCCAGGTTTTGGAGACGTGTTTACTATTCCCCAGTCGCCATCACCAGAAACCTGACAACCGATCCGTCCAATTCCGTAGGCAAGGATTAGTCCGGGCGCTGTTGCATCGGCAATTTTAAGCATGGGGATACCATGTCTCTTCGCATAGAACAAAACGGCAGCTCCACCTACAATCAACCCTCCATAGATCGTGAGACCACTCAACAAATTGTCGATGCTTGGATTTCTGAAAAACTCCAGAAAGTTGTCGGGGTCTTCAAACAGGTGAAAAAATTTGGCTCCTACAATTCCACCGACAGCAGCAACCATTGTGATTGTGCCTGTCAGTTCAAATGGGTGTACAGTAATCTCTCTTTCTTCCGGTTCTGGAAGTTTGTTTTTTTGTCCTTCGCGGTAGCGCATAAAAACAAAAAGTGCTGCCACGATTATTCCTCCAATCAGGTTTCCTTCTGCAGAAAGCAGGTACTCCTGAGGCCGACTTCCATTTCCAAAGGCATCCTGAGCATTAAAAACAAGACCGAGAACCTTGTAGCCAAGGAGGAAGCCCATGGCGCCATTCAGCAGGTAGCTCATAGGACTAACCGGCTTGCCAACAACGATCTTCTTTTTCCGCGCCTGGAGTTCACCATTTTTTTCCATACGCTTGAGCTCCCTCGAAAGCAGCCAGCTAGCAACTACAAATGCCAGAGCCACAAAAAAGCCAAAGCTGTTCAGGAGTTTGAGCCACTGCCAGTCAACTCCGATAAGGTCTTTGAGGGCGTGGTAAATTGTTGGGTACATAGGGTTGAGAGAATTTAAATTTCTACTGCCTCTGCAGTGGTGATTTTCATTACACCGTCTCTGTCGAGCTCTTCGAGTTGCACGGTCATTTCTGTATTAATTAACTCAGGGTCGAAAGGCGTTTTTACTTTCACGTAGTTTTCTGTGAAGCCGTGCATCACACCTTCGTTGTCGTCTCCTTCAAAAAGCACTTTTTCTACTCGTCCCTGCTGCGATTCGTAAAAAGCTCTTTTCTTTTTTGAAGAGAGAATTCGCAGCATTTTGCTTCGCTTTTGACGAATTTCCATAGGTACTACATCATCGATTCTGAGGGCTGTCGTGTTGGGCCTCTCTGAATAGGTGAAAACATGGAGATAAGAAATGTCCAGGTCTTTCAAAAAATTGTAAGTCTTCTCGAATTCTTCTTCGCTTTCTCCCGGGAACCCTACAATTACGTCAACGCCAATGCAGCTTTGAGGCATCAGTTCTTTGATTCGTCTCACCCGGTTTGCATAAAGGTCCGTGAGATAACGTCTCCGCATTTTTTTCAGAATTGCATCTGAACCAGACTGGAGCGGAATGTGAAAGTGCGGTACGAACTTTTCCGATTTCGAGCAAAACTCGATGATCTCGTCAGAAAGCAAGTTCGGCTCTATGGACGAAATGCGATAGCGACTAATTCCTTCTACTTTGTCGAGCTCTTTGATGAGATCAAAAAACGACTCGCCATTGTGTGTGCCGAAATCTCCAATGTTGACTCCGGTGAGCACAATCTCTTTAGCCCCTTCGCGAGACGCTTTTTCAGCTTGCTTCACTGTTTCGGCTACGCTTGCGCTCCTGCTGCGTCCTCTTGCGAGCGGGATGGTACAAAAGGCACAAAAATAATTGCAGCCATCTTGCACTTTTAGGAATGTTCGGGTGCGGTCGCCAATAGAGTAGGACGGGACAAACTCTTTTGTGGCTTTAATTTCCGTTGCTTCTACTTTGCCGGTTGTGGCTGTATCGGCATTCTCCAGGTGCTCAAGCACGTTGAATTTTTCTTGCGCTCCAAGAACTAAATTCACTCCCGGGATTTCAGAAATTTCCTGTGGTTTTAATTGCGCGTAGCAGCCAATGATGATGATGAAAGATTCTGGATTGATTCTCCTTGCTTTGTTTACAATCTGTCGGCATTTGCGATCTGCATTGTCTGTCACCGAGCAGGTGTTGATCACGAAAATGTCTGGATCATCGTTGAAATCCACCCTGGCGTATCCGGCATCTTCAAAACTCCTGGCAATGGTAGAAGTCTCCGAAAAATTGAGCTTACAGCCCAGCGTATAAAAAGCTACCTTGTGAAACTGCATCATAAGGCCGCAAAAGTAATAAATCTGCACTTGAGCGGAGACTGCATTTTTTTCAAGTTCGTTCTCTCAATATGTTGGATGAGAATGTGTTTCTTTTGTTACTAATTCGTGATGTCAGATCAGAATCGGGAATTTAATTTTACTTCTTGAGAATTAATACTCAATTGATCAGTGGAAAGTAGCGACCAAAAACATGTAGTTATTATCGGGAATGGAATTGCGGGAATCACCGCGGCTCGCCATATCCGCAAAAAGTCTGATCATAAGATCACTGTGATTTCTGCAGAGTCAAAGCACTTTTTTTCCAGAACCGCACTCATGTACATTTATATGGGGCACATGAAGTACGAGCACACCAAGCCGTACGAAGACTGGTTTTGGGAGAAAAATGACATTAATCTGGTCTACGATTTTGTATCTGAGGTCAACACCAATTCGAAACTACTCCAGCTCAAGAGCGGCAAGCAGATCAAATATGATGATTTGATTTTGGCCACCGGTTCTAAGTACAACATGTTTGGCTGGAAAGGACAAGGCCTGAAAGGTGTTCAGGGACTTTACAGCGTTCAGGACCTCGAAAAACTCGAGGAGAATACTCATCCTCCTTTCCCCAAACCGCAGGAAAAGAAAGTACACCGAGCTGTAATTGTTGGCGGTGGACTGATTGGAGTAGAACTTTCAGAAATGCTGATGACGAGGGAGGTTGAGGTTACTTTTTTGGTCCGTGAGAGTCGCTACTGGGGAAACGTAATGCCCGAGGAAGAAGGTGCACTGATCGACCGCCACATGAAAGAGCACCACGTGGATGTGCGCTACAACGAAGAGCTTGAAGAAATCATAGGTGATGAAAGTGGCAGGGTGAAAGCTGTGCGTACAGTAAGTGGCGAGGTGATCCCTTGCCAGTTTGTTGGAATTACAGCAGGTGTCCACCCAAACATCGAAGTAGTAAAGCATTCTCGAGTGGAAACCGATAAGGGGGTTTTGATAAACGAATTTCTGGAAACAAACATTCCCAATGTTTACGCAATTGGCGACTGCGCTCAGATGCGCGAGCCGATAGGCGAGCGCAAACCCATCGAGCAAGTTTGGTACACAGGTAGGATAATGGGAGAGACCGTAGCATTCACGATCTGTGGAGAACGAACAAAATATCAACCTGGAGTTTGGTTCAACTCAGCTAAGTTTTTCGATATCGAATATCAGACCTACGGTTGGGTGATGAGCGAACTACAAGAAGGAGAGGAGAAGTTCGTTTGGACTGACGATTCTGGCAAGAAGCTGCTGAAGTTAGTCTACGACAAATCGAGTAGAAAGCTCAAGGGCATCAACACTTTCGGTATCAGGTTGAGGCACAACATCTGCGCAGATTGGATCGAAAAAGAAGTGTCAGTAGAATATGCACTGGAAAAGTTCAGGACCGCCAATTTCGATCCCGAATTTTTCAAACGCCACGAAAAAGAAATTATCAACCAGTTTAATTCGGAAAACGGAACTTCGCTGAAGCCTGCTGGTAAGAGCTGGAAACGAATCTTAGAGTTTTACAAATGAATCAACCGAACTATCAACGAATAAAGAAACTCAACACAATCCAGTCTGTTGGAATCGGACTGTTTTTGCTGTCTTTCTTCGTGTTTATCAGTGTGTTGTTTATTGGAGGTTATCGACTCGATGAGTCTGTCCTAAAGTCAAGCTTGAGTCAGGAAAAGTACACATCTGTGATCGAGACCAACGCTGATGCCTGGAACGAAATGAAAGGTGAGCGATACTCCAATCAGTTTACGTTTGTGAGCGATCTGTCTAATTTACTGGAGGAAACCAACAACTATGTGAAATCCAATTATGGCCTGACGAGTTCACAGGTTGATCAGCTGGTGCAGAAAGCGGAAAATGATGGTTCATGGAATTACAACGCTGCGACTATTGATCAGGTCCTGAAAGACAATGCCGAACTTGCCGAAAAGCTGAATGCATCTACCAACTGGATGTTTGAAAAAAGCTACAACTCTGCAGAAGCCCTTAGAGGAGACCTTCAGAGCAAGGTCAGTAGTGTGAATAACTCAATTCTGGAAACACGAGGTTTTCCCGAAGGCTCCATCAAAGGCCTTAAAAAATCGATTACAAAAGCATCTACTGTCGGTGTGGTCAAGGATTATCAAAACACTTTTATCTTCATTTGCTTTGCTCTCACTTGTCTTGGTGGTTTGCTCTACATCATTCCCGCTGTGAAACAAGGACCTGCAGGAATCAAAAATGATCACATTTGGTTTCGATCAGGGCTAACCGTTGGCTCAATAGGTATCGGAGTGGGAATTTTCCTCATCAGCTTCTATGTGCTGCTCTACTGGTATCCGGAATACATCACTAACTGGATTGTCATGGTCGATCCTTTGCGGCAGCTTATCACTGGCGAGTCAGCTAGCGAGTGGTTCCTCTACGGACTGATGTACACATTAGTCATTCTGGTAATGGGAGTGAGGATGTTTATCAAATATCGCAACAACAAGTACCAACTCTTTCGCACGGCTTCAGTCATGTTTTTCCAACTTGGCTTTGCATTCCTTATCCCGGAGATCCTGGTGCGACTCAATCAGCCCTACTACGATTTCAAAAATATTTGGCCGCTGGATTACGACTTCTTTTTCTCCTGGCACTTAAACGATCTGCTGGCTAGCGGAACACTCGGGCTTTTCATGCTCGGCTGGGGAATTGCGCTCATTGCACTTGGTGTACCACTGTTCACATATTTCTATGGCAAACGCTGGTATTGTTCCTGGGTGTGTGGCTGCGGTGGACTTGCCGAAACACTCGGGGATCCATATCGCCAACGTTCCGACAAAACACTCAAGGCCTGGAAGTTTGAACGGTTTAGCGTTCACGGTGTGCTTGTGTTTGCAGTGGTCATGACCGGTCTGACACTTTACACTTATTTCACAGACGACTACGAGCTGCTTGGAGTACAAACGGCTTCCATCCAGACGACCTATGGATTTCTTATAGGAGCTGCTTTTGCCGGAGTGGTGGGAACAGGTTTTTATCCTTTCATGGGAAACCGAGTTTGGTGTCGTTTCGGTTGTCCACTAGCAGCCTACCTTGGGTTGGTTCAGCGGTTCAAATCGCGTTTTAGGATTACAACCAACGGTGGTCAGTGTATCTCTTGCGGAAACTGCTCTACCTACTGCGAAATGGGGATTGATGTCCGCTGGTATGCCCAGCGCGGACAAAACATCGTTCGTGCTTCCTGCGTAGGTTGCGGAATCTGCTCAGCAGTTTGTCCTCGTGGAGTTCTCAAACTGGAAAATGGCCCCGAAGAAAACAGATTCAACGACAATCCAATTGTCATAGGAAGCGGAGGCTCGCAGTTGGCACCACAGCTACTTTCAGCCTCTTCTAAGTAGTTTTTAGGTTTTCATTAGTTGCGACTTTTTGAAGTTGGATTCCAATCTCTGGAAAATCGAAATTTGGTTTAATGTGCTATATTTAGAGCATCTTGAAAGTAAACCTCAAGGAAAACCAAAAATTTTTAAACCAATGAAGAAAACTTACTTACTCTTCGCTGCTGCCTGTGCATTTTCGTTTGGCCTCAGCGCACAATCCTTTTCAGATCAATCAGGCCTTTTAAACGACACTTATTACAGTGGTGGCGTTGTGGGCGTTGCCGACATGAATAATGACGGAATTGACGACATCGTCATCATGGACGATAGTAAAAATGTCAAAATCGAGTATGGAAACCTCGATAGCGGATTGTCTTTCACTCAAGAAGAATACACCAACGTATCTGGAGCTAATCAGTGGGGAATGGTTTTAGGAGATGTCAGAAATGACGGCCACAAAGACGTTTTCTCTGGAGGAAGCTACGATGGTACGCACTTCGTGGACATTCACTCACAGGGAAACTTCGACTTTTACGACCTGGCAATGGGTAGCTTGTTTATGCAGGCTTGCAACATGGCCGACATCAACAACGATGGCTGGCTCGATGCTTTTGGATGTCACGATCAGGCTGAAAGCAGAATTTGGGGAAATGATCAGGCCGGAAACCTGGTTCCTCAAAACGACTGGATCGATATGGCCACTGTGCCCGAATCAGACAACTCTGGAAACTACGGTTCGGTATGGACAGACTACGACCACGATGGTGATCTGGACCTGTTCATTGCAAAATGCAGACAGGGTGTGAATGACCCAAACGACCCACGAAGAATCAACGCTCTGTTCGTGAATGACGGAAACGGAAACTACACCGAACAAGCAGCCGATCACGGCTTGGTGATCTACGAACAGTCCTGGACTGCAGATTTTGCCGACATCGACAACGATGGAGATTTCGATTGTTTCATCACCAACCACAGTGGCACACTCACTCTTTTAGAAAATGACGGAAGCGGAAACTTCACTGATATCACTGCGGGAAGCGGCCTCGAGATCAGTGGATTCTTCCTTCAGGCAATTCTCAAAGATTTCGACAATGATGGATATGTAGACCTAATTTACAGCGGAGGAACTCACAAGTATTTTAAGAACAACGGAGATTACACCTTCACTGAAGTGCCAAATATGTTTCCGAATGACGATACAATGCACTCCTTCGCTATTGGTGACCTCAATAAAGATGGCTATCTAGATCTGTACGCGAGCTACGGAAATACTTATGTGAATCCAGACTACAATAATCCGGACATCCTTTGGATGAACGATGGAGGACTGAATAACAACTACATTGCTTTCGATCTTCAGGGAGTGATCAGCAACATGGACGCTGTTGGAGCTACTGTTGAAATCTACGGTGACTGGGGAGTTCAAATTCGAGAAGTTAGAGCAGGAGAGAGCTATGGAATCACAAACTCTTTCCACCTGCACTTCGGCCTTGGAACATCGGCTTCTGTCGACTCTGCTGTGATCAGCTGGCCTTCTGGAATTGAACAAACGATTCAGAATCCAGACATAAATCAGTACCACGAGCTCGAAGAAATTGGCTGCGTGAACGAAGTAGCAGATCTTACAGTTGATGGAGAAACGGAAATTTGCCCGGGAGAAACGGTTGAGATTACCGCACCGGATGGGGCTTCTTCTTACGACTGGAGCAACGGTGAATCTGGACAAACAATTACAGTGAGCGAAGCCGGAAACTACTCAGCTACACTCTACTTCGATAACGAATGTGTTGGTTTTACGAACATTGCTAGCATCGAAGTAATAGAAGAAGAGTCTCCGGAAATTCAAACCCCACAAGACCTAACGGTCTGTGAAGGAGGAAGTGTTCTTCTCGTAACAGACGCAGAAAACGCAACCTGGTCTACAGGAGATCAGGTGCAGGAACTAATAGTTAGCGAGTCGGGTGAATACACGGTAACCCGGGAAGGCCTTTGCGGAACCCTCACTTCAGAGCCCGTAACTGTCCTGGTAGTTGAAACTCCTACCGCTTCAACAATTGATGAGATTTCAGTTGGAGTTGGCCAGTCAGCCACTCTTTCGAACCCGTCCGGAAACTACACATACTGGTACGATGAAGAGACAGCAGAAAACCCAGTTTACGAAGGAGCGGATTACACAACAGATCCGATCACTGAAACCACTCAGTTTTGGTACGAAGAGGATGTAGACTTCCAGGGAGTGCCCCAATTCGGTGGACCTGAAAACAACGATGGCCCTGGAGCTTACCACGACAATAGCCTCTACTGGATTGAGTTTGATGCTTACACCGATTTCGTTTTGAAATCCGTGAAAGTCTATGCCAATGGAGATGGAAACCGGAGCATTGTGGTTGTCGATAGCAACGGTGATGTAGTAGTTGAAGACGTATTTTTTATTGAGGACGGTGAATCTCGTGTAGACGTGAATTTTGAAATTCCTGCAGGCACAGGATATGGACTTAAGTCGAACAGCCAAAACCCACAGCTCTACCGAAATGGAATTGGAACCGAACCGGACTTCCCCTACGAGATCGGATCGACCTGTGCTATCACCGGAACGAACATCGAGAACGGAAACGATCTTGAGTACTACTACTTCTTCTACGATTGGGAAATTGAACCAACAGTAACTTGCCGCAGCGACCGCGCGAGTGTGACTGTGACAATTACCAATATCAACGAGATTGAATCGGTTGCGAGTTTGAATGTTTTCCCAAATCCAGCGAGTGATGTAATTAAACTTTCAATGGAGTTGAGCAAAAACACTCCTCTGACAGTTTCACTGCTCGACCAACTTGGCCAGCAAATTGAGACCAGAGAGCTGAACGATTTGCGAACAGGATCGAATGAAGTAGAAATGGATGTGAGCGACCTCTCAGGCGGAGTTTATTTCTTACAAATCGAATCTGAAGGGCGCGTGGCCACAAGAAAAATTGTAGTTCAATAAGGAACTCGAATAAAAAATGAAAGCTCCATTTGGCACCTGCCGGATGGAGCTTTTTTTATACTTTTAAGATAGATCTGGCGTAGTTTTCCCAGCTCATGTCTTTGGCCTTGTCGTCTATGTTCTCTCGTGGAATTGGCTTTTCGGTGAGCTTTATCATCTGCTCGGCCATGGAGTCCGTGTCGCGGTCTTCGGCCAGGTAGCCATCTTTGCCATCTGTCACAGTTTCAGGGAAGTGGCCAACCTTTGTGGCCAGTATCGGAAGCCTAAAGTTGTAGCTCAACGATTCGATGCCAGATGGGGTTGCGGTGAGGTAGTAGAGCACAACTGCATTGCTCACCTGAAAATATTTGTGGACGTCTTCATTCGGAATAAACTCATTGAAAACAACTGTTTTGTCTCCGATGCCGAGTTCGTCAATTTTTGCCAGCGGATTATAGTTCCTTTCGTCATCCTGTCTTTTGAGGAATATTCGCTTAGCGATTCCAAAGAGCGAGTTTTTCAATTTAGTGGTCCACTTTGTCTTGTCAAGTGTGTTCCAAAACGACTCACCACAAATGAGAAGTGAAACGTCATCGCGCTGTTCAGCGACCTTGGCGAAAGCCTCGATAGCGTTGTGAAGTCCTTTGTACTTTCTGATAAATCCAAAGAACAAAAAAACGTGCTTTTTGAGTCCGAGGTCTTTTTTAAACTGCTCGGTATCAAAGTCTGGATTTGGCTTGAAGAGGTCATAAATCGGGTGGTAGAGCTTAATCACAGGAGTGGAATCTCCTTTGCGACTTCTCTGACCATCGTAAGTCAATTCGAATTTTTTCTTTGGGAAAAGCTCCTGCAATTCGCGGTGAGTTTTCAGTGCGTGCACGATGAACGTGTCGGCTTTTGAAATGCCTCGCTTTGTAAAGTACCTGTCGATGTTGCTGTTTTCTTTTTGAACGACAAAGTGCAGGTCAACCACAACCTCGATCTTCGGATGTCTCGAAAGCTTTTTAATGATATTTCCGACCGGTAGCCCCTGAATGGCAATCGACCACTGGAAGATTACTTTTTCGGGCTTCAGGCTCACGATGTATTTGTAGGTTTCTTTCCAGGATGCAGGATTGTTGTAATTGGTGATGTACTTCACTTTTACATCGCTGCCTTCTAGCAAATCGGCTTTACTAGATTTGTCGACAAACTCTCGCGGAATGATTGCCGGATACTGCTGTGTCCACGAAACTATGTGTACGTCAGTGTCTGGCTGCCGGTCGAGCGCCAGCGCCAGCGAGGTGTTGTAATTCGAAATCCCTCCTTTGAATTTTGGCCCAGGACCGAAGCAGACAATCGTTCTTTTTTGATCAGCCATTGGCGTTTCTTTCTAACGCTTTTTCGTAAACTCTTTTCATCCCTTCTTCTATGGAAATTTTCGCTTCCCAGCCTAGCTTTTCTTTCACGTAGCTCATGTCGCAGTAGCGAGAGTGCACACCCACTGGCTTGTCGAGTAGGGGCTTTATCTCCGGCTCGTAACCGGCAAACTTGCAAAACACTTCGATGATATCTCTGAAGCTAGTCAACTTGCCCATTCCAATGTTGATGGCTGTGCCATCTGTGATGTGATCCATGGCTAAAAGGATGCAGTCGATCACATCGTCAATGTGAACGAAATCGCGCCCCTGGTGACCTGATCCCCAAACCTCAAAAGGGTCTTCCTTCGCGGCAGCTCTGGCTGCAATGGCCGGCACCGGATAGCTCAAATCCTGATCTTCCCCATAACCGGAAAAAGGGCGGATGCAGGTCACGCTCACTCCGTAGTGCTCTGCGGCAATTTGCGCGAGGTACTCTCCTGTGAGTTTGCTCCATCCGTAGGTCATGTCGGGCTTTCCAATTTTATCAAAATCGATGTCACTTTCTTTGAGTGCAATGGCATCTGACTCTGTTTGCAGGTCTACCGGGTAAGCAGCACTGGAGCTTGGGTAGAGAAAGCGATCGGGCTTGTAGGTGCACACCCAGTCAAACATTTCAGCATCGATAGACAGGTCGAGAGCAACGGCCATCGGGTCGCCATCAATTTTTGCCCTTCCTCCAACGATGGCTGCAAAGTGAAACACATCGTTGATTTTCGGAACGTTCATTCCATATGTTTTCTCGAAGTAAGTCTCATCATCGATAAACGAGCGAATGATGTTTCTCACATCACTTTTTAGAAACAACAGCCTTTTGTCATCACCGTAAATTTCAAAATTGTCTCCAGATGATTGCAATTTTGCATCGAGCCACTCCGATGGGTGTGTGCCCACAGTGAGGTTGTCGATAAAAATTATTTGATCACTAGTAGTGGAGAAAAGTCGCTTCACCATGTTTCGGCCTACAAATCCGCAGCCTCCGGTAACTAAATGCGTTTTTTTCATTGGATCTCGAGTTCAGAGCTTTTAAAGGTTGCGAAAGATATCATTATGTGCTCAGTTTATAAAGTTTTAGCCACCCTGATCAGCCTCTTTTCAAAAAAGTGGTGCTCACACCTTCAATTTTTTCAAAGCCCTCGATAATTCGATCGGCCTCTTCAAGTCGGACAGAGGTTTGTAGACTGCACTTTTGTCGAAAGTCCTGATTACTCTGCGGTAGGTTTTCCTGCCCGAGGTAAGCCATCACGGCACTCATTTGGTCGTAGCCAAAGTGAATTTTGTAGTGGTTCATCACTGTTTGCTCAATGATGGTTCCACTTTCGATGGCAGCTTTTGCAGCAGTTTTGTAGGCGTCAATCAATCCACCAACACCTAGTTTGGTGCCGCCAAAATAGCGCACCACAACTATGAGGATGTTCGTCAGGTCGAAGCTTCGGATTTGCCCCAGAATAGGCTTGCCAGCAGTACTGCTTGGCTCTCCGTCATCGTTTGCCCGGTAAAGCTTTTTGTCCAATCCGAGGCGGTAAGCATAACAGTGATGTCGTGCCTGATGGTGTTCTTTTTTTACTTCTTCGAGGCGTTCCTTCACTTCATCTTCGTCATACACAGGAAAAGCGTAGCCAAAGTGTTTGCTACCTTTTACTTTGTAGAGGCTTGTAGATG
The DNA here is from genome assembly GCF_049334165.1 of Halocola ammonii. NCBI lineage: Bacteria > Pseudomonadati > Bacteroidota > Flavobacteriia > Flavobacteriales > Halocolacceae > Halocola > Halocola ammonii. Next base: position 145,167 of record NZ_JBEGHD010000008.1, read on the forward strand.
GAGCTTTGAGAGTTCGGTATGTGTCTGGCGCAGTGATTTCTAACGCTGGTATTTACGTTAGAGGATTGAGCATCACGCTAAAAACAGTGATGGCATTGGGGTCACGGTCGTAAAAAAGTTTATCGAGCGCACCAAGAATATTTTTTGCACTGAAGTAGGACGTGTGAAGATTTTTTTCACCGTGTATCGACCACTGAATAGTGTACGAACTCTCTTTGTCCTTGTAGTTTCTCACGTACTCGAGCATGTTTTTCAGTGCGTCCATTTTGTCGAGTCCCTCTGTAGAATGGAATAGAAAAGATTGGTTGTGTCTCGGATTCACCGTGATGAGGTGAAGTGTGATTTTTCCATCGATCTCATCAAAGTCGTAGATCAGGCTGTTTGGTCCCAGTCCGATGTATTTTTCGATCTCGCCCTGGGTGCGAGCCAGTTCAATATTTTTGTCCACTGCCATAGTGATTTATTTTTTCAAAGATTTGAAATTCAGTGATTTTCTTCTTGTGGATTTTCGGCTTCTTTTGGGGCGTCTAATTTAGAATAAATGGAGTTATTGCTGATGTATTCCGGTACCAATTCTTTGAGCTTTTTCACGATCGTGGCGTTGTCCTGCCTGTCAAAAAGTGAGATGAGGTCTCTGACTTCTTCCAGCAGGCTATCAAAAGAAACTTTTCTCACTCTTGCGCGCATAATTTTTGGATGATGTGTGGAAGTTGTGTTCTCGTCAGAAGTGAGCAACTCTTCAAACAGTTTTTCTCCAGGTCTCAAACCAGTGAATTTTATCTCGATGTCTTTTCCGAGTTCGAGTCCCATAAGCTTCACCATATTTTTGGCCAGGTCGATAATTTTTATCGATTGTCCCATGTCAAAGACAAAAATTTCTCCGCCCTCGCCCATTGCCCCAGCTTCCAGAACCAGCTGAACAGCTTCGGGGATGGTCATGAAGTAGCGAGTCACTTCGGGATGCGTTACTGTGAGTGGGCCGCCATCTTCAATTTGCTTCTTAAACAGAGGAATCACAGAACCATTAGAGCCGAGCACGTTGCCAAATCGAGTCGTCACGAAGTTGGTTTTCGAAACGGCATCTTTCGATTGGGCATACATTTCGGCCACGCGCTTTGTAGCTCCCATGATGTTGGTTGGGTTCACGGCTTTGTCGGTGCTGATCATTACAAATTTTTCAACTCCGAATTGATCAGCAGTGTCGACAAGGTTTTTTGTGCCGAGCACGTTGGTGAGCACAGCTTCCGAGGGATTGTCTTCCATCAGCGGCACGTGTTTGTAGGCCGCAGCATGAAAAACCACCTGGGGTTTGTAAAAATCGAACAACCTTTTGATGCGATCTAGCTGACGGATATCACCAATTACGTAATCGATTTTGCCTTCCACTTCGTGAAACTTCATCTCATTCTGCAAGTCGTAAAGCGGAGATTCCGACTGGTCGAATAGCACGAGCTTCTCAGGATCGTAGGCATTAATTTGCCTTGCGAGCTCACTCCCGATTGAGCCGGCAGCACCGGTTACTAAAACGGTTTTGCCTTTCAAGTCATCGCGCACAGACTTGTTGTCGAGGGTAATGGCATCGCGGCCCAGCAGGTCTTCAATTCGGATATTGCGAATTTGGTTGAGACTGAGCTCTCCGTTGATCCACTGCTTAACGGGAGGCACGTTCAGCACTTTCACGTTGTATTTCAGTGCCTGATTCACCAATTCAGCTTTTCGCTCGCGACTGATCTGCTGAACTGAGATAATTAACTGATCAATATTTCCCGAGTCGAAAAGTTCATCGATTTTAGAGCTGTGAAAAATCTTCACGCCTTCTAGTTTCTTTTTCGCCTTGCGCTTGTCGTCATCGATAAAAGCTGTGATGGTCAGGTCAGTATGCTGGCTTTCGTCAAGTGTTCTCTTGGTGATAAATCCAGATTCTCCTGCACCAAATATGGCAACTCTTGTAAGTGCCTGTGCGGGAGTTTTGAGTTCTCGATAGAGCGTCTTCAGTGCGATTCGGCTCACAACCATGATGAAAAGCGTGAACAGATATTCGATAATGATTACCGAGAAGGGCAGGAAATACTTTCCATCAAAAATGTAGAATCGAATGAGGTTCAGCGCTGCAAAAAGTACCGACCCGATAGTGAGAACTGTAAAAATACGTTGAGCATCCTGAGTCCCGGTGTAGCGGATGATGCCGGCATAGGTTTTACCAATCCAAAATGAAAGCAGTCTGACTCCTAGAAAAACTCCAAAAAACTTGAGTGCGAGATCAACTTCGTGCGAAGGTACACTGAATTCGAAACGAACGAGGTAGGCCAGCAAAAATGCAAATGAAGTGATGCAGGCATCGATAGTGAAAACGATCCAGCGTGGAGTATTTTTTTTTGGAATAACTGGGATCATACTTTGTCCGCTAGGCAGCCATCGGCTGAATTTGATTAACCTTCAAAGGTAAAAGAAACAACGAAAGTGCGAGTGCGCAGACTCTCCAGAGGAGAAGAAATGTAGTTGTTTTCCTGAATGAGGATGTTGGGCATCCCGATGCCAATCTTGGCTTCAATAGCAAACTTGAAGTAGGGGAGGAAGAAGTCGAAGCCACCACCGGCTTCAAGCGACCAGTCATTTCTTTGGGCTTTTAGCACGATGTCCCCGGATTCTTCATCAACGTCTTTTTGCGACTGCATGTCGGCACTCCATTTAGCTCCGAAAAGTCCGTAGGCAGCGAAGTTTCCAACGCGGTTAGTACGAACTTTGAGGTTAATTGGAAAGTCGAGGTAGACCTGCTCCAGGCGATGCTCTTCGGTTTCTATCTGGAGTTCAGAGTTCAGGTAATTGTAGGTGAGTGATCGATCCTGAAAGGAAAGGCCCGGAATAAAACGAACGTGAAAATTTGGAGTGATGTCCCATGAAGCAATCAGTGCCAGGTTGAATCCGCCCTGAGGTGTATCTTCAATGCGAAGTAGGGAATCGGAAAAGGTGTAATTGTCTGCGTACTCTGTGTAGAGCGATGAACTATTTACAGCCAGGATAAAGCCAAAGTGATACTTCTTATTGTCAAAACCGGGTAGGTTGACCGGACCTTTTCTCTGTGCCAGAGCCGTATTTGTGGCCAGTAAAGCCAGAATAAAAATTACCGTATTTCGGCAGAGTCGGTTCATTTCTTTAGACATCAAGTTCTCACAACGTATCACCCCTCAGCTTATTGCCTGCCAGGCTTTCGATAAAGCAGTTTTCTGAAAATTACAACGAGTATCAGAGAGTATAAAATTGCAAGTAGAAAAAGCCCGAATAAGGTAAGTGATGTTTGCCTTCCCGGGCTGGTCCACTGTTCGGCACTCTCTCGCACGTTTTGGATGTATTCTTCTTTCGAGTAGTTTTGGAGTTGTGGTGCGTTTTCCAAAACCTTTTCCCAGCTTTCGTCAGTGGCTGTTTGTTCCCTGGCCATTTGTACGCGCTGATCAATTATTTTTTGGCCATAGTCCGAATCAATCAGGCTGTAATAAATGAAGACAAAAGCAGCAACGATCAGGATGTACTTTCCGGCAGCTTTCATGCACGTTTTTACATCGTCCAGAAAATTGGAGTCTTGCGGAAGTAGCTTGCGCTCACCGCCATTTTCGAAAACTTCTTCTTGCGAGATGCTCACGAGCGAGTCGTATTTCAACTTCAACGCCCAAAAGCAGATGAGCAAGATGAAAAGTATGTTGGCCATTCCTCCTGCGTAGAAGCCCTGCTCTGAGTTTCCTGAAAAGAAAAAGCTCAGCTTGATGATGATCCAGATGAGGCCGAAACCTGCAACTATTCCGTTTTCTTTTGACATGGTTCAAAGATTAAAAAAAGGGCTGAACACCGAGGTGACAGCCCTTAAGAAATTTATTGCAGAATTTTTTAGCTGTTCATGCTAATAAGAAACTCTTCATTGTTCTTCGTGTGCTGCATTCGGTCTTTCATAAACTCCATTGCTTCCACGGGGTTCATGTCTGCAAGGTGTTTCCTCAAAATCCAAATGCGCTGCAGTGTGTCTTTGTCGAGCAAAAGATCTTCTTTTCGAGTTCCCGAAGCCAAAATATCGATGGCCGGGAAAATTCTTCTGTTCGATAGTTTTCTATCGAGCTGGAGCTCCATGTTACCAGTTCCTTTGAATTCCTCGAAGATTACTTCGTCCATTTTCGATCCGGTGTCAGTAAGAGCCGTGGCGATAATGGAAAGTGAACCTCCGTTTTCGATGTTTCTGGCAGCACCAAAGAATCTCTTCGGTTTGTGAAGTGCGTTTGCATCAACACCACCGGTAAGAACTTTTCCAGATGCTGGTGAAACAGTGTTGTAAGCACGCGCAAGTCTTGTAATCGAATCGAGGAGAATGCATACATCGTGTCCGCATTCAACCATTCTTTTGGCTTTTTCGAGAACGATGTTTGCGATTTTCACGTGTCGCTCTGCCGGCTCATCAAAAGTTGAAGCTACAACCTCTGCATTCACATCGCGCTTCATGTCGGTTACCTCTTCAGGACGCTCATCGATAAGCAAAATGATCAGGTAAGTTTCTGGGTGGTTCTTTGCAATTGCATTGGCCACTTCTTTAAGCAAAACTGTTTTACCGGTTTTCGGTTGTGAAACGATCATTCCACGCTGACCTTTACCGATAGGGGCAAAGAGGTCGAGAAGACGTGTAGAAAGATCTGTAGTGTTGTCTCCCAACTTGAATCGTTCACTCGGGAAAAGGGGAGTAAGATATTTAAAAGGAACGCGGTCTCTTACGAATGAAGGGTCGCGACCGTTAATTTTCTCAACCTTAATGAGTGGGAAATATTTCTCTCCTTCTTTGGGAGGACGGATAGAACCACGAACGGTGTCTCCTGTTTGCAGTCCGAAAAGTTTGATTTGAGACTGCGAAACGTAAATATCGTCTGGTGAGTTGAGGTAGTTAAAGTCCGAAGATCTCAAGAAGCCGTAGCCGTCTTGCATCATTTCCAGAACTCCCTCTGCTACAATCAATCCATCAAAGTTGTAGCCGTGCTCATCTGGCTTGCCGTGTTTTTGTTTTCTACCACCACCCTGGTTGTTTTGGTGCTGATTGCCAGATTTGTTGTGTTGGTCTTGCGAATGTTTTTTGTTGGAATGAGGTCTTCCTCCTTGTTGGTCACCTTTTTGCTGGTCGTTTCGGTGCTGAGGCTTACCATTGTCTCTTGAGTTGTCCTGGTTGTTTTTAGGCCCCTGATTTCCTGAAGGCTTGCCTTGCTGTCGGTTGTCTGGTTTGCTTCCACCTTTCGAGCCCTGGTCTTCCGCATCTTTCTGCTTCGCTCTTGGAGAACGCACTCTTTCCTGCTGTTCATTAGGTTTTTTGTCGTCCTGCTTGGAAGAACTTGCTTCTTTTTGCGGAGCTTTAGAAGGCTTCTTGTCTGCGGGTGGTTTTGAAGCAGCTTTTTTTGGCGCTGGTTTGCCTTCTGTTTTTTTCTCGGCAGCGGGTTTGCTGTCGCTTTTCTTAGGAGGGTTTATCGCTTGCTCATCCAGAATTTTGTAGATGAGGTCTTGCTTTTTAAGTTTTTCAACTTTCTTGATGTTCAGCTCTTTCGCTATCTCTCGAAGATCAGCTACTTTTTTGCTGTTCAGTTCAATAATATCGTACATAAAATCAGTGAGTTATTAACACTTATATTTTCAGTTGTTGATCCGCCTCAATAGCATTCTAAGGGCGGCAAAATTTAGTTTGTGGAGAAATCCTTCTGTCGACTGACAAAAAGTTGGATTCGACACTGCAAGTATACAATTAATAATTCAGCCTACAGTGGACACTATCATAATTTTCACCAGTGTAGTGTTGATTTCAAACCCAATCATTCGTTTATATTTGTCGCGATTCATAAAAATGACTGGTTCATGATTCAACGCATTCAGACGATCTATCTCTTTCTCGCCATCATTTGCATGGTGGCGATGTTCTTCATTCCCATTGGACTATTCACTGCAGATGGCATAGAATACATCTTATCTTTTGGTGGCCTGCAGTCGGCTACAGGTGAGGAGATTGAAGTATCAGCCAACATCATTTTGCAGTTTTCTATCCCTCTGATTTTGCTCGTGCTGGTCATTCAGTTGCTCTACTTCAAAAAGCGCCCGTTGCAACTGCGCCTCGGCAGATTGCTTTATCTGCTTTTGGCTACCTTAATTGCCAGCCTCATTTATTTGATGGGAGAGAATCAGGCTCATTTGCCAAATCCTGAGATTGCTGAAGTGCAGTATGGCGTAGGTTTTTTCCTTCCCGTAGCAGCAATTGTTTTTGAGTTTTTAGCCAACAGGTCGATCAAAAAAGACGAGAAATTGGTTAAGTCGCTCGATCGTTTGCGCTAAGAGCACCTCGTTTTCCCAGCTCAATTACTTCTAGATTTTTCACTTTCGAGTTTTCAAGTTCAAATCGCAGTAGCGTGCGAACCTGATGAAATCCGTGTTTTCCTGCGGCTCCCGGATTGAGGTGAAGCATGTTGAGTGACTTGTCAAACTGAACTTTGAGAATGTGGCTGTGCCCGCAAATAAAAATGTCGGGAGTGTTTTTTTTCAGCTCTTCTCTTACCCGCTGATCGTAGCGGCCTGGTCGTCCTCCAATGTGCGTTATCCAAACATCTGTTCCTTCCACCTCGAACCGATTGTCTAAAGGAAATTGTGCTCTAAGTTCGTGGCCGTCAATATTGCCAAAAACCGCCCTCAGTGGTTTGAACTCGGCCAACTCTTTTGTCACGTGATCAGCACCTATATCTCCGGCATGCCAAATTTCATCGCAGTTTTCAAAATGGTGAAAAACGCGTTCATCAAGCCAGCTGTGGGTGTCTGAAATCAATCCGATTCGGGTCATGGGCAAATGTGCTCAGAGAATTTTCTTTTCACAAGCTTTTCTTCAATCGGTTTGAAAAGAGAATTGTTTTGCGGCCAACTGAACTATGGCCGTAGATTTGCATAAATTAGTCGTTTTCTAATTCTTCAAACAGCAAAAAAGATCGCATGAAGCTGAGCATTTCCATTCTTTTTACCCTTGTTTTTTCAATTTTTCAACTCGTTTCTTTTGCCCAGCCTGGCAGACAATACTCTGTGGACGACAACAGGGCAATTAAACTCTACGAGAAGGGAATCAGTTCTTACAATCAGATGATGCTTAACGAAGCCGAAGACTTCATGATTAGAGCGGTAGACAAAAACGAGAACTTCGTTGAACCGCACATTCTTCTCGGTCAGATTTATGCCGAAAAAAATATGGTAGAAAAGGCCATTACTCAAATGGAAAGAGCTGTGCAGATCGATCCAGACTTTTTTCCGAACAATCACTTTTTCCTGGGAGAGCTCTACTTGAGTGAGGGAGAGTACAAAAAAGCCCTGTCGAGTTTTCAAAAGTTTGAAAGCTATGGAACTGGTACTCCCACACTCAAAGATCGGGCATTATTAAATATCCGTTCGTGCGAATTCGCTCTCATGTCGATGGCGAATCCCATACCATTTGAACCAAAGAATCTGGGTGAATCGATTAACTCTGCGGCAGACGAATACTATCCCTGCCTGACAGCTGACGAACAAACGATGCTCTACACCAGAGCAGTGGCGAGTCGCGAGAGCCGCACCGGTTACCAGGAAGATTTTTACCTCTCTAAAAAAGTGGATGGAGATTGGACCAAAGCCCAGCCTGTGCAGGAGATCAATACTCAAAAAAATGAAGGTGCACCAACGCTCTCTCCCGATGGACAGGTTTTGATTTTTACGGCTTGCGAAATTGATGGCGACTGGGGAGGAAATCGAAATGGCCTGGGGCACTGCGATCTTTTCTTTTCTCAAAAAATTGGTCCGCGGTGGAGTGAACCTCGCAATCTCGGTGAACGCGTAAATTCCTACAGCTGGGAGTCGCAGCCAAGTTATTCTGCCGATGGCCGCACGCTCTACTTTGTGCGCGGAAAAACCACTGCCCGCGGAGTGAAAGAGCAGGACATTTGGGTTTCGAAACTTCACCCGCAGGGCTTTTGGCAAAAGCCGACAAAACTGGAGGGCCCCGTAAATACGCCATACGAGGAAGAGTCGGTGATGATCCACCCGGATGGAAAGACGCTTTACTTTTCCTCCAACGGTCACCCGGGAATGGGTGGGCTCGATATTTTTGTGAGCCGAAAAGATGAAGATGGCAACTGGGGACAACCTCAAAATCTTGGATATCCAATCAATACCAAAGATGATGAAAACAGTCTTCTCGTGTCTGCAACCGGTCGCATTGCCTATTTTGCTTCCGATCGCGAGGGCGGACAGGGCGGTCTCGATCTCTACAAATTCGACCTTTACGAAGGTGCGCGCCCAGAGATGGTGACTTACGTGAAAGGAATCGTTTTCGATGCCAAATCAAAAGAGCGACTGGGCGCACGCTTCGAGCTCATCGATTTGGAGAGTGGTGAGCAGGTCGTGGAGTCGTACTCGAACCCAGGAAACGGGGAGTTTCTGGTGAGTCTTCCGGGTGGCCGCGATTATGCGCTCAACGTTTCCCGTGAGGGTTACCTTTTTTATTCCGACAACTTTACCCTTTCTGAAACAACGGCAGCTGCACCACAGGAGCTCGAAGTGCCGCTGAAGCGAATTGAAGAAGGAAGTTCGGTAGTTCTCAATAACGTGTTTTTTGATGTCGATCAGTACAAATTGAAGCCGCAATCCAAGGTTGAATTGGACAAGTTGATTGAATTCTTGAAACTTAACCCGGAACTGAAAATTGAGATCAGTGGACACACAGACAATGTGGGAAGTGATGAATCCAATAACGTGCTTTCGCAAAACAGGGCGCAGTCGGTAGTAGACTATCTGATGAAAAACGGAATTGACCGGGACCGACTGAGTGCCAAAGGCTTTGGAGAGTCAAAGCCAATTGCAACAAATGAGACTGAGGAAGGAAGAGCGAAGAACCGAAGAACCGAGTTTGAGATTATCGGAAAATAAAAAAGGCCGGCCCCGAAGGACCGACCCCTACTTAAGGTTTATTCCCCCGAAAGGGAGTTTCTTAAGTATGCCCGCTGGAATATACTTGTTTAATGATGATTTTGATACAGATTTGAAGTGTTATTTATAGGGATCTTGGTTTTAATTGCGTCAAAATCAACAACTAAAGAGTTGATGAAGCAGCCATAAAATCAGCTGTAGATGATTGTAGAGTGCAGAAAATGATGAATTTAGCTATCGGAAAACTTTGGTTGACGTGAAAAGAAACAATGTCCAGAGATCATGGAAAACAAATTGTTTTTAAATAAGATTACTCAATTGGTGGGTGCTTCGGAAATTGATGGAAAGCGAGATTTTCCAGTTTTTAGAAAAGGAGCCGTCCAAAAAAGAAATACAGAAAAGAAATGAAGAGTGAAGAACTAAAAACGGTCAGAAAAGACTACGACCGTGACAAACTATCGGAAGAAGAAATCACAGAAAACCCTTTTGAACTTTTTGAAATGTGGTTGGCTCACGCAAAAGAAGCTGATCCGAATCATTTCAATGCCATGACCTTATCGACAATTGGAGAAGATGGGTTTCCACACTCGAGAGTGGTCTTGCTCCGCGATGCAAAGAATGGAGCGTTCTCCTTTTTTACAAACTACGAATCTACCAAGTCCAAAGACATTGAGAACTACCCGAAGGTGTCACTTAATTTTTTCTGGAAAGAGCTCGAACGTCAGGTACGCATCGAAGGGACAGCCGAGCAGGTGAGCGTACAGGAGTCTGACGATTACTTTGCTACTCGTCCGCGCGAAAGTCAAATTGGTGCCTGGGCCAGCGATCAGAGTTCGAGGCTGGAGTCTCGTGAAGAACTCGAAAAGCGGGTGGAGCAGTTCTCGAAAAAATTCAAAGGAAAAAATATTCCACGTCCACCATTTTGGGGTGGTTTCAAAATCACTCCTGTTTACTTCGAATTTTGGCAAGGCCGCATGAGTCGCCTTCATGACAGAATCGACTACCGCCTAACTTCGGAGAAAAAATGGATGCACAAGCGCCTTTTTCCTTAGAGACCTCTGGAATCTACATTCTTTCCGGCATGTGGATTCCAAGCAGTTTCATTGCTGCTTTGATCACCTGACCTACTTTTTCTGTGATGCCAATTCGGAGTTTTTTCAACTCCTCGTCTTGCTCATGCAAAATCGGATTGCTCTGGTAAAACGCATTGTAGTCCTTCACAAGATCAAAAGTGAAGTTTGCCAAATGAGATGGGTTCATCGAGTTGGCCGCTTCAGCTAAAGCTGCTGGGAAAGAGTGAATTTTTTTGATGAGGTTTTTCTCAGTTTCAGGAAGCTCTTCCAGGTTGCCGAAGTTTTCTGGAGTTTGTGCGTCCCATTTGCGAAGCACAGCGCGAGTTCTCACATAGCCATATTGAATAAACGGCCCCGTGTTTCCGGCAAAGTCAACCGAGTCGAGCGGATTGAAGAGCATGTTTTTCTTTGGATCTACACGCAATAGGAAGTATTTGAGAGCACCGTATCCGATCACCTTGTAGAGCTCTTCCTTTTCCTCCTCTTCGATGCCATCGAGCTTGCCTTGTTCATCGGCAATCTTCTTGGCAGTTTCTTTCATTTCTTCCAGCAAATCGTCAGCGTCAACTACAGTTCCCTCGCGAGATTTCATTTTTCCTTCAGGCAGTTCTACCATTCCGTAGCTCAGGTGATAGTTGTTAAGAGCTCTCTCAAACCCGAGCTTCTCCAGAATGTGGAAGAGTACTTTGAAATGGTACTCCTGTTCATTTCCTACAGTGTAAATCTGCTTCTCGAGATTTGGGTAGTCGCGGAAACGCAAAATTGCCGTACCGATGTCCTGAGTCATGTAAACGGCCGTGCCGTCTTTGCGCAAAACGAGTTTTTCATCGAGTCCGTCCGGAGTGAGGTCGCACCAAACTGATCCGTCTTCCTTCTTAAACAAAACTCCCTGATCGAGGCCTTTTAGCACCTCATCACGACCGAGAAGGTAAGTGTCTGATTCGTAGTAAAGCTTGTCGAACTCCACACCCATTTCGGTGTAAGTCTTCTCAAAGCCTTTGTAAACCCAGCCGTTCATTTTATTCCAAAGATTCATTACCTCAGGATCGCGCTTCTCCCATTTCAAAAGCATCTCGCGCGCTTCCACCTGGATTGGGGCTTCTTGCTTTGCCTCGTCTTCGCTCATGCCTTCTTCCACGAGCTCCGCGACTTCTTTTTTATATTGCTTGTCGAACAGGACATAGTATTTCCCAACGAGTTTATCCCCTTTGGTTCCTGACGTCTCTGGAGTTTCGCCTTCGCCAAACTTTAGCCATGCCACCATCGACTTGCAGATATGAATGCCGCGGTCATTGATGATTTGAACGCGGACCACATCGTGTCCATAAGCTTTTAGAATTTCGGCAACTGAAAACCCGAGAAAATTATTTCTCAGGTGGCCGAGGTGTAGAGGCTTGTTTGTGTTGGGCGAGGAGTATTCCACCATCACCTGCGACTTGCTCAACTCGGGGCTGTAGCCAAATTTTTCGTCTCCGAGAGATTCTGAAAGAAACTGCTTCCAGTAGTCATCGCTGATACTCAAGTTCAAAAATCCCTTCACTACGTTGAAGCTCGTAATCAGATCGAGCGACTTTTCGAAGTATTCACCAAGTTCCTGAGCTGCTTTTTCAGGTGCCTTACGGGCTATTTTGACGAAAGGAAAAACCACAAGGGTAAAATCGCCTTCGAACTCTTTTCTAGTGCCCTGAATCTGAATTTGAGCTTCTTCAGCGTCAGTGCCATAGAGCTCCTTGACAGCTTTTTTGGTTGTTTCTGTAAGGACTTGTTCGATATTCATCGCAAAGGATTTTTTCTGATTTAGATTTTTGGCAAAAACACTTCGGCCATCATGCAGCGAGCGCTACCTCCACCGAGTGCTTCAATAGTATCGAGCGAGCTGTGGACGATCGGGCAGTATTTTTCGATCGTTTCAATTTGCTCAGAAGTAAGTGAGTGGTAAGCCGAACTAGACATAACCAGGAGAGGGTTGCCCTCTTCGTTGAGCACCTCGAGCATGTTTCCTGCAAATCGGTTTTTCTGCTCTTCAGTGATCGCGATTATTTCTTTTCCGGAAGCTTCAAGAGAGTCGATCACTTTTTTGCGCTCCTTTTCATCGTCAATGCTGTCTGTGCAAATCACCGCAAATTTGCTTGCAATGCACATCATCACATTAGTGTGGTAAATGGGCATGCGTTCACCATCCACAGTTTGGTTGGCGGTAAACGAAATGGGTTGATAGTCAAATTCTTCACAAAAGTGAAAAAGTGCCTGCTCATCTGTGCGCAGAGAAAGGGCAGCGTAGGCAATTTTGTTTTCTCGATCGAGCACCATGCTACCGGTTCCTTCCAGAAATTTATCGTGATCTTCAAATTCAGTGAAGTCCACAATTTCATTCACTTGCAGTCCCCATTCGTTTCTCACAAACTCAAAAATTTCCTCTCTTCTCTCTGCTCTGCGGTTTTCGGCAAACATAGGGTAGAGGCCAATGCGGCCATCTTCGTGAAAAGTTACCCAGTTATTTGGAAAAATTGAATCTGGAGTGTCAGGCGAATAAGTGTCTTCCACAACAAGCACCTGCACGCCTTTATCAGTGAGAATTTGCACGAACTCATCAAACTCCCGCTGCGCGTTTTCCTGTGCCTTCTTAGGAGTTAGGTCGTCCAGAACTTTCTGATAGTAATTATTTTTTGCCGTTTGGGCGTTGTAGTGAAAGTTGACCGGACGAATCATCAAGATTCTTGAAACTGACTGTTTTGTCATGGCTTTAATAAAATTCTTAGTTGTTGTCGCGAACTAGTGGCAAGGTGGAGCAACGGAGTAATCCTTCCATTTTGGCTGTTTCTGCATAGGGAATTTCCTCTACTGTGAATCCATTTTCTCTCAGCACGGAGTTAAGTCTTGTGAAACCCTTTTCCGATACCACGACCTCAGGACTGATTGAGAAAACGTTGGAGTTCATCTGATACATTTCCTCTCTATTGATCTCAATGCATTTATCTGTGCCGAAGAATCTGCGAATGAATTCTACATCATCCTGATTCTTGAACCCTCCAGGATACAAAATACAAAATCCTCTTCCCAATGGTTGAAAGCAGCAATCGAGGTGAAGCGCATTGTCTCTGGGATCGGTATCACTTTTTCTCAGCTCAAATCCAACTACCTTTCTGTTTGGGAATGTTTTCTTCACGAACTCAAGACCTTCTTCATTTGTTCGGGCCACTGTGTACTTTTCGAAGTCTTCTTTTTTGGAGTATCCCAAAAAGATATGACCTTCCAAAGGCATGATGTCGCCACCTTCTAGCTTGGCGTCTTCGGGCATTCTCAAAATTTGAGAATCCGGAATGTCTTTTAAAACATGATCCAGTGCTTCGATTTCTCTCTGGCGATCTTCAAGCATGTTGGTGATCACAAACTTGTCGTCAATCACAAATGCAATGTCGCGCGCAAAAATTTGATTGTAGTTGTTGATTACTTCAGGTCTATAAACCTTTACCCCGTATTTCACCAAAACTTCATTGAAAGCAGACATTTCCTTACGAATGTCGTCTTCACCAGGATAAGTGCCTTTAAGGATGTGTTCCTTGGATTTGGGATCGTAAGCTTCTTCGAGCTTCGGCACATCACCCAAACTCCGGGGAGTACCCAAAACCACTTCTCTGAGTGGCGAAAATTCATCTTTTACATTCAATTGAATCATATCCCAAAAATGATCGTTTAGCAGCGTGCAAATTTACAGTTTCTGCGAGGTTCCGAAAAGAAATATTCACTTTGCTGAAACTCTGTGTTTGTCAAACGGGTAAGGGGTAGAGTGACTTTGATGAATGCAAACAGTTATAAATCGGGTAAATCGTTTTGGGAAGTTCAATTTTTGTTGAATTTTGCGATGCGTAAAACCCTGATCAAAAGGACGTAAACTGCGTTCGCCAATTAAATTGAATGACTAACATTTTATCCTATATCTCTCGCATTGGGGCTGTGGCCCTTTTCACAATTCTGGTGGCTTCCACTCCCGGCTGTAAGTACATTGATAAAAATGCAGCTCACACAGAGGGCGAAATCATTTACGATGTAAATTTTCCAGATCAGGAAAAAAGTATCCTTTTGAACGTTTACCCCTCCGAGATGAAAATGTCTTTTAAGGACAACAAACTCCGCGGAAAACTGGAGTCGATAGGAGGGTTAGTGAGTTCAGAAATTGTTGTTGACACAAAGAAGAAAAGCTACTGGCAACTGCTCAATAGCTTCGGGGATAAAATTAGTTGCGAACTCAACGAAGAGCAGGTAGCCGAATTTATCACACCAACTCAGCACAATCTCGAAGAGACCGGCTCATCTGAACATCTGGAAATGGACTGTCGCAGCTACAAAATTTTGACAGATGATGGTAAAGAGCGAGTAGAGGTTTTGACAACTGAAGAAATTGAAGTTGAAAACCCAAACTGGTACACACCTTTTGCCGGTGCAGAAGGAGTTCTGCTAAAGTATGAACTCGAGCAATGGGGAATGCGCATGACTTTAACTGCCCGAGAAATTATTTTTAAGGAAGTGTCAGACGAGCAATTTGAAATCCCAGCTTCTTACAAAGAAATCTCTGCAGACAGCATGTATTTGCATCTTGAAGAATTGCTGGAAGAGATGCCGCGATAATTATTCTTTTGAGTAAGATGAGCAATCGACTCCTTTTTCTTTGATTTCGAAAAGAACTTCATAGTCGAAATTTTCACCGAGTATCTGCTCATTAGTCAGGTCACAAGACTTGAAATAAATTCCATCTAATTTCCCTTTTTTGCTCCTTCCAGCATTCACGCAAAATTCTTGCGGTGGGAATGTCTCCTGAAGAGCCATTTTGAAAAAGAACTCGGCACCTACTTCGTAGATCACGTCTTCATCAGATGTGTTTTTTACCCAGATCATTAAAATCTTCGGACTGTCTTTGTCAAGCCATTTTTCACGTCCAATTTTGGCGTAAACTTCAACTCCATCTTCTTCGGTGATAAGCTGATAATCTTCCTGAGCGAAAGATTGCATCGTAAAAAGTAAAGCGAAAAGAACAAGCAGTGATTTCATGATTTTATCTCTTTTACTGATTAGTTTAAAAGCGTTTTTTCCAAAATTGTTTTCAAAGACGAGAGCTCCAAAATTCTCCGGAGTCCGATTTTGCCACTGCTCAACAGCAGATTTGCTCATCAACAAATCTAATGTAATTCAATTGGGAGCAACAAAATGACTGCGTTTAAAATTGTTTCTGTTTAAAGATCAGAAGATTGTGGTTTTCGCAACTAAATCGAGAGAGGATTAAGTAACAAAAACCTACCGCTGGCAGTATAATCAACCATCAAGATCCACCCGAGGAGACTGATAGGTTTACTACTATAATTTAGCTTTAAACCAGTTCCGGGAGGGGCGATTTGCTTTCGCAAATCGCCCCTCTCTTTTTTTATTTTGAACCGATTCGAAAGTTCCGTGTACAGCTCTCCAAATTCAGGAGCTTATGACCGGAATAGAAAACATCTCGCTACTCAGACCTATCTTCTCCATTCGAGATTTTACGGGCTGGTTTACCAAAGATGGTAGACATTTTCAGATTCTCTACTTGTCGCTTTTTTTGATCTACGGCATCTTCAACCTCGGTTGGAATGTAGGGCTCACCAAGTTCACCGTGATCTTTGCTGTGGGAATGGCCGTGCAAGCCCTGGCGCTTTATTTAGTAAAAGCTCCAATGCACGGGCTCAAAAGTGGAATGATCACTTGCCTTGGGCTTTGCCTGCTTTTGAAAGCGGATTCGCACTGGGCTTTGGCAATTGCCGCAGCCGTTGCCATCGGCAGCAAGTTTCTCATTAGGGTCCGTGGAAAGCATCTTTTTAATCCGGCTAACATCGGGATTATTGCAGCCATCACGCTGACCAACGATGCCTGGATTTCTCCGGGACAGTGGGGAAGTAGCATCATTCTACTTTTCCTAATCGGAATTCTCGGATTGGTGGTTCTGTTCAAGGTGGGTCGAGTGGATACAAGCCTTGGATTCCTCATCACTTTTGCCGCTCTCGACTTTTGCCGAACGGTTCTTTACCTCGGCTGGGAGCCAGAAGTGTGGCTCCACAAAATGCAAAACGGATCGCTGTTGCTGTTCGCCTTTTTTATGATCACCGATCCGAAAACTACCCCCAACGCTCCTGTAGCCAGAATAATCTGGTCGATGCTGATTGGTGTTGCCACGTTTGTGGTTTCCAACTGGCTCTACTTTCACACAGCTCCCATTTGGGTGCTCTTTTTCATTGCACCGCTCACGGTGCTTTTCGATCGCTTTTTCAAACACAAACCATTTCAGTGGTAATTGATAATTAAAAACACAAGAGTTATGAAAGCAGTAAAATTTTTAATAATCCTGTTGGCTTCGCTCGGTGTTACCGAAACCTACGCCTTTTGCGGGTTTTACGTAGCCAAGACAGATGCCAATTTGTTTAACAACAAGTCGGAAGTGATTTACGTCCGCGATGGTAAAAAATCGACCATCACCATGAGCAACGATTTTGATGGAGAAGTGAAAGACTTCGCCATGGTAGTGCCTGTGCCGGTTGTGCTCGAGGAGCAAGACATCAAAGTTGTAGACCGCGGAATTTTCGAAAAGCTCCACGACTACTCAGCTCCGCGGATTGTGGAGTACTACGACCAAAACCCCTGTCAACCGGTTTACGAAGAAGTGATGGTACAGAAGGATTTGGCACGCGCAGAAAGCGTCACGGAATCGTTGTCCATGAATATGGCTGTTGAAGATGACTACCAGGTCACCATCGAAGCGGAATACGAAGTGGGAGAGTACGACATCCTCATTCTTTCTGCTAAAGAGTCAGACGGTTTAAAACGCTGGTTAATCGACAACGGCTACAAAATCCCCAACCAGGCGGAGGAGGTTTTGCAACCTTACATACGCTCTAAAATGAAATTTTTCGTGGTGAAGGTAAACCTTGAGAAGTACAATCAAAGCGGATTCGAGTACCTCAGCCCAATTCAGATCAGCTTCGAAGACAATCGATTTATGCTGCCCCTTCGTCTCGGAATGGCGAACTCTAAAGGCAGCCAGGACATGCTGATGTATTTCTTCACGAAAAACGGCCGAGTGGAAAGTACCAACTACAGAACGGTTGAGGTTCCCTCAAACAGAAACATTCCTCTTTTTGTGGAGCCAAAGTTTCAGGATTTTTACCGTGACCTGTTCAAAAACGCCTACCACGAAGAGAACGAAAATGCAGTGTTTGTGGAATATGCCTGGGATGTGAGCCCCTCAGCTGGAGTAAAGTGCGACCCTTGCGTTTCGCCTCCGCCTGTTTTTACCGAATTTCAAAAAGCTGGTGTAGACTGGGTTTCTGGAATGAACCGTTCGAGTCAGGTTTTCTTTACCAGACTTCATGTGCGCTACACACGTAACGACTTTCCTCAAGATCTTTTCTTTCAGGAAACGCCAAACTCAGAGCGCTTCCAGGGACGCTATGTGATTACTCACCCGGCCAAAGGTGACTTTAGCTGTGACGAAGGGCAGGCCTATCTCAAAGAACTGGAGCGCAGACGCAAAAAAGAAATGGATGAGTTGGTGGCTCTTACCGGCTGGAAAGACAAATACGGAGAAAATTACGTGAAAGAGTTTTCGAATCGGATAAAAGAAGAAAGCACTCCCGTTGTTTCGCCATCAGACAATGATGGGTCAGGTGGAGGAGGATTTGCTCCTCAGTCGCTGTATCTACTGTCGCTACTGGCTTTGGTCGGTGTGGCCTGGATGTTGCAATTCAATTTCAACAGAATGGAAGTCTAAACTTCCAGGTTTTTGTGGTTCAATTAAAAAGAGAGGTGTTTCGGTCCCCATCGAAGCGCCTCTTTTTTATTTAATTCATGTAGAAGTTGAATTCCTTGCGCCTTTCCTGCTGTGCGATTAATCTCGTAAACTTGATCATGTTCAGCAGTTGCTCTTCCTGTCGCGGAAAGTCGTTTCCGCTGAGAAAGTTGTATTTGTCCGAGCTGCTAAGATTTAGAAATGCCAGAACAGTGAGTATCGGAATTTTCAAATCCTCCGAATCGGAAACGATCGGCTGGTCAAAGGCTTTTTTGAGCTTTGTAAACTCTCTTTTCACACAGCGATCGGCCATCCACGTTTTGTAGTGATCTCTGATTTTTACCTTTCCCGATGGAAAAGGTCGGTCTTGACTCTTGCGATTGTAGCCTTTCAGTTCAAAAATTGCAACTCCCTCCACGAGAATGTCTTTTTCACCACTTGGATATTCCTTGACTACATCCACCAATTTCACTAGCGAACCTAGCTTGTGGTTGTGTTTTACGAAATACGGAATTCCGAAAAGTTGGTCGTCACTCGACTTCACCCGTTGCACCAGCTCTCTGTAGCGAGGCTCAAAAATGTGTAGGTGAGTCTGTTCTCCTGGTAGGAGAAAAAGGCTGAGAGGAAAAAGCGGAAGGTTTTCGAGATCAGTATTCATATTCAATACTAATCTAAACATTTCGAGTTGACGAAAAGTTTGTAGAAACTTAAAATGAAAAAGCCTTCTCAGGCTAAAAGTTGCTGAGAAGGCTTTTCAAATATTTGATGCTCTACTTAGTAGTAGATGTTTCTTCTAACGTTTGCAACGTATTTCGCGAGGCGAATAACTTGTTTGGTGTATCCAAATTCGTTGTCGTACCAGGCGTAAAGTACAATGTCTTTTCCGCTGTCTGCTACGATGGTTGCAGGACTGTCAAACACAGAGCAGCACTCGTTTCCGATGATGTCGTTTGATACGAGCTCTTCGTTGATCGAGTAGAAAATCTGGTTCACCAGGTCTCCGCTCATGGCCGATTTTTTCACCATTTCGAGGATCTCTTCTCTGGTGGTTTTTTTGTTCACAGACAAGTGCATGATTGCCAAAGAACCATTCGGTACAGGAACACGAACCGCGTTGGCAGTTAATTTTCCTTCGAGCGATGGAATCACTTTTGTAACTGCTTTTCCGGCTCCAGTTTCGGTAATTACCATGTTGATCGCAGCAGAACGACCTCTACGCTCTTTCTTGTGCATGTTGTCCAACAAGTTTTGGTCGTTGGTATAAGCGTGCACTGTTTCGATGTGTCCTTTTTCGATACCGAGGTTTTCTTCGATTACGTGGAGTACCGGAACAATAGCGTTGGTTGTGCAAGAAGCCGCGCAAATAACTTTATCGTTCTCGATATCGAGTTGCTTCTGATTGATTCCGTAAACAACGTTCGGAATTCCTTTTCCAGGAGCAGTGAGAATCACTCGCTCAACACCGTTGGCTTTCAGGTGGATCGAAAGCGACTCTTTGTCTGTAAACGCGCCAGTGTTGTCGATCAATACCGCATTTGAAATACCGAAAGACTCATAGTCGATGCTGGACGGGTCGTTGGCGCCAATCATCTGTACACGTTGACCGTTGATGATGAGCGCGCTGTCGTTGTAGTCGATATCGATCGTACCAGGGAAACGACCGTGAACAGAGTCGTTCGCCAAAAGAGCGGCACGTTTCTTCAATTGTTTTTCGTCTACAGTTCGGGTTACGATAGCGCGTAGACGAAGCTGCTGACCTTTTCCGGCTTGTTTAATAAGCTCTCTGGCAGCAAGTCGGCCAATTCGTCCAAATCCAAAAAGGATTACATCGCGCGGTTCTGGCGGACGGTTGTCGCGGGTGCTAAATTCACCGAGATGATGATCTAGAAAATCGCGGTGAGTTTCAAAGTTGTCTCTCTCCTGAAGCCACTCATCAGCAAGACGGCCAATATCGATTTTGGCAGGAGCCAAGTCCATTTTAAAGATTTCACGGGCCAGCTCGGCAGTATCGAAAACACTGATGGGTTTGCCCACTACTTCTGCAGCGTATCGGTGGTAGCGTAAAATATCGGAGATGCTTTTGTCAACGAGGTGGTTGCGGAAGAGCACCAACTCAATTGATTTCTCGAAAAGTAGTGTTCCGATCGAGTGGATCAGGTCTACAGCTGCTTTTTCTTGGTTGACATACACTTTTAGCTCGTTGCTGTATGTCTCTGCGTGGAGTGCGTTTTGTGACATTTGTACTTTAATGAACTTAGTTGATTTTCCTTTTCGGCAATAATCACTGCTAAAATTGTGCTCATTTCGGCTAGTGTTTTGCGCTGCAAAAATAGCCAGTTAAAATGGAATAGGAAAGGTAAAAAGGAGGATAGAAGTTGGAGTCTCGAATGATGCTTGTCAATTCTCGTGTCTTTTAATTTCAACGATCAATAAATAAAATTCATCGATGGATTTGGAGTATTCGAAGAAAGTATCTATATTTGATACAATCTAAACCGACTGATGATACTTATCCAAACCATAGCAATCTTAGTGACCACAATATGTTGCTGCTGCATTCCTAAGTCGGGAAGTCAGTTTTGCTATGCGACAATTAAGAAATAACAGTCTAAATACTTTATCTTAACCAAAGTGCGATAGGAAAAGGTCTTCCCAAAAGGAGGACCTTTTTTAATGGCATTTTTGAATAGAGGTTTTGGTTCAAATTCATGGTTAAGTGTTTTTGTTGTTTTGATTTAGGGAAAAGAAAAAGTCCAGGAAGCAGATGCCGCCTGGACTTTTTTGTGTACTAATCTACTTAACTCTACATTCAGAAATTACAATCCGAATCCGTAGTAAGCTTTTGTTCCATTTGGATAAACACCTTCGATAAGTACTCCACCAGATTTAGAGCTGAGTACTTTCTCAAGATCCTCGGGAGATTCGATCTTATTTCTGTCGATGCTCGTGATAATGAAACCTTCTTTGATTCCTATGTTCTTGAACTTGCCTTCACCGAGACTCTCGATTTTTGCCCCTCCAGAAATGTTGAGTTTACCTTTGAGGTCTGCAGATACTTCAGAAAATGAAGCTCCCAGCTTCTCGATTTCGTAAGCTTCAGCTTTTTCAACAATGGCAGTAGTTCCTGAGCTGTTTCTCAATGTGAGATCGAGATCCTTGGTTTTTCCATCTCTCCAAACGGTGACATTCACTTTGTCTCCTGGACGATACTTACTAACTTGCTCTTGAAGCGAAGGAACAGAATTCACATTTCTTTCATTGACAGAAAGAATGATGTCTCCTTCTTCGATTCCCGCAAGAGCCGCAGCGCCATCTGCCATGAGACCGTTCACATATACTCCGCGAATGGCATTGAGTCCAGATTCTTCGGCAACTTCTTCATTCACCTCGCTAATTTTTACACCGATATAGCCGCGCTGAACATTTCCATATTCGATAATGTCGTTGGCGACTTTCTTAACGATGCTCGAAGGAATGGCGAAAGAGTAGCCAGAGTACGAGCCCGTTCTGGAGGCGATGGCTGTGTTTATTCCGATCAACTCTCCTCTGGTGTTGACAAGTGCTCCACCGCTGTTGCCTGGATTCACTGCTGCGTCCGTTTGTATGAATGACTCAATCGGGAAAACCTCTTCATTTTGATCGTAGCGCAAGAGATTGATATTTCTCGCTTTTGCGCTCACAATTCCAGCGGTAACAGTAGATGTCAACTCAAAAGGATTACCGACTGCCAATACCCATTCGCCAACTTTAACGTTGTCGGAAGTTCCAAACGCAATGGTTGGTAGGTTGGCTTCGTCAATTTTTAGAACTGCCAAATCTGTGGCCGGATCGTGACCTACCAAGGTGGCATCGTAAGATCTGTTGTTGTTCAAAATTACCTTGATGCGGTCAGCACCGTCAATTACGTGGTTGTTGGTAGTGATGTAACCGTCCTCGGAAATAATCACTCCTGAGCCAGAACCTCGCTGAACGTGTGGTTCGCTGCTTCCACGGCTTTGTCCAAAAAATTCTGCCCATGGATTATAAACGTTTTGAACTTCCTGTTCTGTTTTTACGTGAACCACAGCATTAACCGATCTTTCGGCTGCCATCACAAAATCATCCGAACTTCCTTCTGGAGGAGTTACATTAGGCATGTTTACATATTTCACTTGCTGTGAAGTGAATGGCGATTGTTGTAGTGTTGTAGTTTCAGGCTCGAGGTAGAGCTTGTAAGTACCCAGGGCGACAAATCCACCCAGGGTTGCAATTAGAAATGCACTGAGAAATCGTTTCATTTTTTATCTCGTTTTATTTAGTCCTTTAATTCAGTTTGTCGATGTGCGACTTTCAAATTTAACGCCAGAGATTCCCGATTTGATCAGTTGGCGTTCTTAATAATTGTTAAGCATTCGCCTGACTGGCCTACAATGACGATAAATCGAAAGATAGCTGGCAATACTGTCAAAAGTTCAAGTGCAGGTTGAAATGTTTGCAGTGATCAATGTAATTTTGACACATGACCAAAGCCATAGACCTGGTACTTTTGCCATCCGAAAACTTGAAACAGGAACTGCTGGAAATAAATGATCGTCTTGAAAAAGACGGTATTGATTTTCGATCGGGTTGTCTGCCGCATCTCACCCTGGCGATGGCAGCCGTGGATCAGGAACTACTGCCAGAATTGTGGGAAAAAATGTCAGCTCTTTTCACGGGTATAAAACTGAAACAGAACGGAGTGGTAAGTCTGCATCACCGACAGAAAGCGCTCTGCCACCTGAAGTTTGAGCGCAGTGACGAGTTGATGAAGCTGCACGAGCAGTCAGTTTCCACCATGCGGGATTTTCAAAAGAAGGCACCGGAAGAGAGTATGTTTTACAAAGGTCGGGCAGGTGAGGGCACGGTGAATTATGCGCGTTCTTTTCTGGCTGAACATACTGGAATCAACTTCGATCCGCACATTACGCTTGGATATGGCGAGTCGGAGTATCAGATGAAGCAAGAGGTTTATTCATTCGACAAACTGGCTCTGTGCCATCTGGGAGACCACAACACTTGCAGGGAAATTCTTTTTGAGCTCGATCTGGAGAGATAACTTTCTCGCCAAGCCGCATAAGGTGCAATGTTTGCCGCTATGTTTTTGAAACATTAAGAAATTAAGGGGTTTCATTAAGGTTAATTAAGCGTCCTTAATGCACCTTAAAACCTGAACTCTCTTCATGTTTTCTCTTTACGCTGTCGTAAAGCCTTTTTGGCAGTAAACTTCCAAATCGGTCAACCATATCCAGGGATGGTCAAAAACTCGTAATTCGTAATTGATCATCCATAATTCATCCTTGCGCCTCAGACTTCAAGCCATTAATGACCTGCTCCAACTCGCCCGCCTGAGCAACTCCGGACTTTCTCCATTTCACTTCTCCATTCATGAAAATCATGAGAGTGGGAATACTTCTCACCTGATACTTTACCGCCAGCTGCTGATTCTTCTCCGTGTCAATTTTCACAATCTTCACGTCATCGCCCAATTTCGATTTGAGCTCTTTTAAAATTGGAGCCTGCATTTTGCAAGGCTGGCACCAATCAGCGTAAAAGTCGATAAGTACGGGTTTGTCACCTTTGATTATTTCTGAAAAATTAGATTTCATTTTGTTTGATTTTAATTTGCAGCACCTATAGTTACTTCATTTTTGATGAGGTCGGCAATTTCCGACTGAATGCTCTTTGCTTTGTCTTTGGCATACCACTTTTGAAGATCCTTCACAAATTCCGAATACTCAGGTTTGGGCTCTGACTGTGCTTTATAGTTCTTCACTTTTTGCTGCAAAACCTCTGGACGAGGTCCCCAGGTGAAAAGCAATTCGTCCTCGTTACTCACACAAATCAGTTTCGGAATTGATTTTCCTCCATTGGTCAAAAACATGTCCATAAGCTCAGGATGAT
The DNA here is from genome assembly GCF_049334165.1 of Halocola ammonii. Taxonomy (NCBI): domain Bacteria; kingdom Pseudomonadati; phylum Bacteroidota; class Flavobacteriia; order Flavobacteriales; family Halocolacceae; genus Halocola; species Halocola ammonii. Next base: position 168,906 of record NZ_JBEGHD010000008.1, read on the forward strand.
CGTCCCGTAAAACGAGTTTCAAATTGATTTTGTCCGAAGCTTCTGCCATTGCATTTATAACAGGCAGGCTCTGAGCGGCATCGCCACACCACGCTTCGGTGATCAAAATCCAGGTGAGTGGCTCATCGATCGAATCTAAAATGTCTTGAGTCTCATCGTAAATTTTGACATTCCTCCCGATGCGATCCATGCGGTGCTTATTCAATTTGCTGTATTCGAGCAGCACATCCGATTGAACCGCGCCAGTCGTTTTTTCTTCGTTGTGAAGTTTGTCAATTAGCTGGCAATATTCGGAGTAAGACAATGCCGACTCGTAACCGGCCTCAATCAATTTATCTAGTGCATTCATATTCGTGCAAAGTTCTTTAATTCTGTTGCAAAGTTCCGTGATTTAAGTCACACTCGAATCCCGAATTCGTTATGGAAATGTCAACGGGAACTCGGCTGTTTCTTTTGATTAAACAAATTTGATAGTTCGTAAGTTTGCCTGCAATGATCAAAATCAATTTTGGATAATGGAAAAGACCGGTAACATTCGCAAGATGCGCACCTCACTCGAAGACGAAGTGCAATACAGACTGCCACTTTACGATGTGCTAGAGGAAGATGAGGTTGTGGAAATGAACGAATTGATCGGCAAGGAAATCAGTTTACGTTTCCAGGGGCAGATCAACTGTGTGGTTACCGGTAAGAAGATCAAGAAGACGTTTGGAGAAGGGATGTCGTGGGAAGCTTTCAAGACCGCTCCTCAGGCAGCTGAAAGCATTATCCATCCTGAGCTCAGTCGTATCCACGAAGGGATAGCGCTAAGAGACAAGGAGTGGGAGGAGAAACATCACAACCAACCGCATGTGGTTTATCTCTCGCTTACCGGAGGAGTGAAAGTGGGAGTTACCCGCGAGACGAATATTCCCTACCGCTGGATCGACCAGGGAGCTGTGGAAGCGCTGTTGCTTGCGGAGGTTCCGTACCGACAATTGGCTGGATTGATAGAAGTGGAGATGAAACAACACATTGCCGACAAAACCAACTGGCGGCAGATGCTGACCAACAAATTCACCAATGAAATGTCATTGACGGAAACTAAGGAGCACTTGCTGGATTTCATGCCCGAAGAGTACCACGATTTTGTGGTGATGGAAGACGAGATCACCGAAATAAAGTATCCGGTTTTAGAGTATCCCAAAAAGGTGAAATCGGTAAAGCTCGACAAGGTGCCGGTAATCGAACAAAGACTCATCGGAATCAAAGGCCAGTACCTTATTTTTGGAGACAACACCGTGATCAACATGCGATCGCATGCGGGGTATAAGGTGACGGTGGAGGTTTAGAGTTGTTTGGGTTAGTTTCTTTCCTTCTAGATCCTTCTACAACAATAAACCTACTCACTTTTCCCGGTGCACAGAATTAAGCCATTAATACTTAGATAGGGTGGTTCTCGATAAGTAAAATATGGCTTAACTGAAAGAGCTTCTACTTGTAGACTCAAGTCATGTAGTTTTTGCATCCGATCAACTATACCTCCCGCATAGATCCAGAGCTCGTTAAAACAACCTGTTTTTAATGAGTCACTAGTTACGATGGTTAACACATAAGAATAACTGTAATTTTCAGGTAGTTGAGAAGTACGGAACTTTAAGTCGTTTGCAATTGAGTCTATTTCGTTATTGTTTAGTACACGATAATTACACGATGAGGGTTGGTCAAGAAAGATGCGAATAGGCCCATTATTTTCGAATACCAGATCTTGACAGAAAAGACCAAAAGGCAGCAGAAATGCTAAAAATAATAGGGATAGTGATTTACTTTCCATTGCTCTACTTTTTCACTTTATCTTAAAAGAAACTGCATTTCAAGTGCGAGAGTATTGCAATCATCCTCTTTGATAGATTTACTAACATCAGAAATGTCAACACGATTCGAATTTTCTCTGATACGCGATAGATTCTTTTCGCCATAGGTTTCCTCAAGGGTTCTGTGGATCACAGCAATATCGTCTGATGAGTAACCTTTATGTTTAGCTAAGATAAAATCTCTGATTATTTGTGCTCTTCTCCACCCAATCATGGGGTCAATTTCATGTTCCCAAATACAGCTATTTACTAACACCAATACTAGGCCATCTTGATCCATAAAGAATTCAGTGAAGTCGATAATTCTCGATTTTGCCTCTTCAGAAAGTACACTTGATAAATATTCAAACTCAATCGTCAATGGTCCATGGGCATTGCTTCTTTGACACATTGACTGTGAAGTAAATAAGAATGAAAACATTAATATGATCAAAGCATGTTTTGGAAAAAGCCTCTTTCTTCTGTCCTTCACGTTGTTTTTCCTCATCTCTGCTTTTCGTTGATTGTGTTCTTTCTGTATCATCAATTTATTTACTTCGAAGTGTAATATTTTGAGCCTACCTCAAATAATCTTCGCTTACTAAATCTACCAATTACCAAAATACCTAACCACCTACTCATCCTTTCTCCTTTGTCTTGCTGGGCTTTCGCCCATTCCCCAGAGTTGGAGCATTTCTTCAACTGAATAGTCGTATTCTTTTTCAACGCGCTGACCCACTGGCTGCAGCAATGACATTTCGTGATTTCGCGGGTTTTTGATGTCTTGAGAAATCGGGTAGGCGTTCATTTCATCTGCAGGGTAGGGATTGAGAAGTGATGTGATTTCATTTAACGCAGCTTCGGGATCGAGCCAGAGGTTTTCGTCTTCCGGTTTTAAAATCACCGGACTGCGGTGGTGTCCGACCTTTTGCAAAACCCGATTGGCAGTGGTTGTGATGATTGAGAATCCATTGGAGATCTCACCGGTTTCTTTGTCTACCCACTGATCGTAGAGGCCGGCAAAGGCAAATGGCCGTTGGTTGTTTTTCAGGTAAACCACATAAGGCTTGCTCAACTTTTCTTTTTCTGGTCCTTCGATGAAAGCATCAGCAACCACCAGGCAGCGTTGCGAGCGAATAGGCTTTCGGAAAGCCGGTTTTTTGATGATACCCTTTGCCCCGGAAAATTGGGGATCGTTCTCTTTGTTGAGGTCGCCCTCACTGCGAGCGTTAAAGAGATACATTCTTTTTTTAGCCCAAAAAGGAGTGAGGCCAAAATTGAAAAACTGACCCGTTTTGGGCTCTTCCTGGGTAATTACCAGTCCGGTTTGTCCAGGTCCCAGGTTAGGGTTGGGCACGTGTTTCTTTGGCTCCGGGATAGTGATCTTGAACCGCTTTTCGATGCTTTCAACTTTGCTGATGGTAACGTATCGCCCGCACATTTGAAAATCGCTTTTAGTGAGTGATGAAAGGTAAAGAAAAATGGTGGGTGGAGAAGGGGCTGATTGCGCTACAGGTACTGAATTTTCTGTGTGTTGTTTTCCAGTCTTGCAAGCTTGAATAGGTTTCTAAGTTATAAAGTTCGAGATTTTATTGTTGAAGATTCATTTGCTCGTAAACCCTATATTTGCTCCTCTTTTATACCTTTATTAAACTTACCATGACTAGAATTTTAAATTGTAGAAAACTCCTATTTGCCTCGTTTTTCACTTTGTTCTCACAAATCGTTGTCGCACAATTAACAACTAACAGTGATGTCACGCCTGAGCAAGCGGTAGACATCCTCACGGGCAATGGCGTTGTAATCTCCAATTTGGAATTCAGTGGAGGTTCTGAGCAAATTGGTTCCTTCAATTGTGAAGACTGTGGACTAGGGCTGGAAGATGGTTTAGTGCTTGTAACAGGTGATGTAAGTCTTGTTGAAGGTCCAAATGACTCAGCCAATGAAACAGTCGGGGGAGTATATTTGGAAGCTTCTGATACGGACCTCGAGTTACTAGAAAACTCTGAGTTACATGATGCCGCTGTCCTTGAATTTGATTTTGTAGCTACCAGCGATTCCATAAGTTTTGAATTTGTCTTTGGATCTGAAGAATATCCCGAGTATGTAAATTCAATCAATGATGTGTTTGGTTTTTTTCTGAGTGGACCAGGAATTGAAGGACCTTTTTCCAATGACGGTATTAACATAGCTCTGATTCCTGGTACCGATACCCCAGTGTCTATATCAACCGTCAATAATGGAGAGGATGGAACTACAGGGCCTTGCGTGAACTGTGAGTTCTATATTAATAACGGACCTGATTCACCTTCATCAAACAGTATCCAATTTGACGGTTTTACAACTGTAATGGAGGCTGATGCAGGAGGTCTTCAGTGTGGCGAAACTTATCATATAAAATTGGCAATCGCTGATAATTACGATGCCGCATATGATTCTGGGATATTCTTGAAGGGGAATAGCCTTAGTTCTGGAATTCCTGACCTGACGAACATTACTGACCCTCTTGAGAATTCTACCTTGATTGAAGGCTGCAGCTATATCAATTTTCCAGTCTACAATAATGAAACTAATCAGAACGATACAATCTTTATCAGCACTGGAGGCACATCAGTGAACGGAATAGACTACTCAGGAATCCTTGATTTTGTAGTCCTTGATGCTTCCACCTGTGTGGATGTTGTGACGATCGAGCCCCTAGATGATATGGTCTCTGAAGAAACTGAGACTCTCTTCATTCAAGTCTGGAATGAAGATTCGACAGGAGGAGTAGACACTCTTTTCAATGCAGAATTCAATATTCTTGACTATGTCCCGCCATCCTTCGTTCTCGAAGAGTCTGTGAGTTTTTGCTCTGAGGGTGACGTTGAGTTGACCCCCACAATTACCTCAGGAATTGGTGTGTATGACTTTCAGTGGAGTAATGGAGATACTTCACTTTCTACTATCGTCAGTCCTTTACAGGAAATGGATTTTGTTTTTTCAATGATGGATCAGTGTGGAGGACAAGAGACCAGTTCAGTAACAGTGACACCGATTAATATAGAAACGTTTCTGACACAGGAAGCGAATACTTTGACTTCAATAGAGAGCGATGCCGATTACCAATGGCTCGACTGCAATAATTCAATGCAGCCTATTGAGGGGGAAACCAATCAGTCTTTCGTAGCCACAGAGAACGGTAGTTATGCCGTCACCATCACACTGGATGGATGCACTGTGGTTTCGGAGTGTTATGATATTTCAGGTGTTGTTGTAGATGAGATTAGAGAGCAGACTTCTTCCAAAATCTACCCCAATCCAACCACTGGTGATATCACCTTGGAATGCGGTACCCAAATAAAGGATTACCTACTAGTTGATTTTACCGGACGAGTAATACATAAAGGGCAGGTGAAATTTGGAAAAAGCCACTTAAATCTGGTTCTGCCTGAATCTCCGGGTGTTTATTGCCTCAGAGTGAACTCAGGCGATGGATCATACGAAGTGCATAGAATAGTGAAGAAATAGACTGATTTCAATTTGAATTAGTCCGATTGGATGGAAGGCCAAAAATCAATCAACTACAACTATTGTTATTACCCTTCGGTTAAACTTTTTTCATTATGACGTTTATATGGATAAAGGAGAGTTAGTTTTGAAAAGACCATTCACTCACATGTATTATGAAAGCCCGAAACATGTTCAGGTTTTTCCTATGGGTCAATTGACTTTGTTTTTTTATTCATGTACAAGGTAGTAGGTCCTGAAAAGACTTACTGGATTAAAATACCACCTAAATCTTTTAAAGAGAGGTTGAACCTCTCATTAGCAATTCAAAGGATTAGAGAAAAAATAGATAAGCTTGTAGAAGTAAATGAAAGGTGAAAAATAAATTCCCCCCGAGTCTGGAGGTAAACTATTCACAGAACTCATATTCCACCAGGGAAGGTTCTTTCGCTAAAGATTAAAAGCCTTCTGCTCCGAAGTTGGAAAGAAAGAGAAGAAAATCTTCCGTATTGAGTAGCTCATCAGAGTTAAAGTCTATTTCGCAATCTCCTTCGCACCCATATTCTGCTAAAAAGAGAACGAGGTCTGCAGCATCTATAATCCCATTTTCATCTATGTCGCCATAATTTGTTGAGCCCTCATCGAAACCCGGTGGAGCTGAATTTTGGAAGATCAGTTCATCTCCGTTTCCCCAAATGCCATTGCCATTGTCTGAGAAAACTACAAAGGCAGTATCACCCACACAACAACCGTATGCTCCTTCGCAGACATTCGCGTATACCAATCCCACATTGTTGCCAGACGAAATGGGGTCGAAACAAAACTGCAGCGAAGAGGTCATGCTCCAATCCAAATTTTCACTCGTCCATGCTATTTCATATGTATCGAAACCTGTTGAGTTTGAATTGATCCATGCGTTGAATGAAATTTCACATCCCATAGCGTCTCCATTGACATCTCCTATTTCAAACTCCCACTCAAACTGCGGAAAAACTACCAATGCGAATGGTTCAGATGTAGTTGTATCGTCAGTGAAAGTATAGGTGACCTGCAACCTTAAATTGAGCGTGTCAGCCATAGGTTGAGAATTTTCAGAGATCAGGTTTAATTGGCAATCTGCGTCAACTTCCGTCCACTCATCACTAACTTGCTTTTGCCAGCTAAAGTGGTAGTTATCATCAGTTCCATCACAGTACTCCGTTATTAGAAGCCCATTTCCAGAGCAGCTGTAATAGATTTCATTAAACTCCAGGTCCAGTGTGTTTTGGGTAAAAGCAGACAATGAAAATAGAAAGGCAAGGCAGATTAGAATACTTTTCTTCATAACAGTTAGTTTTTTTGGCCCCTTAAGTGAAAGAGTTTGGTGAGTTTGATAAAGTGTTGACCGACAAGTTAATCAAAAATTACCTCTGCCGGTTACTTCGACCTTGCTTTCTTCGGGCAAAAAGTATCCTCCAACTAGTCCATTACCCCATGGCTCGTAGATTTCAAAGTAGATAGTATCGTCTTGGTTGTCGAGTAGAAAAAGAAACCTGTTAGAATCGGTCGGCAAACGTCTTCTGTTTACATAATAATCGTAATTGAGATCAGTTTCAATTTGAATGGTTTTATTACAGAGCTTTTTGCGGTTGTAATCCATGAGATATTCCGAAGTGTCTGTGAAAATAAGTTGAGTAGAATCAGCCCGACAAAAATTTATTGTGCTCGTGAACTTTTCATTTCTCAGCATCGCCTCGAGAATCATCTTTGGCTCATGGTCGCTATTAAGTGGAGCCAGAGCGGGGAAACTCAGAAGAGACAGTAGGACCAGAGATTGGAACTTAGGTTACTTCATTAGCAATGAAAGATAATGAAAATTGGTGGGTGGGGATAGTGGGCTACCGAAACCAGAATGCCAAAAACATAGTCAGCAAAACTATCAGTGAAACCTGGTTAACTAAAGTGTGCCGCGTTCTGTTTCGCTTTTTGAAGAGCAGCAATAGGTTGATGAGAATAAGAAATGAGGCTGCAATAAAAATTCCGACCTGGAGATAAACCAATAACATTATTCCCATTCCATCGGGCTGGCCGTACACATCAATTTCGGTGGTTTGAATTGCATATTCAGAACAAAAAAGAGCAGTCAGTAAGACAATGGTGAGCGCAGAAGTAATCCAGTTGAAGGGTTTCATTCTGTTTTCGTTTGGACGGCAGATTTCAACTGAGCGAGTTTTTTCAATGTTTCTTGTCCTTCTTCCTCCAGCTTCACCAGCTTGTCATTCACTTCATCGCCTTCGCCATCGATGTAAGTGATGATGGTTGATTTTCCTTGGCTTTCTACCGAAAGAAGTTTGTGATGCGGAATGGCGAAGGCAGGACCCATTTCATTTTTGAGGTATTGGTATAGGTAGTAGATGAGAACAGGCAGGCCAATAAGAATGACCATGTTGTAAACCCCAAAAAAGACATTGTAAATCACGAAAGCCGCAGCAACAATTGAAATAACCACAAGGTAAATCGTGTGCTTAAAATATCTTCTCATGTCACGCGAGTGAGAACGTTGCGTCTTTGTAGAGAGCCGGGCAATTTCAGTCCAATTGCCGGTATTCGTGAGGTAGACAGACTCACCGTCCACATTTACATAGCCGAATTCATATTTGTAGCAAGCCTTCAAGTGACTATCGTTAATTTGAGAGGCAAGGTAGGGTTCATCTGATTTATTTAATAACGTTACTTAGCTCGAAAAGAGGGAGGTACATGGATATTAAAATCACTCCAACAAATAGCGCAATGAATATGATGAGAGCCGGTTCGAGAAGCGACCCAACGATTGATGATTGATGCTCTACCTCACTGTTGAATTGTTCTGAGAGTTCTTCGAAGATCTTGTCAAGTTGATTTACTTCTTCTCCTACACGGATGAGTGAAACCATTCGTTTTTCAAAAATTGAGAACTCAGATAGCCCGGCATGCAGTGATTTCCCTTGTTCAACTTCTGTTGTGATTTGTGTGAGTGCAACTTCAATTGGGTAGAAATTTATCATATCCCGTGAAAGCTGCAGGCTCGAGGTTATTGGGTTACCTGAGCTGACTAGAAGATACATGCTCTGGCAAAATCTAGCCAAATAAATTTTTCTTACAAGTTTTCCAAAGAATGGGAATTTTAGCTGCGCACTGGCCACAAATCTTCTCATCCAAACTTTGTTTTTTTGAGTGATCATCAATACAGCCATGGCAATGGCAAAAATTACGAAGAATCCCAAGTAGAATGAAAAAGATTGAGAAATGGAGATGATCCATTTTGTGATTGTGGGCAATTCAGTATCAAATCTTTTAAAGATATCTGAGAATAACGGAACCACGTTGTTGAGCATGAAATAAATCACTGCAACACTGACAAAAATTACGAACATTGGGTAGGCAAGTACTCTCATCAATTGGCGCTTCAATGTGATCCGTTTGTCAAAATATTCCGTCAGGTAGTCGAATGTATAGACCAGCCTACCGCTTTCTTCACCAATTCGCACGCTTTCCACTTCGTAAACCCCAAAGCCATCATTCTCTTTTAATACATCCGAGATGGATTGGCCGGCAACGACATCTTTTTGTATCCCGAGGACCAGGTCTTTATCTTTCTTCGACTTGAATTCCTCCGCTACCATTTCTAGTGCAGCTCTGAGATCCAGTCCCGACTTGATAAGAAGGGCCAGGTCGGAATACAACCGTTTCTTCTTCTTATCTCCAAATCGCGATAGATTTATTGAAATATCACGATCAAGGATACTTGTTTTTTCCTTTCTGCGGACCTTGCTCCCAGTCTTGGCTTTCTTCCGATATTCCTTGAGGTTTACTGACAATGGTCGTTAGTGATTGATGATTTTTTCAGGATCATATTCCTTGTAAAAGGAGAAAGTTGTCGGTTGATCTGAAGATGGATCTAATATAATACGAATAGATTGATCTCCGTAGTCGTGGTCTATTAGATTGACTGATGCGTTTCTGTTGATGATTGTATCTGGAACAGTAGCATTCCGGACTATTACATTGTCGCTGAACGAGTATGTGACCACATTGTAATTATGAGAAATCAATAGTCGTTCTGTAGAAAATTGTATTCTGTCTGCAGCGTCAATATCCGAGTACAACATCATGTGTAGACGACTGATCTCAGACTGTTCATTTAGCGCGGAAGAAAATCTAATCATGCGAGAGTTCAGTAGAGACCATGTGTAATAAGCAAAAGAGATCAATATCGCAGTGATAAATAGTGCGAAGGTTAACTCCAGGATAGAAAATGCTCTTAACTTCATTACTTCGAAATAATTTCTCGGATTAAACTGCATTGATTTCCATCTTTTGTAAGGACTTCAATCTCAATCACACTCAAGGTGGTTTTAAGATCATTTTCGTAGGGATAGATTCTTGTGCTGATCTGGAGATTTTCATTTATCATTTCTTCTTCTTCTTCAAAATTTCCAGACTGCTTTATGTCTGCAAGCTTGCTGATAGCAAGCTGAAAACAGTTTTGATCAGAATTTATTCCTATTACGGGATATAGGTTTATGTAAATAATAAGACTGGTTGAAAGGGTAATTAAGACAATGGCCATGGCGACTGTTGTCTCAAGAAGTGTTGCGGCCTTAACCTGATTATTCAACATAATCGGCAATTTTTAAAGAACCAAGGCTTCCAATTGTGCCCACAAATTGACCGGGCAGTTGCCCACTATCAACCGTGGCATTCAGAAGATGATCTTCATAAGTGGAAGAAGGAGTTTCAAGTAGAAAATGGTTTGCAATAACTGACCCAAAAATCGTCCCTTTCAACTCTACATAGCTATCGGATATCACTTCCCCTACAATTTTGGCCCGATCTATTTTTAGGGAAGATCTCTTATTTTCTGAAAGTAGAACTGCTGTACCACGTATCTCGCTCTGAGGCGAGAAGTGAACCTCCGTTCTGAGTTCTTTGTCTTCGTTAATAAGACTAACAGATGAAGGATATTCCAAAATTGCCCTTTCCTGTATTTCAATCATTTCTGAGGCGACTACATGAACTTTTCCCATAAAATTACTGCCAATGTAAACCCGTGGTGCAATCAAAAGGGTGTGCTCGAGAGAAGCGTCTGGATTGACATAAATTGCAGTTTGCGATAGTACTGCTATAGAACCGGAAATAGAGGAATAAATACTTATGCTATCGTTTGATGCAAGTATGATTGGGTTGGTAGCAAAAGAATTTTGAAGAGAATCCTTAATGTAGCTTGAAAAATCACTGTATTCGAATTTTTCCATTGAGGTACCGCTAATGAATCCTTTCAGATGCGACAGATTCTCATCCATTTTAAACTCTGAGTCGATAATCTGGCCCTGAACAAGACGGTTTCCAACGAAGTTTTGCCCTTCAATATATCCTCTTTCCACTCGGCTATTTGGCACATAAACATCACCCACAATTTTTGTTCTTCCGCTTAATGTGAGAGGATCATAGCTCCTTGACCTTAAGGCTATTGCAAATGAATTATCGTTTTGTCTTCCTGCAATTGCGCTCTTGATATGAGAGCGGTTGTTTTGCGAAGCTCTCGCTGACAGAATAAAAAAAGTACCCCATGGATATTTTTTCAGTTTGACTGAGTCTGCACCTTCCTGAAAAAGGTCAATCCATTCTTCGAAATAAGGAGACTCTTGAGCCGAGAGGAATTTTAAACCAGATCTGGAGTTTTGGACCAGCTCCACTTCGGTTTGATAAAGATCCTGTTCAACTCTGAAGAGGTAGGTTGAATAAATTAAAGCCGTAAGCAGTATGCCGCTTAATAATAAGATTACCAAAGCGTAGAAGAGAGAGTTTGCTTTGAACTTCAGATTTAAGATACTTCTCAAGGAATGCTGTCTTTAGTCGTTGTCGAGTCAGTTTTTTCTTTAAAGAGAGCTTTTTTCCAAAGTGGCTTTTCGTTGGGCTCCGAGTCTTCTATTTCTTCTTCTCCTTTATCGTAGGTGGTTGTATGCTTCAAAGTGTCATTAATAAGTTTGAATTGATCTCCGTGAAGAACACCGTCTTTGAAATTCTTCTTTTCTGAAATGTTTCCGTCATCATTGAAGATCAGGTAAGTACCATCCAGGAGTCCGTCATCCCAATGTGTTAACTTTAATAGGGTTCCCTCTCCATCCCACTTTTTCCATTCACCATCTTTTAGCCCTTTAGAAAAGTAACCTGACTTTATCAGGTTGCCGTCAGTGTCGAAAACCTGGTATTTTCCATGTAGAAGCCCCCCTGAGAATCCACCCTGGGTCGACTTAATAAGCCCTGCATCCTGCCAGTAGTATGTGAGTTTGGGATCAGCTGAGACTTTAGGGTTCTCTTTGAAATATTGAACCTCAACACGTTCGTCTTTGCGTACTAATGTCCTTGACATCAGCTTCTTATTATAGCAAGACCAGAAGCTAAATAGAAAGAGACCAATAAGTACGAGGTTGAAATTATTCCTGAACATGTTTGACAATTGTCTTTGTTTCACCTGCTTGAGAGAGTGAAATAGAGTCTGTGAATACGTTTTCGAGAACCATAAGGTCATTGATAGTATCTCCTATGCTGTTCACATACTCTTGATTGTGTATTGAAAAAATTGCGTTGACCTCACCAGTAGTATTGTTTTGCATCATTCCAAAGTATTTGATATTTGGCCAACGGACTTTTTGTTTAGGAGGTTCTGGTTCCTCCTTTTTTGTAACTATCCTTTTGGTTTGAGGGATGACGGTATTCTTATTTCGGCTGGCGGCCTTTCCAAGAAATGGATCTCGAAATTTCGAATGTAGACTGAAGCTCTGGGTTTCTTCATGCCCTTGCTCATAATCCTTGATGGGAGCCACAATCTCTGAATTGACCACTATCGTTTCATCGTTGGAAGATTGTACAATGTCGTAAATAACCTTTGTCCAAATCATCACAACAACAACTAGCATTATGTATTTAAGTGGCTTTTGCTTCATGGTTCAATATCAAAGCTTTCCGGTTCGCTTTCTGAGAAGTTCCCAACCGAATCGTAAGTCTTAACAATCCAGTAAAAACGACCTGTTCCGAAGTCTGAATTTGGGATTATTATGCTGTTATTCACTCCTTCCTCTTCCATAACCAAGTCTGTCAGGTCCTGATCGTCATAAACGAATATACTGTCGCTGGTGATAGTAAACTCATCAATACCTGATTGCCATTCAAATTCAGTTGTTCCTGTGACGCTTAAAGTGTCTCCAATCGGTGAGGTCAGAACTGGAAGGCTCGGAGCAGATTGATCAATTGTTAAACTTCTCTGGGTGAATTGAGATTGAGAACTTCCATCAAAACCTTGAACTCTCCAAAACCAGATGCCTTCTGGGATAACAAGTGAGGTGTCGGTTGAGGTTAAGTTAACTGTTGGGCCAAACTGATCTCCTACTGCTCCATTTTCATTTTCGAAAACCTTGAGGGAGTAAGAGTTAGCACCGATTAATGGTTCCCAGTCGAAACTCACAAGACTATCGGAAAAGACAGCGCCATTAGCCGGTGAAGACAGAATAATCTGAGAATCCTGGATACCAGAAGTAGAATCTATAAATACGGTTCTTGTTGAATAAGGTGTATGGCTACTTCCGTTTTCTGCTCTAACTCTCCATTGATAAGTCCCAGGATTCATTGAAAAATAGACTGAATTTTCTCCAATTGTTGAGTCAACCTGGAATTCTAATGGCGATTCAAAGTTTGGTTGCACTATTTGAATTCGGTAGTGCATGGCTCCGTCCACTTCTTCCCATCGGAACTGCGGAGTTGTAGAGGTGACTACTTGAGAGTCAGCTGGAAGTATTATCTCAATTCGATCGTCTGAGAGGTCTTCTTCTATTATATCAGAGCATTGATAAAATGAAGAGAGGAAGACCACTCCGAAAAAGAAGCAAAATAATTGATTATTGAATATTTTGGACATAGTATGTACTAAGTAGGTGTTTCTCACGGTTCCTTTTCTCCTTGTAGACATGATACTCAAATGCTGCTACGTGGCCGTATTTAAATTCATCTTCAAGCAATTTACTTAACTTTTGCAAGGTGTGAAAATCTGCCTTTACAGAAACTGAGTGGGTCAATATTGTGTACCCATTTTTTTCATAAGAGTGAATAGGGGAGACTTCGAAAAGTTTCGAGTCGTTTTTCCTGGAGAATTTTTCAATACTTCCCAATAATTCCTGTTGTACTTCCTCAGTCTTTCGGTTTTGTTTGCCAATGATCCCTTCGAGTTGCTGCAAACGACCTCTTGCATTTGGGAGCTTTTTTTCAGCTATGGCGCTACTATCGAGCTTTAGGCGAGCCTCAGAGTATTCTCGAAACTGTTCTACTGTAGCGGAAAATGAAAGCTTGTAAGCAGCAAAGCTCACCAATACCATCAATCCTATGAGGATGTAGAACCGAGACTTATTTGTTAAATCGGACAATTGCTTCATACTTTTAGCAAAATAAGGATTTCGAATTGGCCAATTGGTTCTTCTATACGGTTGAAATTCAACAACTCAACTTCTTTTATGAATTTCATATTGCGAATGCTGTTTAGCCAGTTGTTTAAGTCTTCCGAATTGTTGGCAATACCGCTTACTTCGATCTTGTCTGTCTGAAAGCTAAGTGGTTTTCCCCTCTTTATCTTGTTTTCAGGAGGTCGTACAAAAATGGACTCCAGTAAAATGCTTTCAGGCATTTGGTATGCCACCTGATCCAGAATCATGGTTCCCGAAGTATTTCGCTCTATACCAAGTTCTGAAATCATGCTTTGACTTTTCGCAATATTAGCTTCAATTGACTGCAGCTCGTCATATGCTTGAGACTTGAAAACCAACTCCTGACGGAGGGCGGCATTTTTCTTTTGATAATGCTGGAAGACAAAAAAGTTAATCACCAGAAGAATAAAGAGAGACACTAGAAAAGTAATTCCTACAAGCTTGAATTTCCGACTATATTGATAGTCTTCTCTCTGCGCGGTCAGAGACTCTGGCAACGTTGCACTTCTTTCTTCAGGTGAAATAAAAAACTTCAATGCTACTGAAAGTGAGGCTGCATATTCCGGAGGGACTACCAGATCATCTATTTTGATGTTTTGATGAGTCTTAGAATTGTCATTTCGGGCGGTAATCAAACCATTGTCCAGGTCGACAACAGTGTGCCATCCGACAACATTTGAAGAACTTAGCAATGCAATACTTTGAAGACCTGATATTCCCAATGAAAGAGAAAGAACATTAAAGCCTTCTGCCGCAAACTCGCTCAAGATCTGATCGACCTGGGATTTTCGAGATAGGCTGAAAAAAGTTCTTTCATCCCATTCAAAAGACTGAATATAGAAGTCGATGGGTTTTGCTTTTGGAAGTGCTGACTTGAGGAGCTCTGTAGAGGTTTTGTCAATTCCTGAGACACACTTATTGAGTATGCCACTGCCTGAAATGGATAGAACTAAAGGTGTTTTCTTATCGAGGATTGAGAATAGTGACTCCCAGCTCTCAGCTTTCTGTGGTTCCCGGGATAACTCAATTTTATCTCCATTTTTGACAAGATGAACTACAAGAAAAGAGGTATTGCCTTCAGCAGAAATATTGATATCGACTGCACAAACTGTTTCTTTAAGTATGCCAGAAAAGAATGCCATAAAAGTTCAGGCTAGTACATGATTGTTGGGCGAATGAAAATATTCAAACGACTCTGACTCTTCGATTTTGATCTGCTTCCAAAAAGCCATTTTAGAACCGGAATTCTTGAAATGAGTGGAATGCCTCCCCCGGAGCTGTTGTTTGACTTGTCTTCAAGACCTCCTAAGAGAATCATCTCGCCATTCTTTACTCGAATACTTGATTCGAACTCTCTGTTGACGGATCCAAATGGTCCGTTTGCTCCAGATCGTTCTGTGAAATCGCTTTGAGTTACATTGATACTCAATGTTACTTGTTCCGCTCCTGAGACTACAGGAGTCACATTTATTGAAAGATCGGCATTTAGTGGTTGCCATACTTGTTGCTCAGTAATAACATTGTTACCGGCTGATGGATTTACATTCGTTCTTGTTTCCAGGTAGTACTCCTGACGACCGATACTCAGACTGGCAGTATACGAATTCAGAGTAGAAAGCTTTGGAATCGATCTGGTGCGTATGACACCATCTGATTCAAGCGCCTGAATTCTCAAGTAAAAATCTGGAGAAACATTTCCCAAATTGACGATTCCTGCAGTGTTGAAGTTACCCAGAAGTCCGTTTATCGTTTCTGTACTGACATCAAGGTTTAATCCCTGATCACTTGTGATTTGTCCATTCGTTTGGTCGGCAGCACCTTCTTCACTAAGTCCGGCATTTATACCTGTAGCTACGGTTCTATTCTTGTTCACATCTACAATCAAAATCTCTATCATCACTACAGGCACCACCTGATCTACTTGATGAATAAAGTCCTTGAATTGTTTTACATCAGGATATGAGCCACTTACAATAAAAGAGTTTAACTCCGGAAAAGATTGAATTTTAAGATCAGGTGACATGAAAGGAGAGCTCACAGCAACAGATTGACCGCCAGAAGAACCTGCAGCTCCACCAGGACCTTGGTTTTGACCAGTACCTCTTCTTTGAGAGCTTCTGGAACTACCCCCTCCGAATGAGTCGAATACATTTTCGATGGTGCGGTATTTTAATTGAATCATCTCTGTTGTTTCGATACCGTCTTCCTGAGAGTTACCTATTAGATAAACGCGTTCATCAATCGTGAAGCTATATTCTGTTCCGTGGAATAGATAGGTCAAAACCTCTTCATAAGTTGCATTGTCTATGAAGGTCGTGATGCGCCCCTCAGGAGGAGTAATTACAAAGAAATTCTTTAAAAGCTTATCCGAAACTTCTTCGATAATGTCTAAGATTTCTGCGTCATTGGCTCTAACCGATACTCTTAGCGAGTCCTGAGCCAAAGAGACATTAATTTCTCCTGATTCGCCCTCTTCATCCTGTGGTCTTTGACCTCTGCTATTTCTACTGTTCGAAGCAGTTCTGGAATTATTGACTGGCTCTTCGGGTGTCAACTCTGAAACTAAAAAGAAATTACCGTCTTTCTCAATCTCAAGACCATTGGCATAAGCCATTTTTTCCAGTGCATCAGCGAAAGGTCTATTCTGGATGTAGACACTTACAAGTTTATTCTCAATATTTGGTGACAGAACGACATTGTGTACCGATTCTTTAGTGATTTTTCTGGCTACCTTGCCAAGACTGTCTCTTTTGAGATCAAGAGAAATGAAATCTGTTTCTGGAAAGTATTCTATGTCAATTACCCTAGGTGGAGTTGGAATAACCGGTGGGGATGGTCTGTTCCATTTCTTAACGGATATTATACCACCAATTATTTCAATATCAAGCGAATACTCTTTACAAAGAAATACGAGTACATCTGCGACCCGAGCGTTAGCAAAATTGTTTATTAGCCTTTGATTCAGGCTGTCAGAAACATTAATATTGAGTTCGTGATTTATTCCAATTGTTCGGATGAATTCAGTTATTGAAACACCACTTACTGAAGTCTGAATAGACTCGTCAAGGCCAGGTTGATCAACTGTTAGTGTTTCAAGTTCATTTCTAATCTGTTGAATTCGCTCAGTACCATCTTCTTGTGAAAAGCAATCTATTGAAAAAATTGAACACAACACGAAGAGAAAGAGTAGATGTAAACTTTTGGTTAAGGCAGATACCATAAGCTAGTTTTTTGAGGTGAGCAATATAGGGTAAATTTCTTCCAATGAAGTTATGCCCTGTTCAAATAGTTCAAGTGCATTTGCTCCAAGCGATTTAATGTCCTGGTTTTTCTGATATTCTGTAGAATTCAGACTTCCAGTCTTGATTGACTTTACAAGCTCTTGATTCATGTTGATCATTTCATAAACAGCAGTTCTACCGGAGTATCCTGTGAAATGACAATGTTCACAGCCTTGGGGTACATAATGGCGTTCAGGTATGTTTTTCTGTTCGACCCAAGATGGAAAATCTGCTGAGTTCAAAGACTTCTCCTTTTTACAATGGCTACAAAGTTTTCGCAATAATCTTTGGGCCACAGACAGTTTGAGTGTGTTTGCAACGAGATAATCAGGAACTCCCATGTCAATCAACCTGTTTATGGTTTCAAGTGCAGAATTAGTGTGAATTGTGGAAAGTACCAGGTGACCTGTAAGTGCTGCACGGATGGCCATTTCGGCAGTTTCGGAGTCTCTGATCTCACCGACCATTATCACGTCAGGATCTTGTCGTAAAAAAGTTCGTAGTGCTTTGGCGAAAGTTAGGCCAATACTGTCTTTTAATTGTACCTGATTTATTCCGTCCAAAGTGTATTCAATAGGGTCTTCAATGGTGAGAATATTCCTTTTAGTCTCGTTCAGCAGTTTTAATGTGGCATACAATGTAGTTGTTTTACCAGAGCCAGTTGGACCGCTAATCAAAAGTATTCCACTGGTGTTTTTGATGCTTTCTAAGTAGATGTCTCTCTCATTTTTTCGCATACCCAATGAGTCGATGTCTACATTGGTTGTGTCCCTACTTAGCAGACGCATCACTACTTTTTCACCATAAAGGGATGGTAGTATTGAAACACGGATATCAACCCGAAGCCCATCTTCATTGAAGTTTATCCTTCCGTCTTGAGGCAGTCTCTTTTCTGCAATATCGAGATTAGCCTTAATCTTAATTCGATTGACGAGTGCCGGATATCTTGTTTTGTCCAGGGTAAACCGCTCTACAAGCAGGCCGTCAATGCGCATCCTCACTCTGGCGGACTCGTCATAGACTTCGATATGTATGTCCGAACTTCCAATGTCTTTAGATTCGATAATTAAATCTTCAAGGAAACGATCGGCATTAGCTGAATCGAGTTTAGCCGTTTTGGTGACACCTGCAGTCTTTCGATAAATACTTGACAGAGTATTTTGGATAGTATCTCGAGGCTGTGGCTGAAAAACAACTTTTTTGTCGAAAAGCATTTGAACTTCCTCGCGCACATCTGGACTATCTGTATTTTCATCAATGAAGAGTGTGATCAATCCTTCTTCAGATTGCTTAGGAATTACTCTGTAAGACCAGGCTATCTCAGACGAGATTAGTTGTCGATCAGCAACTTCTGTATCTATGAATCTAGTCTCATTCATATTTGCGCTATCCAGTTTATGAGCCAATTCTTCTGATAAAGTCCTGGCCAGTCCATAAGGTATCTTCCCAACTCAGTGGTAAGGAAGAATATTCCAATTGTAGAAACAAATGGAACAGATTTCTTAGTCGGCTTAATTAATAGTAGGACTAGTAGCCAAACAACAATTGTGAAGAAGGTTCCAACAACAAGGTGGATCACATACCAGTCGAAGGACATCATAAAAGTTAGTCCAAGTAGAAATATTGCATCACCAAGACCAAAGTATTCTTTCATTAGATTCACAAATTTTCTTTCTTTCAAGCTGAAATAAAGGCTTGTGAGCCCTAACATTAACAGGCAAAAAGAGAGGTTTGTAAAGAGCTGGGTCAAGTTGGCATTATTTATAATGAATTGAATAAGATTTATTGCAATGAAAACGACAAGTGTAATTAATCTAACTTTTCGCATTCGATAATCCTCTACAATTAGAAATACCATGATGAGGTAAGTTAAGGCATCAACCAGTCCCTCCATCAATCCTTGGTAACCTCTTTTAAGTTCTGGTCTTGATCAATCGTCCAGACATTCAGAACTCCATCTCCATCGAAATCCTGTGAGGCCGTGGCCTTGGCTTTGAATCCTGAGCTACTGGCTTCTACTATTTCGATCTCATAGTATGCATTACCACCTTGGGATGCTAGCTTTTCTTGAGTAAAACCGAGCTCTTCAAGATCTGATGAATACTTTGCTTTTTTAAAGAATTGTGTTTTCTGAAGCGTGTAGACGTGTTTCAGTTGCTGTTGTGCTTCAACACTTCGGGCATCGCTCACTACTCCCATGAAATTCGGCAAAACCATCATCACAATAATGCCGATGATAGCGAGAACTACAAGGAGTTCCATCAAAGTTAAAGCGGGGAGTTTTCTTTTTACTATTTGTTTCATGTTCAATCTCAAATGTCAAGATATGTTAACAGGTGTAAAGCTATAAAATAAGTGGTAAAGAATCGACCTGGTTCTCCATAGATGCGAATTTCACCTCTTAATCAATGCCTTAAGATCCCTTCGGGTAGCAGGATTCACGAGGATGTGAAAAAGTAATTTCAGAAAATTCACACAAAATCTTTTGAATCTTTAACAAAACATTTTTAATTGCACCGTGAAATGAACAAGCAGAAATTGCTTGAGATGTTAAACAACCAACTTAATGCTTTACTCTCTTAACCAAACGGAACTATACAACTTTAGACCACCCTGGCCTCTTATTTGAAGTTATTACCGACTTGCGGTGAAAGTCAAACTGTCTGAATTAATCTTTCCCTGGTTTTTTGTTTTGTAAAGCATCGCTCTAACAGCAGACGATGACTAGACCACTTTACACACTCATCATTTTATTAATTGCCACTCTTGGGCTTGGAATCGGAATAGTTAATTACTTTCAGTCAGGACCAAAAATTGGATTTGTCAAATCTCAGGAGCTTATCTATGGCTATCAGGGAATGAAGGCCGCTCAGCAAGAATTCGAAACGAAGACTCAAGCATGGAGTGCTAATTCTGATACATTAATGTCTTTGTATCAGCAATCATTGAAAAGGTATCAGGATAGTGCGCGATTTTACTCTGACAGGGAGCGTCAATTTCAGGAGGGCCAGTTGAGAAAGCGCCAGGAGAATGTGCAGAAGTATCAGGAGATGACCGCTTCCAAAATGAAGGAAGAAGAGGAGAAGATGCTCGAAGGTGTTTTCAATCAGGTCAATTCTTTTGTTGAGCAATATGCCGAGCGCAACAATTACGACATTATTCTAGGGACAACCTTATCGGGAAGTTTGCTTTATGGGGAGGACCATATCGATGTAACGGATGAAGTTCTTAAAGAGCTGAATCAATACTACACAAATGGCAGCAATGAATAGGTTGAGAAAAAACATATCGTTGCTGTTCGTCTTGTCACTTTTATTGATAGTTGGTTGCAAGAATGATTTTGATATCAATAACCAGAAGGATTTCAAAGTAGCGATTAACTCAGTAGAAAGTGGCCTTACATCCAAACGACAAACTAAAGATCTTGAACTGAGTGCCACGTTAATTCCTGCAGCTTATCAGGCACTGACTAACTACGATCACCAAGACACAACCATCAATCTCGTTGAGGAGGAGCTAGATTATTATTCGAAATCTTTAAGCTTCACATTCAAGATTACTTCTATAAAAGCACAATCAGTTAATCCGATTTTCGAAAGATTGAATTCTTATCAAGACTATAAAAACCGGGTGCACGACCTTAATTTCCGATTGGAGGAGATGTTTCATCTCGATATTGGAGGTGAACGCTACCCTCCAGCTCTGTTTCACTTCGAAGGGAATCAAGGGTTTGACAGAGAGGTTCGATTTAACCTTGTCTTCTCGCCTTCTTCCGCAGAGGATGGCTTGTTTTACTCTGGAGACCAGGTGAAGCTTGTATTTAAAGATAACGAGTTTGGAACCGGGATACACCAATTCAATTTTGAAAGAGAAAGTATCAAACACTTTAACGAAATAGACATTACTCAATTTTTGGACCTATGAAACGATACACCACCAAAAGAAAACTGCGTTTTATTGTAGCTTTTTTCATCTGCCTTTTTCTGTCGCAGATAGCTACACCTACAGTAAGTTTCGCTCTGACCTCAGGGCCGTCACAGCCTGAGTTCTCGAGCTTCGAGCCTGTGGCCACTACCAATATGGTAAATGAGTTTACTGGAGACTTAACGTATAATCTTCCTGTGTTGAATATTCCGGGTGCTGACGGAGGTGGTTACTCTATGTCGCTGTCATACCATAGTGGAGCTTCAATAGAAGAGGAAGCTTCGTGGGTTGGTTATGGTTGGACGTTAAATCCAGGAGCGATTAATCGTCAAAAGCGTGGGTACCCCGATGACTGGAGGGCAGAAAACGTAATTCAATACTCTAAATCCAAAGCCAGCCGCACTTTCTCAGTTGGAGTTAGTAATCAATTTGAGCTTTTTAGTTGGGAGACTCCCTTGAATGGAAGTGCAGCAATTCGGTATAACAATTATAAAGGTTTTGGTTATTCAGTGGGTGCTAGTTACGGGTTTGGTAATGGTGTCGCTAGCCTCGGCTTCAATCTCAGTGATGGACAAGGAAGTTTCTCTCTCAATGTTAATCCAGCAAGACTAGCAAATAACCTTTACAGTGAAGCAAAAGCAAAGCAAGCTAATTTAAAAGAGGAGCATTGGGGAAGACTATTTAAGTTCTATGAAAAAAAATCTTTTACAGCTAATGATTTCCGGAATGCAAGCGCTTTTAGTAGTGGCTATTCAGTCTTCCAAAACTACGGACAAGGTAAGCCAAATTTCAATGCCAAATACAATGGTGGTTCCTATCGCTTCGGAGTCTCTGTAATGCCAACAGCTGCTCCCCCTCAGGTAGGTCCCGACTACACCCTTTTTGGAACCTATGCCTGGCAAAAGAATGAATCTCAAACAACAGCACAGGCATACGGCTATATGTATTCAAGGGACGGTGAGAAAGAGAGGGGGGACAACACATTAATGGACTATTTTAAAGAGCACGAGGCTCCATTCGAGAAAAGAGACAAGTTTTTATCAATTCCTTATGCAAACCCTGATAATTTTGCTGTCTCAGGAGAAGGGATTTCTGGGGCATTTAAGTTAAGACATAAGGAAGTTGGTCATTTCTATCCAAATAAAGTTACGAGTAAGGTTCATCATGTAGGACTAGGGTTGGAAGTTGAAGCTGGTTTAAACTTTGGGGGTGGTGGTAATGCCTCATATGGCCAACATACTCTCTCTACCGAGCCCTGGGTTGATAATAGTTACGGGCATTTTTCAAATCCAGCTTCACATATCGATCAGGATGCAGTGTCATTTCGCTTTGCGAACGATATGGGAGGAAAGGTTTCATATGGGGCCGATGAACAGGAGGAGACTGCGAGTATTGATGGTTCCGGTGGAGATCGGGATGCGTTAGCACATCAATATAATAACTCAGGTCGTCCCGGGCATTCGTCATTCATACATTACGCACTTAATAAGAATTTTTCGGAATACAACTACAGCGGTGTTGTTCCGCAAGTTTACGAAAGATCAACTGATGTAGGTCAGGATATTAATAGATCTAGTGGTGATCATATTGGAGAATTTGGCATACACAATGAAAGTGGTGATTTGTATGTGTACGGCTATCCTCTGCATAACAAGGCCGATGAGAGTATGTCCTATGGTGTTAAGGGATTGAGCGATGCAGCAGTTCCGGCAGACTTAAAGTATGTTTCATCTTCACAAGCGCGATCTGACAATGTTAATAATATTGAACAGGTTATTGGAGAGAAGACAAGTGCCGCGTATCCGTCAACATATCTATTGACTCAAATTACTACTCCCGACTATATAGATGTTAATCAAGACGGCCCAACGGATGATGATTTTGGAGGCTGGACCAAGTTCAGCTATGACAAGAAGTATGGTTATAATGGAACAGAAAGTTCTTCCTATTATAAATGGCGCGCGCCCTATGAAGGTTTTGGATTTCAGAGGGGAGAGATCTCAAACCCCGATGATGACCTGGCTTCTGTTCAATTGGGACATAAAGAGGTAGCTTATCTAGATGAAATTGAGACAAAGACACATGTTGCCAAATTTCATACCTCTCAAAGAACGGATGGACGGTCCGCTATAGAAAGTGAGGAGGATGCGGGTAATCTTTATGACTCTAACGACCTTGCTGACACTAAGGCTCTTTACAAACTCGACAGTATTTCGTTAAGGACAAAAGATGGAGACCGTTTGGTCAAAACAATCCATTTTGAGTATGATAACAGTCTTTGTCCGGGTCTTCCAAATAGTACAACAGGTCAGGGAAAACTGACTCTCAAAAAAGTTTGGTTTGAGCATAATGGGGTGGTTCGGTCAGAAATCGCTCCCTACGAGTTTGTTTATGAATATCCTGATTTTGAGTACCCATACTACAATGAAGGTGCAAATGGTGAAAAAATTGATTTAAATGCGGGCCTGACCGAATTAAATGAAAATCCTCTCTATAGCCCTTACAACGCGGATGCTTGGGGTAATTATCAAAAGAATGGGCTCGCCCGACATACGGAAATGAGGCCCTGGCTTGATCAATCCGAACCGGATTCAGGTTTTGACCCGGCTGCTTGGCAGCTGAAGCAAATAAAGCTTCCCAGTGGAGGTGAAATACATATTCAATACGAACAGGATGACTACCGATATGTTCAGGATCAAATTGCGCATAGCATGGTTCCCTTGAAGGAAAATCCTCAGATTTTTAACGCGGAGGTGATTTCCCACAGAAGTGAATTCTTGTTGAATCTGGGTGAGATTGACACGTACTCTAGCAATGAGCTTGAAAGTATTCGTCAGGCAATTTACAATAGGTATGTGAAGGGAGATGAGCGAATTTATTTTAAAATTTTATATCGTTTGCAAGGGCTCGTTAACCCAACACTAACTGATTGTAAAGCAGAATATATATCCGGATATGCAGAGGTAAAGGAGGTAACTATTGATGATGGTGATATAAAATTGAAACTTCATAATGGAGAAGATGATCGGGGGTTACCAATGCAAGTTTGTAAGGATTTTGTGAAAACAAATCGGGCAGGTAATATGCCTGTAATAGATAATGGAGAATGTCAACCTAATTCATATCTGAACTCTGATGGCCTAATGGGATCGAGTTCAGAAATAGTAAGTTTTGTGTACGAACTGTTAAACATGGCTGCGATCCAGTATGGAGTTGGAGCTACTTGTTTAAGATATGATCCAGCTCATTCATACTTTAGAATTCCCGTGTTAAGGCAAAAGCGCGGTGGTGGGATAAGAGTGAAACGACTTTTAATGTACGATGATGGAACCAGGACTGACGGACAGCCTGTTGTATATGGTTCTGAATATGAATATAAGTCAACTCGAAAAGTTAATGGAGAGTATGTTTCCAGTGGTGTGGCTACCAACGAACCTCAATCCATAAGGGAGGAAAACATTTTAGTAGGCTTTTTAAGTCGTTTCAACCAGAACTTTCTGCAGAAAGCGGTGGCGGGAAGAGACAAACGTCAATCCGAGGGTCCTATAGGTGGAGCCGCCATGCCCGGCCCTTCAGTGGGGTATTCCAGAGTAGTTGTTAAAAATATCCATAGCGGTAAAACGAATACTGGTTACAAGGTTCTTGAATTCAATACGGCTAAAGATTATCCTTTTAAGTTCGAGAGTACTGATGTAGTTGAAGAAACACAATATATACCGATTCCAACAGGTATCGTGAATATTTTTAAGAATAAATCCTGGGCAACACAAGGATTTAATTTCTATCAAAATAATATGCATGGTCAAGTAAAATCGATGGCAAACTATGCCGGTGATTACTCATTGATTCACGAAGAAGGTGCGCAGCTAATCAGCAAGGAGGAAACTCACTATTTTGAGCCTGGTGAAGAGGTGCCTGTTGTGACCAGACTTAATCCAACCTTGGAAGAAGGGGAGTATTTCGAGACTTCTCCAATGCAAATAGGTAAAGAGGTTGAGGTTGCAATGGAAGCTCGCGGAACAGAAGATAAAAACAATGAAGGTGCAATATATCCAGATGTGGATGCTGGAATAGCAGTTGTGGGCTTAATTCCATTTATTTCAGCTTTAGCTTCAGCAACACTTACTGACGTTGCGACCTACACTCATGTAACTTCAAAAGTCATATCATATCCTGCTGTTGTTAAGAGCAAAACAATCACTCAAAATGGTGTTCAACATACAACGTTGAATGAAGCTTTTGATAAGAACACTGGGCAGCCAATAATCACAAAAACTTTCGATGGATATAGACCATATGAAGATAATCCAGACCTGGCAATGGCTCAGAGCGACTTATTAGATCTAGAGAGTTCATCGAATCACGAAGGTATTTACACGAATTATAATATTCCTGCTAGTCTTGTTTATCCCGAAATGGGTCAGAAAGGGTATAATCAGGGTACAGTTATATCGACTCACTTAACTTCTGTGTTTGAAACTGATGTTGAAGTTAACTTCAAATCCTCTCCAGATTTTCACCTCGAATTTGAGCCGCTAGTCGATGGAGTTGATGTCTGTTCTTTGATGGACAAGTTAACACCCGGTGACCTTGTAGAAGTATATTTCATCAATGAAGAGGATCATGTTTTACCTGATGGTCAACCAGCAGATTTTGAAATTTATGAGCAGGTAGCCAATACACTCATTGATCAGGCAGACCGAAATGTCTTCCATGTTACAGGATCACAGTCAAATCAGGTGCTATTAGAAACAGTTTCCTATACCGACATGTCAAACCTGAATGATGATACAGGGGTTTTTGTGAGAGTACTTCGTAGTGGTAAAACAAATCAGCTAAATGCTTCAGTGGCGTCTTACACGACTTATATGAAGAATGACCAACCAACTGGATTTACATTTAGTCAGGGAGGCGATTTTTCGAATAGAGAACAGTTCGCGGCTCTTCTGAACGACTTAATTAATAATGGTTCGCCCGGAAGTAAGGTGGCCATTCCGAATAGTTTAGTTGATCTGGTTATGCCTGGAGAGCCATGTGGATTTCAGGTGAATGAAGAGTACTCTCTGATGATTGACTATGATGGAGATCTAATTGTTGTAACAGATGGAACCGGACAAGCGCCACTTGGGACGCCTTCTAATCCCCACCCGATGGTAACTGCTTTGAATGACTATTTGTCAGAGTATTACAGGTATGATTTGAGTGGAATAGGAGGTAAGCCAAGTCATTGTCAATACCCAATAAATGGTGCTTTAAGTTTTGTAGATGTCAGTAATTCAGAGTCCACTGTTAGCTCGATGAGAACGGCTCAGCAAGGAGATCTTAATCAAACTTTTTCTTTTGTCAATGGTAATCCGATCCCAACTCCAATTAGCAACTACTTTGTTGATGATGGCTTTGGTCTCGGGAACACAGAGGTTTTGTGGAGTACGCAAAACCAAAGCAAAGAGAATATGCGCGTTTTGCTTAAAGAAGTTGGAACTAATTATGTTTTTGGAGTAAGGACAAGATGTGACATTCCGCCAAAGATGTGCTTTGGCTGTAGTGATTCTCAAGGAGGGATGTATTGTGAGACTGCCGTAGTTATAAAAGATAAGTTTGGAGACTATACTATTGAAGATGCGCCAATAGGAGGGTTTGAGCAATTGAATGATGGTTCACTGGTATATGTTTATGATGACTACAGTGGGAATGGCGAGAAGATACAGTGTGAAACTGGCATCAAATTTTGGAGAGAAGGAACTACAGATGTAGAAGTTTGTGAGCTTGTTCCCTCAAGTGCCAGCGGAAGTTTTGTTGTCAACCCTATGAACGGTCTTTTGGAGTTCGTGGATGATGAATATTCTTGTAACCCCATTGTGATGGACTGTATTCAGTTTTGTGACAATGCATATCCGAAATTGATAATGAAGGATGTTGTAAGTTCACAGGTGACTACAATGGATGACAACTGGTATTACGATCTGGATGACTACTTCTGTAATCTATCCGGAGATTCGAAGTATGAGAGTGGCAAAAAAGGTAAGTGGAGGCAAAAATCAACTTATGCTTACGAAGAAACGGTAGACGGTCTCGATGGTGTTGCGACTGCTGGTCGATCTTATAATTCAGGTATGTATGATACGGAAGTATTCTTATTCGAAACAGGTGGACTGAGTGAGAAGTGGTTGAAGCTAAATACTGTTACATCGTATTCTCCAAATGGAAGTGCGCTGGAAGAAGAGAACATCCTGGGAATTAAAAGTGCTGCTAAGTTTGGTTATGACAAAATGCTACCAACATTAGTTGCGCAAAACGCATCTGCAAATACTGTTTTCTTTGAAAGTTTTGAGAAGGTTTACCCCACTTCTACAGGAGACTACTTCGAGGATGGTATGCCATCAGATGGAACTACTTGGGTGCAGGATAGCGATGACTCTCATTCAGGACAATTTGGTGCAAAACTGAGTGCCAGTGCTCCGCCAGCGTTAATAAACCATCTGGCAGTGAATAACCAGGTGCTTGACCAGGGCATTAATTTCAAAGTATGGGTGAAGGTTGATGAAAAAGATCCTGATGAAATAGCAGCTTCTTTCGACCTGTCGATATCCGAAAGTGGTAATTCGGTGGCGTCTAAAAGCTTAACGTATTTAAGTCGCTCCGGAGAGTGGGCATTGTTCTCTTGTGATCTCAATCCCGAAGATATAGTGACCTTGTCTGACGGAGATCAGGTGAGTATGTATTTGGATTTTAGTCATTCCTGGATTAGCGATATTGTTTTGGATGATCTGAGAGTTCAGCCAAAAGATGCCCAGGTAGTGACTTATGTTTATAATGCAGATGAGCTACGCCTTGTTGCAAGTTTCGATGATCAGCACTTCGGCCTCTTCTATCAATACAACCAGGAGGGGAAGCTTATCAGGAAAACTATTGAGACAGAGAGAGGCAGGAAGACACTGAAGGAAACATATTACCATATTCCAAGAAATATGGAGAGACCTGTTTTCCAGCAATGATCATATAATATAAACCATTAAGAATGAAGCGAAGAGGACTCATATTTATCAGTGCCTTAATAGTGATGATGTTCGTCACACTTAATTGCTATTCGCAAGATAAGGATGCGGCAAGTGATTTTGAATATATTAGATCGATCATAGCCAACTCGGCTAATGATTTTGAGAATTTCGGGTCAATACAGACTGATAATCAGGTTTTATCAACGTCATATGTTGTAGAAGTTACATCAAGGAACCGGGAGGGATCGGTAGCTACAGATTGTTCAATAATTTACGATGGAGAGAGGAGTCGACTCTCCACATCAGGAATTGTAATTGTGCAGGATTCGGACACTGGAATTCAGCTACAGGAAGAATCAAGGCAAATTGTGATACATGATACCGATGGCGGCCGATCCAAGGATTATTTCCTTCAGAAGTCTCATGCTTTACAGAAAGAAAGCCTCAAGTACCTCAACTCTTCTGAGAGGACACAATTAGAGAATGATAAAATTATGATTAGCCTGGAGTTTAACTCTGAAGGCAGGCAGCAATTAAGGCTCAAGAGAGTTGAGTATGTTGTTGATATTGAGAACGAAAGAATACTGGAGGCGAGCGTTTTTTATTCCGACAATCACCCAAATCAGAAATTGTCTATAAAGTTTGGGGAAATTACGATATCTGAAAGAGATTCAGCTAAATTACCAAATAATATTCTTGACTTAATCTATGATAGCGAAGGGGAACTTCTCCATAAATGGAGTGGATTTGCCGTATTTGATAACAGAATGAAAAAATAACTCGAACTAAATTACTTCAACACCTATAGCTATGGACATTTCACTTCGGACTTCTATTCTTACAGCTTTACTTCTGTTCTCCGTAAATTCTCTATACTCACAATTAAATTTAACAGGAAAATCAGATGTATTTACCAATACTACCAACCAATATGGTGTGGGAAACCCTCCCTCAAATGTGAATTATTACAGTTGGTCTGTCCAGGGTGGGAGCATAATTGGAGCTAGCGACCAAAGTTCTGTTGATGTAGAATGGACTTCTGAAGGAACATTTTCTCTTTCAGCAGAAGCGTTCGATTCAAATGATCAACTGATTGATCAGGGATCAATCCAGATTAATACTTTTGACGACATTCAGCCGTCCCTAACTGTAACCGACATTCCACCTATTTGTGGAGGAAGCTCATTGGTTAGTTTTGAAATTGCTCAGCCAGATCCGGATGCAACAAGCTTCCAATGGGCGCTGCCAAATGGTGTTACTCTTGATCCTCAGAGCACTGATGTAAACGCGTATCTCAACTTCGATGATTATCCGAGTGCAGGTGCTATAGAAATCACACCAGTATATCCGGCTGGCTCAGGGACGACTGCCTCTTACCCTTTGACTTATGTGGTGTTGCCAGATCCGGCAAATCCTATTGATGGTCCGCAGTCAGTTTGCAGTCAATCTACATTTGAAACTTTCAGCTCTGTGGCGTCCGCCAATGCCGCAGAATATGAATGGGAAATTACTGGTGTATTCAACACGACTACCACCGAACCCACAATAACTATTGATATTGCGTCTATCACCGGCTTAACATCAGGTCTGTATACAGTTACGTTGACTCCGGTGAACAATTGCGGGTCAAGTGCTTCTTCATCTATCGACTTCTATGTTAACGACTACACTGATGAAAGCATATTGGAAGATATGGTGACCGATAACGAAATCCTAAATGGTGTGATGCCGGGCCTTACCATTAATCACTGTGAAGACCAGGGATTGCCAAATTGCGAAGGTGTTTCCAAGGAATTTGATAGAGCAATACTATACGCCACCGTTGATCTGGGCGAGGTTTTCAACTTTGGTGCTGCGGAAATCAATTCTACCAATCAGTTCTCCAAACATATCGAACTTGAAATAAGAGCCTACAACGGCCCTGACAATACAAGCACTCAGATCGCTACTTATGATGTGGTTTTCGATATCGACAATTTCAACCCCGAACAGGTCTTTCAGGTTGATATTTCAGATATTTACCTGGATATCTTTCACATTGAAGCTGAAGTAGATCTTTCAAGTTACAGTGCTCCGGGAGTTGTTCCTATCGAAGACGAATTGAGGTTAGATCTTTTTGTAGAGCCAGAGTACCGGATTGGTCAAATTGATAACTCCCAATTGTTAACCATTGGGGAAGAAACTGCCGAAGGGAATGGCAGATATACTTTCGATTGGAGTTCTATTTGTGATCTGGAATTTCCAAACTATGAGTTCCAGATAATGCGTCTGTACAATAGCGGACAGGATCAAAATCTGGACCCGGTTCATCCATATCCATCTACTATGGATTGGGACGCTGCTTTGAGTATTGAAACACAATCACCAGAAAAATCTTTAACCATCACCATTGCCGAGGGGTCAGGGGTTTACGCCTGGAGAGTTCGCCCGATAGGAAACCTCTATGAAGGAGGAATTGCCAATAGTAGAAATTACGGAGAATGGACAGCGTTTTACACTTATGATAACACTGCAGTCGATCCAACTCAGGCAAATGATGGTCTTGGTGACCTAGATGGTTTGGATGAAGATCGTAACTGGATATATTCCAGAGTTTTCACCGAGGGTTCCTATAGAGAAGGTCAGGGCTTTAAAACCCGTGAAGAGGTTGTTTATGCAAACGGATTAAACCAGGCTACCCAAAGTCAGCGACACTTGCAATCGAATGACGATTATATCGTGGCTACCCAAACGGTTTATGATTTCTCCGGAAGACCAACTTTGCAATCGATGCCCGTGCCCATCAATACAGATGGACTTGGCTACCAATCTCAATTGCTCAAGAGCACTGAGTCGGACGGTCAGGGTGGAACTACTGATGTGCCATACGGACCGGAGCATTTCGATGAAAACTCCAATTACAAAGAACCATCTGCAGTGGCTGCATCCACAGAGTTTGAAACCTACTACTCAAGTTCTGATAATGATGGTATACCAGGATCAGAAGGTTATCCGTATACCAGAACCTTATATTATCCTGACGGTTCCGGTCGCGTAAAAGAACAATCTGGTGTTGGAGAAACTTTCCGCTTGAAAGATGAGGCAGGTAGAAAAACATCAAAAACATACTACAGCTCAGTTACAGATTCAGAACTCTACCGTGTTTTTGGCGATGAAGCGCCTTTGGGCCAAAGTGTTCAAAAGGTAATTACAATTGATCCGAACAATTCCGGAAACGTCACTTACATCGATAAAGAAGGGAGAACAATTGCCACATGTCTGACTATCGTGGAGCCTCAAACGAATACCCTGGAACCACTCGATTCTCAGGCCGAGGCTGAATTTTCGGTTGTTCAGAGTGTTAACGGTGACACTCCACTGGACGAATACAGTTCTATAGCTTCATCGGAAATTACGTTAGCCGAGCCAACAGCCCTGACTATCGATTATTCATTAACTGCTGCTTCGATTACTCCATGCTTAGGTGGAGGTGACTGCAGTTATGAGATTCACTTTGAAATTTATAATGTTGAGGAACCCGAAATAAACTTATTCCCGGAAGGCCCGGTCTATACTTGCTCTGGGGGAACATGTAATCCTCAGTTGCCATCAAGCGTGACTACACCGGATCAATTGGAGCCGGGGACTTACATTATTTCCAGAACAATATACTCAAATACCACACCTCCGGGAGCAAGCCAGTCAACACTTGCAGACATGCTTGATGGTGCTGAAACTACAATTGAAGGACTCTTTCAAACTGAGCTTTTTGACCTGCTGGATGATTATCTGGCTGGAACAGGTACTTCTCAGGATTTGAATATGGACGGTGTGATTGATATTCACGATTTTTACGAAGACATTAATGGCGGGCCACTTTCAGAAAATCAGGAATATGTAACTGTTGAGTTTAATGGTGTTGAATGTTCGGATGTTCAGATACCTGTATTTGATATTTGCGATACCGAAAGTATATATCCACTTGAATGTGACCCTGTAGATTACACCAACTTTTTGACCAGTAATCTCGAAGGCGACTGGTCTGACTATTGTCCGAATTATTTGCCAAACGAATTCCAGGATTTATTGACAAACATGTTAGATCCGGCAAAAGGTAATTATGAATGTGAAGACCTTTGGGAATGTTGGACGGGTCTGGTACAGGGAGCACCTGCCCTGGCGGGACTTTATGATTCCGAAGAACTTGAAGTTTCAATGTCCGTGGACCTTGTTCCGATGTTTCTGGAATGTACAGGTTATAAGTTTACAGGCATGACGTCTTCTGATTACGCGGGTACTGGATTAGATAGTAATGAGGCATTGGCCTATGGACTTGCGGAAGTAGGTCCCGTTTTTTATGAAGATTACAATTTAGATAATGGGACAGAGACCTTAGATTGTGTTGGCTTGGGAGAAGATGCCTCTATGGAAGAGATTTGTGCATGCAGCATTATTGAGACTTCGAACAACGAGGACCCAAACGAAACCGGACTATCACCCGTGAGCTCTTTGGCTCAGTTCGGAAATCAACATTGGTTTAATTTTAATCAATGTGTGCGTGGTGCTGAAGCAGGTCAAAATAGCTCGGTAGTCCCCGATAACCAGATGGCGGTTGACACTGCTGAAGAAATTCAAACCGAATGTGAAAGTCTCTGCCAGTCAAGAGAGGAATCGTTTAGGTCTGAACTACTCAACCTCTACCACGCCAATAATATTTATGTAGAGGGAATGGATGATTATTTGACCGAACAAGATCCCTACACTGAAAATTACGTTTCAACTGGAGTCTCAATCACACAACAGAACTGGTTTGATTGGTCGCAGCCAGGCGGAACTTATGATGTTATCCAGGACGAAGACCTGCAATGTGCGGTAATGGGGCTAATCGACCATTGCGAAGCGTCTTGTGTAATAGAGGTGCAATATGATCCGCCTGGCTCAAATATTATTGAGTCCGTTGGAACTCCAACTCAGATTGAATCAGTGCAATCCGCGATGCTTGCTCAATACGAACTTTCCCTGCCCACTGGTCCGGGTAGCTGTGCCTCTGGTTACACTCTTGTAGATGAAACAGTGTTGGAGACCGATCCAGCACCGGTTGAATACGAAATGCATGATTTCTACAATTTTGAACCGAACCCGATACTTTATGATCATGTCTTTACGGTGAACTCCACAGATGACGCAATTACGCCTGAGACATGCAATTGCCACGTACCGTGGGTATCCTCTGGTACTTGTACATTGAGAGATGCTATTTTGATGGCCAACGAGATTAATGAAGGCGAAAACGCCTTGATTATCTTTGATTTTGATGGATTCCAAAACGAGGAGGAAAGCAATCAGTCTTTCACCATTGAACTTCTTAGCGCTCTACCCAGTATTGAAAGGGCGGTTTGTATTGATGCCGGAACCTCCAGTGGCAATTATCTGGGAACAGACCGTAGAATTAAACTAGTTGGCCAGGGAACCTCTTCTTTCGATTGTTTTGAATTTCAGCAAAAGTCAGAAGTGAGTGGATTTGAATTTGAAGACTTTGATTATGCAATAAATTCCTGGACGGGTATTGATGTTTATGATAATATCTTTCACGATTGCGAAAGGGCAATTAATATTGATGATGCTCAAGCTACCTCTATCCCGGAAAGAGCAGAGGATGGAGTGATATATGGAAACATTATTGGTGGAACCGAGTTAATACCGAATCCTGCTGTAAACACAAATATTCAGATTGGAATTTACCTTTCTTCAACTGTCGCGCACTACCAGGTAGGGGGGCTTGAAGTTGGAATGGCCAATACACTTTGTGGTGTTCATCAGGTTGGAATCC
Source organism: Halocola ammonii (assembly GCF_049334165.1). Lineage (NCBI taxonomy): Bacteria > Pseudomonadati > Bacteroidota > Flavobacteriia > Flavobacteriales > Halocolacceae > Halocola > Halocola ammonii. The sequence goes on from NZ_JBEGHD010000008.1 coordinate 202,731, forward strand.
AAAGTTATGGACGACATGGGTTTAACCGAAATCGGATTATTAAGTCTGATGATGCTAGTCAATTTACTTTCTTACCAATTTATTCAGATCTCGATGAAAATCAGCCCGGAAACCCTGATGTGGATATTACCGGAGCTACTTCTGCAGGAATATTTGGAACTGCTGAACCTGGCTCCATGATTGAAGTCTTCTTGAGTAGTCTAGACGCCACCTTGAATGTGGATCGCAAAGCTGAAAAATATCTCGGTAGCACAATGGCTGATGCGAACGGAGACTGGACATTTCAAACAATGGTACAGGATGGCAATCGATATGTTGCAACTTCCTCACTTGGCACCAACCCGCAATTTACTACCTCGGAGCTTTGCAATAGTTACGAAGCAGTTATCCCACCATGTGATTTTGAAGTCTGCTTCAAATGGCTGCCGGTAGATCAACTTCCAAACTTTGATCAGGGTCCTCCAATTGAGCCTCTACCTTGTGAAGAGATTCTGGAAGGGCAGCTCCTAACTGCAATTGGCGAACTTCAATACGAAATGATTGAAGAAGCGCAGGAAGACATCGAATACCAGTACATGAATCAATGTGCTAATCCGCAGAATGTCTCTGACAACCTAACTGTGAGCTACAGCCTGGGATATCACCACTACACACTGTACTATTACGACAGGGCGGGTAACCTGATTAAAACGGTACCACCTGAAGGTGTTGACCTCATGGACCAGGGTGAGCTTGATGCAATGGACAGAACAGTCCATCCGAACCACGAAATGGTTACGGAATACTATTACAATAGCCTCGGTCAGATGGTACGACAGGAGACACCGGACGGTGGAGAAACTTATTTCTTCTACAATGATGATGGTCAATTGCGCTTTTCTCAAAATGCCAAACAACTGGCCGATGAGAAATATTCATATACCAAGTACGATGCTCTGGGAAGAATTGTAGAAGTGGGTGAAGCGGATGCGCTTGCTCCAGGACTCATCGCACCGACAGATCAACAACTAAATAATAACGCATACCCTACCAATCTTGAAGATTGTGATCAGCAAGTATATACCGTGTACACTACACCAGCAAATGAAGTGATCTATCTCAATGGCTCGCCTCAACGCAACTTACAAAATAGAGTGAGCTACACATACACCTACGAAGGCTTTTACACATATTATAGCTACGACCCCCACGGAAATGTAGAGTGGCTTGTGCAGGATTTTCCAAAGCTCGGAAAGCAATATATTGGCTACGAATATGACCTGGTGAGTGGAAATGTGCTGAAGGTTGCATACAATGAAGGTAGAGCTGATCAGTTTTATCATCGCTATTCGTATGATGCCGATGACAGGATTAGCTATGTTGAAACATCGGACGATGGAGTAATTTGGGAAAAAGACGCCAGATACGATTATTATGATCATGGTCCGCTCAAGCGAACCGTGCTGGGGGAAGACTTGGTGCAGGGAACTGACTACACCTACACCCTGCAGGGCTGGCTAAAAGCCATGAACCATCACAGCCTCGATGAATCAATCGATCCTGGTGGAGACAACCTCAATAATTCAGAAGTAGCCCGCGATGCTTTCGGTATGACTCTCACCTACTTTGATGGGGATTTTGCCGAAACCAACTCACCGTTTAGCTCGAGCCATAACCAGGCACTGGCCGGTGCTCACGATCTGTACAACGGCAACATTTCTTCCTGGGCATTTAGAGCGGGCGTAGAAGGAAGCACCGATACCTGGGAGTCCGCACCTTCTGGTTTCCAGTATCGTTATGATGAACTGAATAGATTGGTGAGATCCAACTATCACACTTTTAGTGGAAGCAGTTGGCAGGCTAATCCATCTTATTTATCAGAATATGAATACGATGCTAATGGGAACTTACAGTCGCTTTATCGAAATAGTCCGAATGGAATTATGGATGATCTGAATTACACCTATAATTCGACCAATTCTAATCGTCTTGATAATGTTTCAGAGTCTGGTGTACTGGATGTTACTCCAAATACATCGAGTGACTTCGAAGGAGAATCTGACTATCAATATGACGAGATTGGAAATTTAACTTCCGAGACACACTTTCAGTCGGATGAGGATGAGAACAATCCTTCGTTAGTTAATAACGAGTATACTTTTATAGAGTGGACTGTCTCTGGTAAGGTTAAACGGGTGTCAAAGCAAAAGCCTTTGATGTACCAGGAATACACAGAGATACTAAACTTTTACTATAATTCTAACGGAGAGCGAATTGCCAAAGAGAGAATACTTCCTCTTGACCAGGACACAACAGTCACCTACTACGTCCGCGATGCGCAGGGCAACATCATGTCGGTGTATCATAAGAATCAGGAAGACTTGCCAGATGGCTATGAAGATGTTTATCGATTACTTGAACAACCGGTATACGGCAGCAGCAGAGTTGGACAGAAAAAATCTGATTTGGAGATGTGGCGCACCTTTTATCCCGATGAAGAAACAGAATCACCATTCTCATACGTCACCGAAGACAGAGTCTTTATTTCCGAATACGAACACTTTCCGATCATCGGGCAGTGGGATGACGGCACCAATACAGAAGAAACCCAATTGTTTGAAGTCGATCTGGCAGGAACATCCACAACAGCCCAGGAGGCTATAGCTATACCATGGGGCGAAGCCGGAAAAAATACCTGTGTTGCCGAAGACCGGGACGGCAATGTCGTGTTGCGCTTTACCACCATGAATCAATATTCGGAGCCGCCTTACAACCTGTTCAGCGAATCGCGGTTGTACAACGCCAATGGAGATGTAGTAGCCAACAGTGAGAACATCTCATCAGACTGGCGAGGCAAATCCATGCTCACAAAAACCCCCGGAGCCAACAAACTTTATTATCTTTTCACCTTTAGTTTGGCCGGACTTCCCTATTACCATGTGATAGACATGTCGGCCAACAATGGATCAGGAGCAGTGATATCGAAAAACAACATACTGGATACTGAAGGTGACTATGTGCAAGGCACAATGGCTCTGATAGAGGACCATAGTGGATATGGCACCGGCAGGCTGTTTATGAAGCGACAGGAAGGAGGGCAAACCCAGTTGATAAGCTTTGTGATAGGCGAACAGTCTCTCACCAAACAAGTAATAGACGAATTCATTACCACGGCAGTGAGCCCAGGAGAGATTCAACTCTCTGCTGACGGCCGCAAGCTGGCCGTGGCCAATTGCAACTGGCTGGCATCGGGCCAACCTACCACAGGTGAGTTGAGAGTTTACGCCCTTGATGTGGCCCATGACGTTACCGGATCAACCCTGTTTATTGACGTGCCACCATCTGACGAATTGCGAGTAGAAAGCATGTCCTTCAGTCCCGAAGGAAAGTGGCTCTACTACAGCGGCACAGCAGTAGGAACAAACACATCAGTAGAAGGGATCTACCGGGTTGGACTAGCCACAACTAATGATGGCACCCGGGAACAGGTAATGCTCACCCCGGGAGAAGTGAGGCGTGGCAAAGACGGGAAGATGTATGTTTACCTGAGCACCACAACTAATCATGATCTGGAGATCATTCCATCACCGGACGCCACGAACTTACCGTCATTTCAGCAAGTAAATCTCAACCTGGGCAGTGATGTTACCTTCACAGGAAACCTACCACCACAGCCCATTCGCATTTACCCGGTAGAAAACAACATTTACACCCGCGACATTACAGATAACAAGGTGTATGAACTCACCGATCACCTCGGCAACGTGAGAGCTACCATTAGTGACATCAAAGTTGCGGAATATACCACAGGACCGTATACGAATACTGGTTATAAAGCTGATCTTCAATCCAAGAATTCGTACTATCCCGGCGGGTCTCTTATGCCAGGGAAGAGTTTCAATGAAACTTCCTACAGGTTCGGATTTAATGGTAAAGAGAAAGACGATGAAATTTCAGGTAGTGGAAACTCTTATGATTTCGGAGCCAGAATTTATGATGCTAGAATATCTCGTTGGCTAAGTGTTGATGCATATTGGAAGTCTTACCCAAGTCATAGTCCATATAACTTTGCTCTAGATAATCCAATAAATAACATAGACCCGGATGGAAATATTGTAATTCCTTGGGCTTATAAAAATTGGCTTTTGGGTTATTCTTGGTGGTCCTATCCTGATTTTACGGAAAATAGTCATGGAAAAGATTTTGCAAATACTTTTATTCACTTGTATACCGAAAAATCAACAGATATTTTCGCGAAGGTATATAACCAATTGGAAAGATCTAATAACTATTATCGCTTTAAAGAAAGCCATTTTACTCCAGACGACAGAAATGTATCTGGTCGATTTGAATTGAATCATAAGGGAAGCAAGGATGACCCATATGTAATTCGATTATTTTATTACCCTGAATTATCTGTATATGGGGCGAATAGAACAAGTCCGATCTTTGAGGAAGTGTTTCACGCAGGTCAACTTGATTATTATGGCGCAGAAGATGCTGGAGGGAAAACTCTTCTTCAGATAGAAGTCGAAGCCAAAGTAGCCAAAGCCTATGCAGGTGCAGCTGATAGAGGGTATGAAAAAGACTTTCAAGATGATCCTGTTGTACAACAATTCTTTGATAAAGTTAAAGAAGGTGATTCTGTTTCTTGGAACTTACAAATTGCGTTTTATCAAAAGTTGGATGAATTTGTAAATGAAGTTTACGATTTGTATGATGAAAATTGGTTGAAAAAATATGGGGAGAAGTTTTTGAAAGAAAACTCTCCCGAGAATTATAATCTTTTTGAAGGTCTAGACTATTTTTATTTTTTAACAGCTCCCAATATTCAAGAAGGAGCCGAGGTAAAGCCAGAGGAATGAAATATTTGATAGTATTAATTGTATTTATTGGTGTAAGTGGATGCGGTCAATCTCGGAATTCTGAGCCTAACAATGAGAAGAATGTTGAAGATGACTCTTCTTGTCGAAAGGGCCTGCAAAATGCGAAACGTGAAATTTCCAAAGGAAATCTTATCTACGTGTACTATAATAGTGTTAAGGAGCGGTTCCCCAGAGTATTACTTGATGAGTTTGGAATTTTGGCGAGACATTCAACCAAGAATGAAGAAAATGACTGTTTCAAGATAATAATGGATCAGGTTATTGAATGCCGATATGGAAAGAATTTTCTTAGTAGGGCAAATACTATTGCCGATAGCTTGAATAAGGAGCTTCCGTTATATTTGAATGCAGATAGCACCTACTATTACTTACCAAAGAAGAACAGGCCTGTTTTCGCTGATGGTAAAGGGGATTTGGATAATTTCACTCGAATATATTCTGATACCATTGACAGTACAATGGCGGGTTATGTGGTATTGGACTTTGTGATTGATACTCTTGGTAGAATTCAGGCACCAAGGTTAATATCTAAACTTTCTCCAGAAATGAACAGAGACGCATTGCAACGGCTCTCTGAAATGCCGAGGTGGAGACCAGCTTTTATTAACGTTAAACAAGGTGATGAGGAAGAGATTAGAAAGGTGCCTTTTAAGAAGAAGGTTTCATTTTATTATGCCCCAACAGAATGGAAGGACGTAAAGTTTCCTGAAGTGATTTATAACAAAGCAATTGAATGAATAAGATTAGTTATGGTCCGGGATAGAGTAATTAATTATAAAACAGTTACATAAAGATGGGCCTAAATGAGAGCGGAGCATCTATGTTGGTTGTATTTTTAAGAGTAAGTTCTTTCATCCCTGCTCCTGATTTCTAACCTCTGCAGTTGCTTTTAAAACTCTGAGGTCAGAAATCTTGAGTTTTTTGGAGTAGTGATATTTGTCCTTGGCATCTTTGATAGCCACTCTTAGGTAATCAGAACGCTCGAGCTTGTCAATTACGCCCGGGTAAATATCTTCCATCTCCACATCATATTTGTAGGGTTCTCCCGGTTCCAGCTTTTTGGGAAATGTGCCTGTTGGATAGGCTTTTTTAGCGAACTCTCC
>NZ_JBEGHD010000009.1:0-178967 GCF_049334165.1 Halocola ammonii
CGAAACAAAGATTCTCAAATCTCTGTTTACCCCAACCCCGCCACTGATGAAATCACTATCGACTACCCAAAAAATCTGGCTGCTGAAACCATCGACCTCATTCGAATTCTCGATGGCAATGGTCGGGCTGTTTTGGAAATTAAAAACCATCCAAAAGATCAGCCTGTTTCGGTGGAAGGTATTTCAAGAGGTTCTTACATTTTGAAGGTGAATTCTGGTGGGATTGAGTTTTCTTCGAAACTCCTCATTCAGTAATCGGTTTCATCAGATTCTGGTGAGCTTCAGAGAGGACGCCTTTCAATCCTTTGAAGAACATACAAGTGATTTTCGATGCCTTTTTAGTAGCACAAGACTTAGAGTTGACGGGAGACTCATTCAATCAATTGAAAAACAGAAAAATAAAATTTTACGAAAAATTGCAAAACTGCTTTTTCGATTCGAATTCTATCTAACTTCGATAGGAAATACAAACTGAACACTTAAATGATTCATCCAGACACTGAACTGAAATTCATCAACGACACCATCGGTTATGGTGTTGTGGCTAAGAAGTTTATCCCTAAAGGCACCATCACCTGGGTGCTCGATTCTTTGGATAGAGAATTCGAACCCGCTGAGGCAGAAAAGATGCCAGAAGTGTACCGCGAAATTCTCGACACTTATTGCTTCAGAAACAACGAGGGCAAACTGATTCTCTGTTGGGACAATGGCAGATTCGTAAACCACAGCTTCAACTCCAACTGCCTTTCTACGGCCTACGATTTTGAAGTGGCCATTCGCGACATCCAGCCAGGAGAGCAACTGACTGACGACTACGGTTACCTTAACGTCTCGGAGCCATTTCGCGCAGCACCCGAAGGTACCCGCAGAAAAGTGGTTTACCCAGACGACCTCCCACGCCACTACAAAGCCTGGGACAAAAAACTCCTGCCTGCATTTTTAAAAATCAAAAAAGTAGACCAGCCACTGGAAAAACTGTTGACGGCAGATCAAAAGAGTGAAATTGATAAGGTGGTGTCCGGTAAAGCCGAAATGAAGTCGATTCTTCACAACTACTACAACGAGGAAAACAAACAAAATTGAACTTTAAAGGTATCTGGCTAATGCATAATTTAGCCGCATGATTTTTATCAAACGGCTTTTTATCACTGTCTTTTCAGTCTGGCTGATTGTCGTCCCGATAGTCAGCCTGATTGAATTTATTGGTTCCCAGGGCGATGTCTACTGGTTCGCACCTATGATTGGCCCGCTGGGCATTCTCACCTACTTCGCTTTTGTGAAATGGCGCAAGCCTTTCGACAGCAAAACCGCTTCACTGGTGATCACCGTGATGCTCGGTGTTTGTCTTTTGATCACTGTCGGCCAGCGTTTTTTCGACTCCGAAGAAATTGTGACTCCCATCTACCTGGCGCTCGGTTCTCTGCTCGGCTGGTTGCTCTACGACAGGTGGTTTACAAGTCTACCCCTTATTAATATTGTCGAAGAACATTTCGACCCATCTGGGTTGAAATCGGCTTCCGATGAAAACGGGTCTTCTGAGCAAGCAAAATTTCACGTCTACATTTTTCACATGGGGCAAAGTGACCCTTACTCAGAAGCGCAGGCCAGGTACTATAAAAAGTTTGAAGAAGATTTTAAAAAGACCAACGCCCAGATCGCTTTTGTTTCGGAAGAAAAATCGCTCACCAAAATCACAAAAGATTCGGAAGTATTTACCACTCTGGTTGATTCCGATTTGAAACTGGCAGAGAAACTCAAGATTGTTCAGGATCCTGTGACTCCTCGTGGCTTTTTGAAATGGGCAAAAAAAGTAGCCATTCCTACCTTATTAATAGAGCAAAATGGAAAAGTTATCTTTTCAAGAGCCGACAAAGACTACCGAAACCGCCCCGATGCGGAGTTTATCCTTCGGATTCTGGAAGCAAATTGATGGAAATTGGGGTTAATCCTGCTTTCAAACAACCTCAATTCGGCCTCGAAATTCCCAATAAATGTCAAAGAAACCCGCGTGGATATTGGCTTTCAGGGCGATAATCGGCCGCAATTATCAACAATTCCCCACATTTATCAACAAAACCGCAGCATTTTTCCCTGTATCTCTTGTCTGGCTTGCTTTTAAGCATATATTTGTTTGAAGTCAATTAATAAATTGTTTAACCAAAAAATTTTTGCAAAATGAATAAAGCAGAACTCATCGAAGGAATCGCTTCAGGTGCAGACCTTTCAAAAGCGGACGCTAAAAAAGCACTAGATGCATTCATCGACACAACTACCAAGTCTTTGAAAAAAGGTGACCGTGTTTCTCTAGTAGGATTCGGATCTTTCTCAGTATCTGAGAGATCAGCACGTAAAGGTCGCAACCCACAGACAGGAAAAGAAATTCAAATTCCAGCGAAGAAGGTTGTTAAGTTCAAGGCAGGAGCTGAGCTTTCTGACAAAGTGAAGTAATCCCTTTGATCAACAAAATTAAGTCTCTCTCGGCCTTTGCCGGGTGAGACTTTTTTTATGTCCACTACTCTGCTATGCACGCTCAACTCTATCAATATCTCAGCACCTTTTTGACCGAAGGCAAAAAACAGCATTTCGAAAATGCACTTCAATGGCGTACCCGCCACATTTCGCTGGTGCTTGATGATATCTACAACCCACAAAACATCAGTGCCATTTTGCGATCGGCCGATTGCTTTGGAGTTCAGGACGTGCACATTATTGAAAATGATCATAATTTTTCTGTGAGCAAACGTGTGGTAAAAGGAGCTAACAAATGGCTTTCTGTTTATCAATATCGCGATTACCACGACAACACGGCTCCCTGCCTCGATGGGTTAAAAGCCCGTGGCTATAAAATTGCCGCAACTTCGCTCCACACCGAAGCTATTTTCCCAAAAGATTTACCACTCAATGAACCAATAGCCGTAGTTTTGGGAGCAGAAAAAGACGGAGTTTCCCAATCGACACTCGACAAAGCAGACTATCACTTAAAAATCCCCATGTACGGATTTACAGAAAGTTATAATGTAAGCGTGGCAAGCGCACTCATCCTGCAAACGCTTCGGGAGCGACTCAACCAATCGAAGGAAATTGATTGGAAGTTGGGTGCTGAAGAAGCTGATGAACTGCGCATCGAATGGGCAAAGAAATGTCTCCGAAACCCTCAGGAAATTATCAGAAACTACCATGGAAATAGTTAGTGACAAAGAGGGTTATATTAAAACCGGCTACCTGGATTTGCTGAAAGTGGCTCTTCCAATTTCACTGGGGTCTTTCGTGCAGTTTATTGTCGTTTTTGTCGATAACCTTTTCCTCAGCAAAGTCGGAATCAACGAGCTAAACGGTGCCGGTCTCTCCGGAATGATTTACGTAACCATGCTGATGCTGGGAGTTGGACTGGCCTCTGGCGGACAAATCATTATGGCCCGCAGAAATGGCGAAAAGCACTTCAAGGAAGTTGGACAGGTTCTGGTCAACTCACTTTTTCTGGGGTTGCTGCTAGCCGGGGTTCTGTTTGTACTTTTAAAATACGTAAGTCCCTTTTTTCTTGACGATTGGCTCAGATCGCCAGTCATAGACGACAACGTGAATCGCTTTCTGGGCATCCGCTCCTGGGGCATGTTCGTGTCAATTATCGCGCTCGTGCTGATGTCGTTCTACATGGCAATAGCCAAGACGATCGTTTTGGTTTACGCCACGGTAGCCACCGCCCTGATCAACGTTGCACTCGATTACGTTTTGATCTTCGGTCACTTCGGCTTCCCTGAACTCGGACTCGAAGGAGCTGCCTACGCCACTGTTATCGCTGAAGTGATTGGTCTCTCTATCATAGTGGCGTACATGATTTTCAAGCGCACAGATCAAAAGTTCGATCTGAAAGGAGCGCTGAAGATTTTCAACCTGAGCAGAAGCTGGAAGATCCTGTATCTCAGTTTCCCGATCATGGTTCAGCAAGTACTGGCACTAGCCACATGGTCTGTCTTCTTTTTCTTTGTAGAAAAACTCGGAGACACTGAGTTGATGGTTTCGAACATCATTCGGAACCTTTACATGCTGGCCTTTGTGTCGGTGATGGGGCTCGCCCAAACCACCAAAACTTATGTCAGCACACTGATTGCTGAAGAAAGGCAATTCATGCTGAGGCCAGTGATTAAGCGACTGATCACATTAAATATTTGCGGAATTATTGTTCTCAGTCATGGACTCTGGCTGTACCCAGAATACCTCGCCAGCCTTTTTACGACCAATGTAGAATCTGTAGAAAAAGTGGCACTGATCATCGAGCAAGCAAAAAATACCATGTTCGTTATCGTTCCTGCGATGTTCATTTTTGCCTTCTCCAGCATTTTCCTCAATAGCGTAGAAGGAAGTGGCAGAACCTGGATCGCGATGTTCATCGAGCTGGTTTCGATAATGTTTTACCTCGGTATGACTTTCTACATGACCATGATTAGTCCTCAAGAAATTCACGTAGTTTGGATGAACGACTACGGATACTTCGGGATCATCGGTCTTTTGTCGTTTCTCTTTCTGCAGTTTAGCAACTGGAAATATCACAAGGTGTAAAGTGTTTGAGGTGATTATCTTTGCACTTCTTTTGAGATAATGATATTCTACAAATGTCTTTCACACTGTGTCTCGACTCCGCTCCTTCTTAGCATGTCTTCGAAGCACGCAGTCGGCAAGCGGCCGCCACACAAAGTTCTAAGACTATTTGTACATCTAAAATATGATCGACAATGAGTTCTCTTCGAATCGTCTTCATGGGCACACCTGATTTTGCGGTGCCATCCCTGGAAATTCTTAACAAGCACTTTGATGTTGTTGGAGTAATTACCGCTCCGGACAAACCAGCAGGGCGTGGCAAAAAGTTACGCAAGTCAGCAGTAAAGGAGTTTGCAGAAACGAATGACCTGAGAGTTCTCCAGCCTACCAATCTAAAGGATCTCGGCTTTGTAGAAGAGCTCAGGGCCATTAAAGCCGACCTTCAGGTAGTGGTAGCATTTAGGATGTTGCCAGAAGTCGTTTGGAACATGCCACCAAAAGGGACAATCAACTTACACGGATCACTCCTACCACAGTACCGTGGAGCCGCGCCTATCAACTGGGCCATCATCAACGGAGAGAAGAAAACGGGGGTGACCACCTTTTTCTTACAGCACCAGATCGACACTGGAGATTTGATCGATCAGACAGAAATTGAAATCTCGCCAAACATGACAGCTGGAGAGCTTCACGACAAAATGATGGAGGTTGGAGCGCAAACTTTGCTGGAAACGGTGAAGAAAATCGATGAAGGAAAAGCAAAAGGCACACCTCAGCACCAGGTGAAGGAGCAAGACCTTAAGTCTGCCCCCAAAATTTTCAAGGAAGATTGTAAAATCGACTGGTCGAAAGAAGCTGAGAAAGTGCACAACCACATCAGAGGTTTGAGTCCGTATCCTGCGGCCTGGACTGTCCTTCAAAGAGATGAGAAGAAAGTCAACTTCAAGATCTTAAAGTCCAAGCTAAGTAACGTTCAGAATTTATCTCCCGGAGAGATAAAGGTTGATGCCGATAACCGGCTTTTAGTAGGAACTGCCAATTCAGATGTTGAGATTCTCGAATTGCAGATGGAAGGGAAAAAGCGCATGGACGTAGAAGCCTTCCTCCGCGGATTCCAATTCGAAAGTGGAGACCGATTTGAGTAAAGCGGCTACTCAGGGCTTAGTTTTACGCCAAGACGCGAAAGATGCGAAGTCACACAGCTACGGTGAATTACCACAATAGACACAGTAGAAAGCCCTGGCACTTTTTCTATGTGCCTTTGTTGTGGTTGATTGGCTTGCAACAGTCCTTATTAGGAAGCAAAGGCACATAGACTTAGATTCTATTGATCGACTAGCTATGTGACTACTGTGGTTTCTGTTCCGTCATTCGTGAAAAGGTGCACAGCGACAAAAACATAGGAGGCATTAATAAATTCATTAAGTGAATTAAGATTTACTTAATGCCACTTTATTCCTTAATGAGCCAAACCTGTGCTGAACTGTTCAGTATGTTTCAGCTTCCACAGTTGTAAAGCCCCTAATCCTTTAATTTACGAGCTTTTGCAGGTGGTAATAATTTTAGCATATGCACCTTTAACCACCTTTATTCAAATGCTTTACATGTTTTAATTAAAGTTTTAGTTTTTATCTGTTTTGACCAATTCAACATCATTACCGGCCACAACAACAGGCTTGGTTAACATTTGTAACATTCACTTATAAAACTTGCTTTACAAATGTAAATTCACTTAATTTGGTGTTGTTCACAAATGTAACATTAGCAAAATGGGATCACTAGCAGATAGAATTCAGGAAGTTATGTCGGAGTTTAACCTCACCAGCAAAGAATTTGCAGAAAAGATAGGTGTGCAACGCTCCTCTATTTCGCACATCGTAAGCGGCAGAAACAAGCCCAGTCTCGACTTCATCATGAAGTTAACCACTACCTTCCCGGAGCTCAACAGTAAGTGGCTATTGCACGGTAAGGAAGAGATGATTAAAAGCAAAAAAGAAGTGGTTACAGATGTAAACAAAGGAGGTGGAACATCAATCGAAAAGGGTATTACATCTGTAACAGATCAGGAAGAACGTGGAGTTTACGAACGTAAACCCACTCCACCACCAACTGACCTTCCATTTCGCGCAACACAACCTACTTCGAGAACTCAATCCGAACCGATTGACGAACCAGAGGAAAAAGAAAAACCGGATCCTCGACAACCTGAAGTTGTAAAGTCCGGCTCTAAAAAATTATCGAAAGTGATCCTCGTCTATTCCGATGGCTCTTTTGAAGAGCTAAACCCGAGTGAATAGTCGAAATCTAACCTACTCAAAGCTCTCAATCAACAGATTCAAAATCTCACTGGCTGCTTTGGCAATTTTGGTACCCGGACCAAACACACCAACTACGCCTGCATCGTACAGGTAATCGTAGTCCTGCTGTGGGATCACACCACCGGCAATGACCAGGATGTCTTCTCTGCCTAATTTTTTCAATTCGGCCATGACTTCCGGAACCAACGTTTTGTGACCAGCTGCCAGAGACGACACACCGAGAATGTGCACATCATTTTCTACAGCTTGTTTAGCAGCTTCTTCTGGAGTTTGGAAAAGCGGACCGATATCTACATCAAAGCCGATATCTGCAAAGCTTGTTGCTATCACTTTTGCTCCACGGTCGTGACCGTCCTGCCCCATTTTGGCTACCATGATTCGCGGCCTTCTTCCTTCCAGCTCTGCGAACCTATCAGCCAACTGACGGGCGTTTTCAAAATCTTTATCATTCATAGCTTCAGCTGAATAAACTCCAGAAATGGAGCGGATTGTCGCCTGATATCGGCCAAATGATTTTTCCATGGCATCGGAGATTTCCCCGAGGCTAGCTCTGGCTCGTGCGCATTTTACCGCCTCTTCCAGCAAATTACCATCGCCTGTTTCCGCAACTTTAGTGAGGTTTTCAAGAGCTGTATTCACTTCCTCATCATTGCGTTCGTCTCTCAATTTCTTCAGTCGTTCAACTTGCCCCTGACGAACAGCTTTGTTGTCGACATCGAGGATATCGATCTCGCGATCGCTTTCTACCTGATATTTGTTAACCCCAACAATAGTGTCTTTCCCGCTATCGATCCGAGCCTGCTTGCGAGCTGCAGCCTCTTCTATGCGCATTTTAGGAAGCCCCGTTTCAATTGCCTTGGCCATTCCTCCTAGCTCTTCCACTTCTTCGATAAGTGCCCAGGCCTTATCGGCAATTTCTTTCGTGAGTTTTTCTACGTAGTAAGAGCCACCCCAGGGATCTATCGCTTTTGTGATATCTGTCTCCTCCTGCAGGTAGAGTTGCGTATTCCTGGCAATTCTTGCGGAGAAGTCAGTCGGCAATGCAATCGCCTCATCGAGGGCATTGGTGTGAAGAGACTGTGTTCCGCCAAGTGCTGCAGCCAACGCTTCAACTGTTGTACGCGCCACATTGTTGAACGGATCTTGCTCCGTGAGACTCCACCCGCTCGTCTGGCTGTGGGTTCTGAGTGCAAGTGATTTTGGGTTTTGCGGATCAAACTGTTTTACCAGTTTTGACCAAAGCATTCGCGCAGCGCGCATTTTGGCGATTTCCATGAAATGATTCATTCCAATCCCCCAGAAAAAGCTGATCCTTGGAGCGAAGTCATCAATCTTCAGTCCCGCTTCCAATCCGGCACGGATGTATTCCAGTCCGTCTGCCAGCGTGTATGCCAGCTCGATGTCAGCCGTAGCACCTGCTTCTTGCATGTGGTAGCCACTCACGGAAATTGAGTTGAATCTCGGCATCTCTTTGCTGGTGTATTCAAAAATATCTGAGATGATTCTCATTGATGGCAAAGGCGGATAGATGTAGGTATTTCTCACCATGAACTCCTTCAGGATATCGTTTTGAATGGTTCCTGAAAGCTTGTCGTGTGACACGCCCTGCTCTTCTGCTGCCACGATGTAGAAAGCCATCACCGGAATCACAGCTCCGTTCATAGTCATCGAAACCGACATTTTATCGAGCGGAATCTGATCGAACAGCACTTTCATGTCGAGCACAGAGTCAATCGCCACTCCAGCTTTCCCGACATCGCCAACCACCCTCGGGTGATCAGAATCGTAACCTCGGTGTGTGGCCAGATCAAACGCTACCGACAACCCTTTTTGTCCGGCAGCCAGGTTTCTCCGGTAAAATGCATTCGACTCTTCAGCCGTACTAAACCCAGCATACTGACGAATGGTCCACGGACGGGAAGTATACATGGTTGAATAAGGACCGCGAAGGTAAGGTACCACTCCAGCACCAAAGCCCGGATGATGATCATCAGCAATGTCATCCCGACCGTAAACATGTCTCAGAGCAATCTGCTCTGGAGTATTCCACCCACCCTTTGACTGACGCTCTTCGCGCCACGCTGAAATATTTTTAGAAGGATTGGCTTTCGCTATCTCAATATTCGAAAAATCTACTCTCTTCATGATTCAGTTTTTAGACTTTCTCACTTTGGGTTGAAACTTCAAGTCCGGGAAAAATTCTTTTCACCGGTTCAAAGTCGCCTACAGTGTCTTTTTCATCGATGGTTTTCGGGGTTCTGACCTCATCTTCCTGATTGAAGTATTTGTTTACTCCAATGAGTGTTTCTTTCTCTAGCTCAACTCTTTTTAGAAAAGAATCCCTGCTTGATTTTAAGAGGTTTTGAATCATGCCGCTTTGTAAAGCTTCAAGATAACCCCCTGCTTTTTCTATCTCCTGAAAAAGCTTCCAGGCTTTAACTTTTAATTGACCTGTCATCTCCTCGATGTAATAGGATCCACCAGCCGGATCGACCACCTGATTGAGAAAGGACTCTTCCGCCAACATGGTCTGTAAGTTTCTGGCAATGCGCATTGAAAAACCATTTTCTTCATCAAAAAGATGATCGAAGGGCAGAATCGAAACGGCATTGACTCCACCGAGAATGGCTGACATGCCTTCGGTTGTCGAGCGAACCATGTTGTTGTAAGCATCAGGCACTGTGAAATTTCTCTGAGATGTGCGAGCTGACACAAATGAGTAAGTGGAGCATTCATGTTTTGGCTCGTGAGCTTTTACCACTGTTGCCCAAAGTGGCCTGAATGCTCTGAATTTGGCCATCTCCGTAAAGTAACTCGAATCTATAGCCATAGTAAATTGCAACTGAGCTGCAGCTGAATCGATTTCTTGACCTGCTGCTTTCATCAATTCCAAATACTCATTCCCTTTTGCAAGTGCGAGACCGAGCTCTTCTGCCGCGGTTGCGCCTGCTTCCTGAAACAGTGTGGAGTCTACGTTTACCGTGTGAAATAGAGTAAACTTCTCCCTTGCAAAGGCACTGAGATCTAAAAGAGTGGACTTCCAATTCTTGTCTTTCTCTCCGCCCTGCTCCGAGATTTCTCCGAGCGGATCGTAGTTCAGTCCTCCGCTCAGGGCGTGTGACTTAACAGATTGATTGTCGCACAGAGACGAGATTTCTTTAACTATCTCAATTGGACTGGTCCCACCTTCTAAATAAATAGGTGCTACATCGAGCACGACATCTTTTAAAAGGGCGGCAACATCCTCAGCTTTTTGAACAGGAGCGCGAAACCAAAGTGCAGTTGCACCGCCCATCAAAGCCTGATGAGCTTTTTCATTGGCTTTCTTCGGGTTGTTGTCAAATATTTCCTGGCAGATTTGCCAGTGGCGATTGTTTGTATCACCTCCTCTTTCGTAAGGAAACTCACCCGGAACTCCCTGGGAAAGGTCTACTTCTTCAGCCGAAAAGTACGGCTCCAGAGAAAAGCCGTTTTCATTTTCCCAAATGATGCTCTCGTAAGCTTTACCTTTCAGATCCTTGAGCACTTTTTCTTTCCACTGTTCTTTAGACAAAGCGGAAAACTCATTAAAACTCAGATCGTTCTTCTTATCCATAGAAATCACTTTCTGTTACTGTGTTCGCAAATGTCGGGATTTTAACCTCAATTGCGAACTATCGTTAGCTAGCGTCACCTCCATCAGTATAAACTTTGGAATTTATGAACCCTGAAAAGAGCGTTGGCCAAGTTTGGGATTTGCAAGCCTGAAACAATTTCAAGGGCAAGTTTTGAGGTTCGGGATTTTCCCGTTTATGCGATGTAAGTCGTTTTCTTATTCACAAAAGCCAGAATCCCTTCGCGGGCCAACTCTCTGCCGTATCCCGATTTTTTGGTTCCTCCGAAAGGGAGTCTCGGATCGGATTTCACAAAGCTGTTGAAGAATACAGCTCCGTCTTCAATTCTCCTGGACTGCTTCAAGTTACCATCAACATTTGAAGTATAGATTGAAGCACCTAAACCGAATTTTGAATTGTTTACCAGGTCAATGGCCTCGTCAAAATCCTTGAACTTCAAACAAGCGGCCACCGGGCCAAAAGTCTCTTCGTCAAAAGCCGGCATGCCAGCTTTAACGTTTTCTAAAATTGTGGGTGAATAAAAGGCTCCATCACGTTTACCTCCCATCCGAAGTGCCGCTCCTTTGTCGATAGATTTTTGAACCTGCTCTTCCAGATCTTCAGCAAAACCTTTGTTAGCCAGAGGCCCAATGAAATTACCTTCATCCATTGGGTCACCTGACTTGAGATCCTTTACCTGAGTTTCAAACTTCTGCATGAATTCTTCATAAATCGAATCCGCAATCATCAGGCGTTTTGCGGCAATGCAACTCTGACCAGTATTTTGAAATCTCCCGAAAACAGCATCCTCCACGGCCTTGTCGATATCGGCATCTTCGAGAACTACAAAAGCATTGCTTCCACCGAGCTCCAGCAAACTGGTCTTGATGTGTTTGCCAGCTGTTGAGGCTACAGCAGATCCAGCACCTTCACTTCCGGTTAGTGTGACCGCCTTCACCCGATTGTCAGCCACGATTTTATCCATCCGGTCGGATGAAACTTTCAGCGTCCTGAAAACAGCTTTAGGGATTCCGCATTCGTGGAAAATCTTTTCAATGAGAAGTGCTGTGCCTGTTACATTGGAGGCGTGCTTCAACAGCCCTGTGTTTCCGGCCATTAGAGTAGGAACAGCAAACCTGAACACCTGCCACATTGGGTAATTCCAAGGCATCACAGCCAGTACGGTTCCCTGCGGCTCGTAGCTCACATAGCTCTTTTTCGCATCAGTATCTATAACTTTATCTTCCAGAAAAGCTTCAGCTTTTTCCGCATAAAACTCACTCACCCAGGCACATTTTTCAACTTCTGAGATGGCTTGCTTAATGGGTTTTCCCATCTCTTCCGTCATCAATTCTGCATATTGCTGTTTGTTGCTTTTGAGGTTTTCAGCAACTTTTATGAAGCAGCGAGACCGCTCCTCGAACGAGTTATTTCTCCATTCCCTGAAGCCCGACTCAGACGTATCTAAAATCTCCTCGATTTCCTGGTCGGAGTGTTGTGTGTAGATCCTGAGCTTCTCTTGATTAAATGGATTTGTCGTTTCAATTGGTTTCAATTCGGTCGATATCATGATTTAGATTTCGTTTTGATTGTCTAAGAACACAACAACTAAAAACATAGAAGTTTCATTTCTCCTTTTGGTCAAACTTGTTATTGTCCTTGGGATGGCGCAACATTTTGAAGTAAACACGCTTGATGGATGAGGCGCTGCAATTGAGTCGAAACATGGTGAAAGCCACAATATTCGCCACATTCACACGGAAGTAACTGTTGTATTCGTACTTGCGGGCGCTCACTTTCACATCCTTTGGAATGATCGAAAACTTGAACCGTTTGTTGGCCCGAATGAGAAAGTCGTACTCTTCCATTATTTCATAGCTTTCATCGTAGCCATTTAATTCCTCGAAAACTTCTCGCTTCACAAAAAGGGTTTGATCGCCCCCGCGAAAACTCAAGGCATTGAACCGGGTCATAAAGGAATTAAATCGAAGTGCCGGTCGCCTGGAGTTGAACAAAAATCGGTAGCAACCCAGATCAGATCCTTTTTTCAGCTCTTCCTCGATGTCGTCCAGGTAAGTTTTTGGCGGCAGCGAATCGGCATGAACGAAGTACAGCACATTTCCGCCTGCAACCTTCCAACCTGCATTCATTTGAACAGCCCTTGACTGCTCGAGATTTTCGACAACTTCGGCTCCAGCGTCCCGTGCAAGCTCTGCCGTTCCATCTACGCTGCCCCCGTCACATACAATCACCTTTTCCAATCGGCTGTCCGCATTGGTCGTCAAGAATTCCACGAGAGTGCCAATGAAATCAGCCTCGTTGAGTGTGGGAATAATTACGCTTACCTTGATTTTCGACTGCATTGCTGCGAATCTATAAACAACACTGATTGAAGTAATCACCACAACAATCTTTTTTCATTCTTGAAATCATTTTGTGATACATTGGAGTCATATTTGAAAACAAGAGAAATAAAAATCAATGAAGATTCTTTCGCTCGCATTCAACCTACTTTTGATTCTCGGCTTTGCACAGGGGTGCTCCAATGAAAAGAATATTTCATCGGGTGAGCCCATTAGTCACGAGCAGTGGGACAAGCTGGTTAAGAAGCATGTGACAGAAGAAGGATATGTAAACTACGAAGGCTTCATAGAAGACAGCGTTGCGCTCAATAGATACCTCAATCAATTGAGTAATCACCACCCAAACGACAGTTGGAGCAAGAATGAGCGATTGGCCTATTGGCTCAACGCCTACAATGCTTTTACTGTTAAATTGATTTTGGACAATTGGCCGGTTGAAAGCATCAAGGACATTGCCGGTGGCATACCTTTCGTGAATACGGCATGGGATGTTAAATTCATTGAAATTGAGGGCGAGAAGTACGATCTAAACAACATCGAGCACGGAATCATCAGGAAGGAGTTTGACGAGCCCCGCATCCATTTCGCTGTTAACTGCGCATCGGTAAGTTGCCCTAAATTGAGGAATGAAGCCTACACTTCTGAGGAGCTTGACAGCCAGCTGGATGACCAGGCCAGAGACTTTATCAATGGTCCGAAAAATGAAATCAAAGAAAACGAGGTCAGGCTCAGTAGGCTTTTCAAATGGTACGGTGGGGATTTCACTAAAAAGATGGGGCTGAAAGAATTTGTCAATCAGTATGCGGAGCAAAAAATTGGCAATGAAGTTGAAGTGGAGTTTAAAGAGTACGATTGGCGACTCAACATAAAAGAGAATTACAGATAATTCAGCGAGTGAAATTGAATATCGGTTAAGTTAAGTGAAATGCCGGTTCATCGAAAGGTGGCCGGCTTTTTTCGTTTAAAAAGCTTCTCCAAAAGTCAGGTAAAAAGCGCTTTCGCTATTTGAGCCGAATCCAGCGTCCAGTCTCACATTTATCTTCTTTTCCGGATCGAGCAGGAAACGAATTCCTCCGCCATAGGTGTAGCGTGAGTTCTCGATTTTAAAGGCACCGAACTCGTGCGCCACATTGCCAACAGAAAAGAAACCGACTGCTCCGAACCTCCAGTAAACATCAGCTCTCAGTTCAGTTTGAAAAATTGCGTTGTTGTTATCGCGAAAACGACCTTCGTAAAAGCCTCGCATTCTCTTGGTCCCTCCCAGCAGAGCCAACATATTGAAAGGTACCTCTCCATCTACTCTTTCGGCATAAAACTGATTGGCCCACACAAACCGATCTCCAATTGGAATGAAACAACGTAAATCTGCGGACATTTTGACAAACTGAAACTCCGACCCCAACCACGACTCAAATGGCTGAACAGCGATTTCTGCAAGTGCACCTTTTGAGGAAAAGTAGACGTTATCGCGAGAATCGTAGCTCACAACCATTCCTAGACCAGAGGTTACACCACCATCCACACCAGTCACGTTCCTCTGCTCCAGCCTGCCCTCGGGATCCGTATTTCTCATATCGAAATTCTCGAACCAGTAGCGAAACCCGGCAAAGAGGTTTGGAGTGAGTTTCCTTAAAAACACAGCCCTCAGTCGAGGGTAATTCACAAAGTAGAGTTCTTCAAAATCCGTGGGCACGCTATTGCCAATGCCATAATAAAAGTAAGAGTAGCGATAGTACCCCACCTCGCCTGTCAGACTGTACTTTCGCTCATTCCAGTAGAGCTGAAACGGCAGGTAAGTCAGCAATTGATCTTCTTGTGTGTAGGCAAAACCAGCTTGCAACTGACTCGGGGGCGAGATCGTGTCCTGATGGTCGAATCGGAAGTTGTAGATTCCGGCAGCTCCAAAGCCCCAGCGCGTTTCGGGTGTGTAAAAAACCACCGGCAGCCCCAATAGCGAATTCGAAGTAGAGTCTTCCTGCGCTTGTGAAACACCCACATCTATGACAAAAAAAAGCGGGAGCAAAAAGGCTATTTTGATTTTCGTGGACATGTCAGACAAACAAACGTAATTTTTCGGTCAAAAGGATTAAACTTGTCGAATCTATGGAGTACAAGTACTACAAGATTTACAAACCTTTCGGCATGCTGTCGCAATTTTCGAAAGATGGCGACAAGCCCGTGCTAGGCGAAGTACACAACTTTCCAAAAGATGTTTATCCCATCGGCCGACTCGATACCGATAGTGAGGGATTGCTTTTGCTAACAAACAACCGCTCGATCACACACCGCCTGCTAGATCCAAAGTTTGGACATGCAAGGACCTATCTGGCTCAGGTGGAGGGTGAAATCACAGACGAAGCTATCAAAAAGCTGAAAGGTCAACTAGAGTTAAAACACAAAGGAAAAACATTCACAACTAAACCTGCCAAAGCGAGAAAGCTGGAGAAAGCACCACCCCTGCCCGATCGAGATCCACCCATCCGCTATCGCAAAAGTGTACCCGACTCATGGATAGAACTCACACTTACCGAAGGAAAAAATCGCCAGGTTCGCAAAATGACTGCTGCGGTGGGTTATCCAACATTGAGATTGGTGAGGTGGTCAATTGAAGGGATAACCGTTGAAGGGATGGATGTTGGTGAGGTGAGGGAGCTCAGTGAGGGAGAAAGGCTTTCAATCCTGCGTAAATAGCTCGGCCTATGATGATTATCCCAGAACCTTTTCAGAATCATCTTTGCCCGTCAAATAATCGAGTGTGTTTTTACGAATAATACTCTCTACCATTCCCTTTAGTGATAAATGCTCATCAAGAGCTGGCCATTCTACACCAACCCCACCGGCAATCAAATTAAAATTGTCCAGATTTTTCTGATTAGCATTTTTCAAGCGTGGAAATTGAGAGCGGAGAATTTTTATTACGTTGCCGTTATTCAATACAATGAGCAAGAATCCATGGTCAAAGTGATTTTCAACACTTTCAATTCTTATTTTTTTCTCGAAAATCGTTCTCTCAATAATGTCACTAGAACGTTTGTCCTCTATATTACCCGAAATACTCATTCCACTTTTGTTTTATCAGTTGTGAATTCTCTCTGACAATTTCACCAATCCTTTTTCTCTCTTTTGGTGTAAATCCATAAGAATACTCTTCTCTTACACCAGGTTTCAACCACCATTTAGCAGCAGCTCCGCCCTTTGCAATATGAACGTGAATTGGCTCATTGTTTTCGTTGCTATAAAAGAAAACTCTATACCCGTTTACTTCTAAAATGGTAGGCATTAATAACAAATATAATCCATTTTAAGTTCCTGGAATTCTCTTAGAGTCCTTGACTTTCCCCGAAAAATTGTAATTTCCTCGATTCGCACTTTACAGAATATTTGAAATTGTCACAATGAGATTATTTACAGGAATCACAGTGCCGGACGAAGTAATTAAATCGGCCAAAAAATTCGAAGACATCAATAAAAACGTTCAGGGTGTGCGTTGGACGCGAGAGGAAAATCTGCACATCACTACCTGTTTTTACGGACAGGTGGAGCGCCATCATCTGGGCGATTTTAGCGATCAAATGGAAAAGATTGCCGAAGACCAAAGAGCCTTTACACTTAAAGCTGAAAAGGTGGTAACTTTCCCTGATGAGCGCCCATATATGGCGTGGATAAAGTTTAAGGATAGCAAACCATTTACAGATTTGTGCGATGCTCTCGCAGACATTTCTGGCCAACCTGAAGAGCGCGTGCAAATTCCGCATGTCACACTGGCCCGGTTCGACTCACATCTAACTGCTCGCCACTTCAAACTCGACCTCGATGTGGAAGACACTCAGATTCCGGTTCGTGAGTTTCATCTATTTGAATCTATTCTTCTCCCTAAAGGCCCTGAATACAGGAAAATCAGAACGTTTGAGATCTAAAGGACGAGAAGCCTAAACGTTGCCAAAAAGTTAATTTCACTAGTTTCGCCACCAAATTTTCAGCGTTATGTGGAAAGTGATCAACTTTTTTCAAATCTTGTTTCTCTTTCTCTGGATTTGCTTTTGCGCCATTCTTGGTGTTATTCTGCTAATTCCATTCTTCTGGAAACCATCCATCGGATTTAAATTTGTTTCCGATATGTGGAGCGCTGTGATAATGGCAGTGGTTGGGATTCGGCTGAAGGTTTTTGGAAAAGAAAATGTCCCAAAAACAGGCGGTAAAATATTTGTTGCTAATCACGAGTCTCATTTCGACATCCCGGTACTTTTTGCATCTATTCCTGAACCTGTTTACTTCATAGCCAAAAAGGAATTGAAAAAGGTTCCTTTCATGGGCTGGTACATGGCACTCTTGGGAATGATTTTTATCGATAGGTCCAACAGGGAGAAGGCGATGAAGAGTATGAAAAAGGCCGGTAAATTGATTAAGGACGGTCGCAGTGTGATTTCTTTTCCAGAAGGCACCAGAAGTAAAGATGGAGTGATAAAAATGTTTAAACGCGGTTCTTTTATCATCGCCAAGGAATCAAACGTGCCAATTGTTCCGATTGCTGTTTCGGGCACCTGGGAGGTACTCGCTCCAGGGAAATCTAAGATTCGACCTGGAAAAGTCAAAGTCAAAATTGGTCATCCAATTTTACCACAAGACCATCCGGAGATGTCACCTGAGCAACTGGCTGCGCATGTGAGACAGACCGTTATTAAATTAGAAGAGAGTATTCAGAAATAGGTCTCAAATCGTCTTTACCTTGCCGTTCGCCAACAGGCTAGATTATTTACTTTTGCACAAAATTTTTGCTGTGAATCTCGAGAAAGAACTGCGTTACCGCATTTTCCATACTGTTAAGAAACAAACCGCCAACACCGGAATAAAAGCTTTTGCGATTGGTGGCTTTGTGCGCGACATTCTGCTCAATCGCCCCAGCAAAGATATCGACATTGTTTCCGAAGGTAGCGGCATTGAGCTGGCAAAGGCCTGTGCTGATGAGATGGGCATAAAAAAAGTGACCGTTTATAAAAACTTCGGAACTGCAATGTTCAGGTTCAAGGATCAGGAAATTGAATTTGTTGGCGCCAGAAAAGAGTCTTATCGCAGCGACTCCCGGAAACCGATAGTTGAAGACGGCACTCTAGAAGACGATCAAAAACGCAGAGATTTCACCATTAACGCTTTGGCCATTAGCCTCAATCCGAACGACTTTGGGGAGTTGGTTGATCCTTTTGGTGGCGTTGGCGACCTGAAGAAAAAAATCATTCGCACCCCACTCGACCCGGATATCACTTTTAGCGATGACCCATTGCGGATGATGCGCGCCATCCGTTTTTCTACTCAGCTAAAGTTCGAAGTTGATGAAGAGTCACTCGAAGCGATAAAGAGAAATGCCGATCGCATTAAAATTGTTTCGATGGAGCGGATTTCAACGGAACTCAATAAAATCATTCTGGCCGAAAAGCCCAGCATTGGCTTCAAGCTACTCTACGACACGGGCTTACTCAAACAGTTCTTTCCAGAGATGGTAGCGCTTCAGGGGGTTGAGCGAAGAAACGGGATAGGCCACAAGGACAACTTTTATCACACGTTGCAGGTTCTTGACAATGTAGCAGAACAATCTGACAACCTCTGGTTGCGATGGGCAGCTATTTTGCACGATATCGCAAAGCCAGCAACAAAGCGTTTTTCCAACGATTCGGGTTGGACCTTTCACGGCCACGAGGATAAAGGAGCTCGAATGGTACCGGGAATTTTCAGGAGACTGAAGCTCCCGTTAGATTCGAAGATGCGCTATGTGAAAAAACTCGTTTTGCTCCACCTCCGCCCCATTCCTCTCACTCGTGAAGAAATTAGTGATTCTGCTATCCGAAGGCTTTTGTTCGAAGCTGGTGACGACATAGATGATCTCATGACCTTGTGCAAGGCAGACATTACTTCGAAGAATGAAGAAAAAGTGAGACGCTACCTCAAAAATTATGAGAAGGTAAAAGAGAAAATAGTAGAGGTTGAAGAAAAGGATCATATCCGCAATTTTCAGCCACCAATAAGTGGCCAGGAAATCATGGAAACCTTCGATATACCTCCATCGGCTGAAGTTGGGATTATAAAAAACAGCATCAAAGACGCTATCATTGAAGGTGAGATACACAACGACTACCAAGAAGCACACAAATTCATGATGGAAAAAGGTAAATCGCTTGGGCTTTCTCCGGTAAAATGAATATTATCGCTTTCATTTTGAAAAGCTTATGGAATTCGAAAATTTAGCGCAAAGCACAGCTCAACTCCCAGACGTTCAGGAAGTGGAATTTCACGCCCACCCCAAGCGTTATAAAAAGCTGCGAATTATTTCGATTTCGCTCTTCTTTTTTCTGCTACTAATTGGTATCGGAGTGCTGTTTTTCTTTCAGGGATTCTTGTTCACTCTTCCCTTTTTCTCAGGATGGATTTTGATTTACGCTTTTTCACTTTTTGCAGAGCACAAGAGTTTTAAGATCCGGGGGTACGCACTTCGCCAGCGAGATATTTCTTATCGCAAAGGTTGGATTTGGTACAACCTCACTACTGTTCCTTTTAACAGGATTCAGCACTGCGAGATCTCACAAGGTCCACTCGGCCGAATTTTTAACCTGAGCCAATTAAAAGTTTACACGGCTGGAGGCTCGTCCTCAGATCTTTTCATCGGAGGACTTGACCCTGAAGAAGCAAAGAAATTGCGGGAGTTCATCATCAACAAAGCCGGGCTCGATGAGTGAAGCTAGATTTTCAGAGCCAACCAGACAGCATTTTCTTGGCGTGGTCATCTATTTTTTGCGAGCGGCCCGCAGAGGGTTGAGTATCCTGATCAGTTTTGTGGTAATCTCCACTTTCAACACCAAGTTCATCATTCCGCTCATCATCTTATTCATAGTCGGTGGAATTTTGATGATTGTCTTCTCAATTCTTCAGTATCAGAAATTCACTTTTAAGGTTGATGAAAAATACCTGATTATTCACAAGGGAGTTCTGGTGAAGGATAAAACCAAAATTCCTCTGGAACGAATACAGTCGGTTCATATTGAGGAGCCACTACTCCAGCGGCTTTTGGGACTGGCTTCAGTGCAGGTCGATACTGCTGGTTCGCAAGGGAAAGAACTCGAGGTGCCCGCCCTGGAAACCGAGGACGCTGTGGCGCTTCAAAAAGTGCTTCGAGCTAAGAAAGAAGAAAAGTCTGAGGAGCTAGATAATCAGGACGAGGCTCGATTTGAAGCAGTAGATGAAAGCGGCTCAAAGCCGGTTGAGGAATCGCGAACACTGATTCATCTGAACATCCCGAGCTTGTTGAAAGTCGGGGTGACTGACAATCACCTCAAAAATGGATTTGTGGCGCTCGCCATCGTTTTTGGTTATGCCATGCAGCTCGAAGAATATTTTCAGGGCTATGTGAGCGGACTCATCGAAGAAAATTTTGACGAGATCAGACGTATGGCCTATGGCCTTTTGGTGGTGAGCATTATAGCATTTTTGATTGTCTCCATTCTGATTTCACTGGTCAAGGCCATTGTCAAGCATTACGATTTCACGGCCAGGCTAGAGTCGGATCAGTTTTATGTAAAGACCGGTTTGTTGAAACGAGAGGAGTACCGCATACCTTTGAATAAGATTCAGTTTATGGAGTGGCGAACAAATCCACTTCGCAAGCTAGCCAGGATGGAAACGGCCCACATTTATCAGAGTCAGTCGCAGGAAGCTCAGAGAAAACAATCCGTGCAGATTCCAGGCTGCTATCAGCGTCAGACCGATGAAATCATGAAGGAAGTTTTTGAGCTTGAAGAAGGGCGAAACAAAACGACCATAACCCCTCACCGCAGAGTCTACGGTCTTGTCCTAGGTACATTCATTTCTCTGCCATTTGTAATAGGAGCAATTGTGACGTACTTCATAACCGATATGGCCTTTTTCCTCGAACTCACTGGACTGATAGCCTTCATTGTGTTCTTCGTTTGGAAATACGTAAACAGCGTGGAGCTCACGGTAGATGGTGAATTGATCACCATTAAGAAGGGCTGGGTTTTCCCAAAACGCATTGTCATCCCTGCTTACAAGGTTCAGTCTGTGAGCGTAAGTCAAAATATTTTTCAAAAGAACAGAAACCTCTCCCACTTCATTATCTACACGGCTGCAGGTGATCGGAAGTTTCCATTTACATCTTTCCACAAATCAGCCCAACTTCACAATTGGCTTCTCTACAAGGCGGAGAGCTCTACAAGAAGTTGGATGTGATCTTCCTTTCCCAATCTGAGCTGACTCGTCTAACAGTCGAAAATACTTTCTAAATTTTGTTCAAGAGCTTGTGCGCTATTTCACTGCTCTTTACGACTCCTAAGTATTTATTCTGATTGCTTCATCTGAAACTCTTTGGCCAGTCACAAACATTTGTCAATTAGCGATGTTCTCACTTCTAGAGCCGCGACAGATTGTGATGAATTTATGAGCAACAAATCAGAGGTACTTATTTTTCTTGCTGATGACGATCAAGACGATTGTCTTTTGGTGGAAGATGCGCTAGAGGAATTAGACATTCCCTATCGACTGGTTTGTGTCGATAATGGAGTGAAATTAATTCAGGAACTTTCTGACGAGAACTCATCCGATCCGGATCTCGTTTTGCTCGATCTGGACATGCCAATGAAGCACGGTCTGGTTTGTCTCGATGAAATCAGAAATGACCTGGGTAAAAAGTCGCTCCCGATAGTAATCTACTCTACTCACTCTCAGCCTAAGACTGTGAAGGACGCCTATTTGAAAAAAGCTCAGTATTATCTGAGAAAGCCGAATTCCTTTTCATCTCTTGTAAACGCATTGAGAATAGTTCTGGAAACGGACTGGGCTGAAGTCACACAGCCGGACGAAGATCAATTTCTTATTTCTGCCTAGAAATTTCTTTAAAAGCCGATTGGTTCAACGGTGTACCCATCTTCCCGCAACTCCAGAATAAGTCCCGTCTCACCTATCAGGTGTAAAAGGCCAACAGCGCAAAATACAGCCTCACCCCTGTTCAGATACTTGAGAAGTCTTTGGTGCATATTTTTATTGCGCTCAATGATCAATGGCTCTTCGATCAGCTCGAAGTCCTTGTTGTCTTCATTCACAAATTCAAGAATTCTCTTGATATTTTGATTGGCATAGGCCTGATACATTTCGCTTGCATCGTCATCTCTCTCATCGTAGTTGTCGATGTAATACTTCAGCGACTCAGCTTGCTTTTGTAATGGAATTTGATCGATAGCTCCGAGTTGTTCATCAATAGTTTCCAGGCCGATCAACTCCAGTCCCAGGCTGTCGGCTATGTTGCTCAAGAGATTATCCAAAACTGGCTTTTCCCCGGCATTTGCCATTTCCACAGCCATGGCACTATCTCCCATCATTTGCAGTTGTTGGAGCGTAGCTAGCGTGTAAAATGGTTTCATCCTGGGAACCATCATCGCCCCAATGCCCAGGTTTTGGGCGAAAAAATCGTTCATCTTCTCGAACTCTTCCTCTGTGAAAAAATCTCTCAGAGATGTGTCCGGTGGCATCATCATGGCGTTGAGCATCTTGCTCTGATCCATATTTTGAACGTCTGCAAAAGAAAGCTCCGACAGGAAAACGTCAACCGAACCAATTACACGTTCGAGGCTATCGCTTACCAAAGAATGGATGAGACTATCTGAAACGTGCATCGTTCCAAATAAATAAGATGGTTGTTGGAGCTTTTTACCTTCTACCTTCCACAGCAAACTATTGCCCGACTGAGAAAAACTCAGACTGGCAGTAAAAAAGAGGACTCCGAAAAAAAGAGCTTTAAGAGCTGTGGAAAATAATTTCATAAAAAATTACTGTTCAGTGATTTCAATCTTTTCAATCACATCACCAGGATTGATCTGGTCGATTACATCGAGGCCTTCTACAACTTTACCAAAGCAAGTGTGGTTGCCATCGAGGTGAGCCGTGTTTTCCCGGTTGTGACAGATGAAAAACTGCGAGCCACCCGTGTTAGGTCCAGCGTGTGCCATGCTTAAAACACCTTTTTCGTGGTGCTGCTTATCGTTGTCGAGTTCGCAATCAATTGTGTATCCAGGACCTCCAGTGCCATCACCTTTTGGGCAACCGCCCTGAATTACAAAATCTGGAATTACGCGGTGAAATGTGAGGCCATCGTAGAACCCATCTTTTGAGAGCTTAACGAAATTCTCTACGGTTTTTGGTGTCGCTTTCTCGTATAGCTCCACGTTCATAATTCCTTTTTCCGTTTTAATTGTGGCTTTCTTCATTTCTTTAATTTTATTCTGTTCGCGCTTCTTTAATTCGAATATTTCGAAAAACTCTGGATTTTCATTTGGGTCTACAAAATTACAGATTTGTTCCTTTTTAGACAGCTTTGATCCACCAAGTGTTCAACATTGATAAAAAACCAATTTAACCTACTTTTGCGCGGTGATTCAAACTCTGTCGCATATTCGAGTTTTACTTCTTCGATTGGGAATTGTGATCCTCGCATTTACCCTGTGCAGATTGGTTTTCTGGGTTTTTAATGCATCTCATTTTCACGATGTCGATTTTTGGGTGTTCATCGGTGGACTTCACTTTGACGTTACTACTGTGTTTCTCCTCAACGGTCCTATCATTGTATTTCATCTCATTCCTTTCCCTTTTCGCACAAGGAATGGCTACCGCCTATTTTTAAAAACTCTATTCTTTGCGACCAACATTCCGCTACTGATCCTCAACCTGATAGATGTCGAGTATTTTAAGTTTACTTTCAAGAGAAGCACTGCCGACCTGCTCCACCTCATGACGCTCGGTGATGACATGGGTAACTTGCTCCCACAGTTTTTACTTGACTACTGGTACCTGCCGCTGATACTGGTATTACTAATCTGGGGGATGAACTTCCTCTATAAAAAGACTCAAAGAAAAATTGAAAGAGTCGCTCACGGCTGGCGTTATTATACGATTCACTCATTACTGTTTTTTCTCGGAATTGGACTTTGGGTTCTGGCCGGGCGTGGTGGCATCCAGCTAAAGCCGTTGAGTATCATCAGCGCTAGCGAATACGCAAAAACCGACAACATTCCGCTGGTTCTTAACACGCCATTTACCATCGCCAAGACTCTCGGAAAGTCGAAGCTAGAGGACGTTGAGTATTTCACCGAAGCTCAGGCTCGTCTGTTTTTCGATCCAGTAAAGTCCGTTGGAGCCGACAGCACCGGGGCCAAACCGAACGTGGTGGTTCTCATTTTGGAGAGCTTCTCGGAAGAATACATCGGAGCTATAAACGGCAATCGCAAAAGCTACACCCCGTTTCTGGATTCGCTTTTAAAAGAATCAATTCTGTTTGAGTCGGGCTACGCCAACGGTCGAAAGTCGATTGAAGCAATGCCTGCCATCACCTCTTCTCTACCCTCTCTAATGACCTCACCGTACATTCAATCAGGATACGGTGGAAATACGGTTACAGCTCTTCCGAAACTTCTTGAAGAACAGGGCTATTCTACTTCTTTCTTTCACGGTGGGAATAATGGCACAATGGGATTTGATGCTTTTTCTGATGCTGCGGGGTTCGACAGGTACGTAGGTCGAAATGAGTATCCCTACTCAGGACACTACGATGGCAACTGGGGAATTTTTGACGAACAGTTTCTCGATTTTTTTGCCAATGAATTGGACCAGGAGCCGCAGCCGTTTATGAGTGCGGTTTTTACTTTGAGTAGTCACCACCCTTTTACAATTCCCGACAAATACGAAGAAAAGTTTTCAAATGGCGACAGGCCGATCCACAACAGCATTCGCTACACAGACTTTGCACTGGAACAATTTTTTAGAAAAGCGCAAAAAATGGATTGGTTTCAAAACACCTGGTTTGTAGTCACTGCCGATCACACCACTATCACTGAAGATCCATACTATCATACTCGAATTGGTGGCTATCGCGTACCCATTGCTTTTTATCACCCCAATATCGAAGGTGAAGTTCTCCCTGGAGTTGCTCAGCACACCGATATTTTGCCTTCGATTCTGCACCTCACAGGCTACGAAAAGGAATTCTTGTCCTTCGGCTACAATCTTTTTGAAGATGACAAGCGATATGCCTTCGGGTTTCTCAACAACACATACCACATCGTCAACGAGCGGTTTTTGCTTGAGTTTGATGGTGAAAAAACCATCGCTATCTACGACATCACCTTAGACCCAATGCTGAAAAACAATCTCGTGGAAAATGATGTGGAGCTCCTCGAAATGGAAGCCACCCTGAAGTCGGTCATTCAGCAATTTAACAGCCGAATGAACAGCAACAAACTTACAGTTCAATGAAGCGACTGAAGACGGTTTTGATTGTCAACCCATTTTCGGGCACAACGGACTGTGAAAAGACAGTGCAACTAGTTGAGAAAACGCTCGATTCATCGAAGTTTGAACTGGCGATTGAGCGAACGGTAAAAGCTGGTCATGCTGCTGAAATTGCTGAACAGTCATCAAAGAAAGGAATGGATTTGGTGATTGTAGCAGGAGGAGACGGTACAGTAAATGAAGTGGGAACCGCCTTGCTTAACTCTGCTACTGCATTGGCGATCTTGCCTTGTGGTTCTGGCAATGGGGTTGCCCGTTCGCTGGGAATTCCTGTGAATTTAAGAAAGGCAATCACCCACCTTAACGAGAAAGCTAAGCTTCAAAAAATTGACACGGCCACTTTCAACGACCGTGTCTTTATCGGACTTTGCGGAATCGGCTTTGACGCCCTCGTTAGTCACGAGTTTCACAACTTTAAAAGTCGCGGACTAAAAGGCTATTTTAAAGCCTTCACAAACAAAATTCTCCAATTCAAACCAAGAGAATTCACCATAGAAACCAGGGATCAAAAATTTGTAGTAAATGGTTTTTTGGCTGTTGTGGCAAACAGCAATCAATTTGGCAACAACGCTAAAATCTCACCTGAATCAAAAATGGATGATGGGTTGCTCAATTTGACCCTTATTAAAAGCATGCCCAAGGTTTTGGTGCCAGCAGAAATTGTTAAGCTTTTTAGCGGAGTAATTCACAAAAGCCCTCATGCCTTCACTCTCACCTCCGACTGGTTTCGGATTTCATCCACTTTCGACAAGGCCCACATCGATGGGGAGCCAATTAATTGCTCCGCAGCCGTTGAAGTTGCTGTTCACCCGCGGTCACTCACGGTCATGGCCTAAGTTTTTAATATACCACATTCATGGTATTGCCGACTGTCCATTCGGCACCTACTTTTGCCCCGAAATTTAATTCTATTAAGAACTGATCTAAATAAATTTAAAGATGATCAACAAGTGGACAGTAGGGATTTTGAGCGCAGCTTTGATGCTGACCGCCTGCAGCAAGGATGATGAAAACACTCCTGAAGAAAATGTAGATACAGGGGTAAATTGTGAGGCCAACGAGTACTGCTTTACCGATGGAGAGGGTAATTTGACAGTTTCTTACAGTGGCCAAATTGCTCGTCTCAATCAAATGGAAGAGTTGACAAGCTACATGAAGGAAGCTAACACTCCGGGCATTTCGGTAGATGCAGCCACAATGAAAGAAATGTTTTCAAACAACAACGGAAACGGAAGCACGCATTTTTCAAGTGAAGCCGCGGTAGCTGGAAAACAACTAAAAAACAAGTGCTTTTTGGGAACAGTGAACCTCTATGAAGCTTACATGGATTCACTAGCTATGATTTCAGTGAATTCTTCAGAAGGGAGCAACGGAACTGCCGGTGTAGTTACCAGTACTGCAAACCCAGACAAGAAATACTTGCTCAACGCAAATGGTTTTGAATACACTCAGTTGATCGAAAAAGGATTGATGGGCGATGTGTTCTACTACCAGGCAATTGAAACTTACATTGTCGGTGTTGAAGACGGAGCTTACGACAACAGTTCTACTCTGGAAGGTGAGTTTTACACAGAAATGGAGCACAAGTTTGACGAGGCATTCGGTTACTTTGGTGCACCACAAGATTTTCTCGAAAACCCAGGGAACGCTCGTTTCCACGCTAAGTACTGCAACTCAAGAAACGATGCGCTCGAAACCAACGAAGCTATTTTCAATGCTTTCATTGGAGCTCGCACCAATATTTCTGCAGATGACCTTGGAGCAGCTCAAATTGAGATGGACGAAATCAGATTGCAGTGGCACCGAGTGGTTGCAGGAACGGCCATCAGCTACCTAAAAGGAGCTACGCAAAACATGATGGATCCAGCCATCAAATGCCACCAACTTTCTGAGGCTTATGCTTTCATCGGAAACTTGTTGCACAATGCGCCATACAACCTCTCGCCAGATCAGGTGCAAATTGCAAGAGACTACATGGGAGACAATTTCTACGAGACAACGATTGAGGACATTGAGAACACTATCGGATATCTAGTGAACAACACAGAAATCACGCTTGCAGAATTGGCAGACATCTAAAAAACCAATCGCTCTATGATGAAGACGACCAAGTTTATCGCAGCACTTTTTGCTATTTCCCTTTTGTTTATTGGTTGCGACCGTGAGGACGATGACACTGAGCAAATGGTGGAAACCAGCGAAACGATGCGTCACATGGGCGAAGCGATTATCGCTCCTGCCTATGCCGAGTGGAATTTGAGCAGTTCGGGTTTGCACAACGCTGCGCTGAGTTTCACCGATACTCCGGAACAGCAAACTTTGTCTGATTTGAGAGTCGCATTAAAAGAGAATTGGATCGACTGGCAGTATTGCTCTCCTTTTGAATTTGGCCCTGCTTATACTTTGGAGCTGCGAGCTAACACCAACACATTTCCAGCTGATGTGGAAGACATTCAGTTGCGAATTGAAGCAGATGACAATCCTCAAAGCGCAGATGAGCGTGGCTATCCGTCAATCGATTTTTTAATCAATGGAGTTGCTGAAAGCGATCAGGAGATCATTGATCTATTTACGAGCGATGGACTGGCAGGGAAGCGAAAAAGCTATCTGCTGAAACTCACCCAAAAGATTCGTGACAATGCGATTTCGGTGAGCAGCGAGTGGAACAACGGCTACATCGATGACTTTGCTCAGAACACCGGCACTCAAGCCGGTAGCGCGCTCAGTCTTTTGGTGAACGAACTGAACAAGGATTACGAGATGATAAAGCGCGAGCGGATTGCACTTCCGCTGGGGCTTTTGACTCTCGGAATGCCACTACCCGATCGCTGCGAAGCCTACTACGGAGGGTACTCAGCAGAGCTCGCTCACGAACACATGCTTGCGATAGTCGAGACTTACAAGGGAGGTGATGGCCGCGGACTGGATGATTTGCTCAACGATGCTGAAGCGTTTCACCAACCGAGCAATCAACTTCTGGATGAGGCCATTCAGGAGCAAATGAACAGTGGACTCGCTCAACTGGAAGGTTTGCCCGATCCGCTTTCGGCAACCATTGAGCAAGAACCAGCCACGGTTGAGGAGTGCTACGATGAGCTGCAAGCGCTGGTGGTTTTACTCAAAACAGACATGCCTTCAGCACTAGGAGTCTCGATCACCTTCACAGACAACGATGGCGATTAAAGCATCTTTGATAAAGTAGAATTTGAACGCACTGAAAAAATATCTAAACAATAAGGGGAGTATCGCTCCCCTTGTGTCGTTTAGGATGATATTCGGTGTCATCATGGCTTTTGGTGCTGTTCGCTTTGCCTACTACGGTTGGATTAAGAAGCTCTACATCGACCCCTCACACCACTTTAGCTACTACGGTTTCGACTGGATTGAGCCTCTACCGGGAATTGGAATGTATCTCGTTTTCGGGGTTATTTTCTTGTCGGCTCTTGGGGTCGCTCTCGGAGCTTTTTATCGTGTGTCGAGTGTTTTGTTCTTTCTTTCATTCACTTACGTAGAACTGATCGACAAAACAACCTATCTGAATCACTACTACTTTGTGAGCATCGTGGCATTTTTGCTCTGCCTCGTTCCTGCTCATCGCTTCCTCTCGGTGGATGTTTGGAGAAAGCCAGAGCTGCGACAAGTAAAAACGCGAAGCTGGCACATCGCAATTTTCAAACTGCAACTCGGAATGGTCTACTTTTTTGCAGGTATCGCAAAAATCAATGCAGACTGGCTGTTCAGAGCGATGCCACTAAAAATTTGGCTTCCGGGCAAATCTTCTCTTCCGATTTTTGGTAAGCTCTTGACTTATGAGTGGACGGCCTATTTTTTCAGCTGGTTTGGCATGCTCTACGACATTCTGATTCCGTTTTTTCTTCTTTGGAAAAAGTCGAGGCTACTTGCATACGCTGCTGTTATCGCATTTCACGTAATGACCTGGAGCTTGTTTCAGATCGGGATTTTCCCCTGGGTGATGATCGGTTCTACACTCATCTTTTTCTCTGCAAATTGGCACGAGAAGATCCACAAAAAACTTTTTGGCGCCAGCTACGAGGAAACTAAATCTGCTGAAGCCTTTTCAGAACTACAGTCCACTCCTCGCATGGTGACCGCGATTTTGGCTGTACATTTTGCTCTGCAAATTTTGCTGCCGTTTCGCTACGCGCTTTATCCTGGTGACCTGTTTTGGAACGAACAAGGCTACCGCTTCTCATGGCGCGTGATGCTCATGGAAAAAGCAGGGTACGTTACATTCCATGTTTCGGACCCAGAAACTGGAAAATCTGGCATTGTCGACAACAGCGAGTACCTTACTCCGCTTCAGGAAAAACAGATGTCGATGCAGCCAGACATGATTTTGGAAATGGCGCATTGGATTGCCGAAGACTATCGACAGCAAGGATTTGAAAACATTGAGGTAAAGGCTGAAAGTTACGCTACACTCAACGGCTCGGGAAGCCGACCATTTATCGACCCGGACGTGAACCTAGTTGAAAAGAAGCAGGGATTTGCTCACAAAAACTGGATTTTGTCATATGAGTAGAATCCTGTTTGCCATAGCGCTTTTGCTTTTTGTTTCGGTGAATGCCATCGGCCAAACTACCGTTTCGGGAACTGTGAAAGATCAAAACTCTCATGAGCCAATTATTGGAGCTGCAGTTTTGGCCTCTACTAGCAACGGGGCTTTTACCGATGAAGAAGGCACCTTTGAGATTGAGCTATCTCAGGGAGATTACACACTTACGATTCGTGCGTTGGGTTTTGAGAGAAAAGAATTAAAAATTTCGGTTACGGAAAAAGACCTTGAACTTGAAGTAAGTCTGAAACCTCTTGTACTCAACGAAGCTGTAGTTGTTGGAGACAACAAGAGCGGATTTGGTTTGACTAAGCTCAGCCCGGTGGAGGGTATGGCGATTTACGCAGGAAAAAAATCGGAGGTGATTGAACTGGAAGAAATCACAGCCAACGTTGCGACCAATAACAGCCGGCAGGTTTATGCCAAAGTTGCCGGTCTCAACATTTGGGAAAGTGACGGTGCCGGACTTCAGCTCGGGATAGGCGGTAGAGGCCTTAATCCAAACAGAACTTCCAATTTTAACACGCGTCAAAACGGCTACGACATAAGTGCTGATGCGCTTGGCTACCCGGAAGCTTACTACACGCCACCGGTGCAGGCATTAGATAGGATTGAGATTGTCCGCGGTGCTGCATCTCTCCAATACGGACCACAGTTTGGCGGAATGATCAACTTCAAAATGAAACGCGGCCCCGAAGACAAAAAAATCAGTGTCAACAGCCAGCAAACTCTCGGTTCGTTTGGTCTTTTCTCTTCATTCAACAGTGTTGGTGGTCAGGTTGGAAAATTGAACTACTACACCTACTACCACCACAAGAGTGGAGATGGTTGGCGCGAAAACTCACAATTTGAATCAAACAATCTCTTTGGAGGATTTCAGTATCAGGTGAATGAAAAGCTGAGCTTGAAACTCGACCTTACAAAACTCAATTACATTGCTCAGCAACCGGGAGGCCTCACCGACACCGAGTTTGATCGCGACCCCAGACAATCGAAACGCGAGCGAAACTGGTTCAAGGTAGACTGGAACCTCGCAGCTTTTTCTCTCGACTACAAGCTTTCGCCTTCGACCTCTATCAATTGGAGAAACTTTGGACTTATGGCGAGTCGTGATGCACTCGGTTTCCTTGGGTTGATCTCTCGCACCGATCCTCTGGAAGAGCGCGATTTGATTTCGGGAAAGTTTAAAAACTGGGGATCAGAACTTCGTGTAAAACACCGCTACGATTTTAGAGGTCTTCCCTCCACTCTTTTGGCTGGAGCCCGACTCTACAACGGAACAACCACAAACCGACAGGGACTTGCCAACGATGGCTACGGCCCCGATTTCTATTACATTTCTGAAGATTTTTTGGAAGGATCGGACTACACTTTCGAAAATCAAAACGTAGCCTTGTTTGCCGAAAACGTTTTCAACGTGACCAAGAGGTTGAGCATCACTCCAGGCTTAAGATTCGAGTACCTGAACACAGGATCTGATGGCTACTACACATTGACCGAAAGAGATGGTGCTGGCAATGTGCTTCCAGGTTATCCGAGACAAATTTTTGAGGAAAACAGCAAGGAACGAAGTTTTGCGCTTGCGGGAATTGGTGTGGCTTACGACCTCAAGCCAACTGTAGAGCTTTACGGCAACGTTTCGCAAAATTAT
Organism: Halocola ammonii; assembly: GCF_049334165.1. Classification (NCBI taxonomy): domain Bacteria; kingdom Pseudomonadati; phylum Bacteroidota; class Flavobacteriia; order Flavobacteriales; family Halocolacceae; genus Halocola; species Halocola ammonii. The sequence continues at coordinate 31,377 of NZ_JBEGHD010000009.1, forward strand.
CGGGCAATCAACTTCAGCGACATTCATATCCAGAATCCCAAACAGCGCGTGGATAAAAACATCAGCGATGAACGTGGAATGAACGCAGACCTTGGTATTCGTGCAAACGTGAAAGGAAAGTTCTACATCGATGCATCGCTTTTCTACCTGCAGTATCGTGACAGGATTGGTCTTTTGCTCACTTCCGAAGACGATCCGATTCTGGGCAGGCAGTCGATTCGATTAAGAACCAATATTTCCGATGCGCGCAATATTGGCGCAGAAATCTTCGCAGAAACAGACTTTATCAATTTGTTTTCCAAAACAGAAAGAGCTTTGCGTTGGACTGGTTTTGTGAACCTGGCATTGATTGATGCGCGATACATAAATTCGGATGACAGCTCTGTGAGAGGTAAAAAGGTAGAGTTTGTTCCGCAGGTGAATCTGAAAGCCGGAAGCGGCATTCATTACAAGTCTTTTGATCTGGTTTACCAGTTTAGCTACATCGCTTCACAGTTTACTGATGCCACAAATGCTAGCTTCAAAGCAGACCCTAACGCGATTGTAGGTGAAATCCCAGCATATTGGGTTTCGGACCTGAGCCTGAAGTACAACTACAAGTTCTTTACGCTCGGTGCTGGAGTCAATAATCTGTTCGATCAAATGTACTTCACCCGCAGAGCTACTGGCTACCCCGGCCCGGGAATCATCCCTTCAGACGGACGAAGTTTCTACATAACTCTTGGCCTAAAACTTTAACATTTGTATCTTTCTGTGAGGTTTCCCCCAACATCAATGGCATAAATTCGTTGATGTGGAATAGAAATTGATTCATACTTAATCAAAAATTCAGACTCATGAAAAAATCAGCAATAGCCATAGTTCTACTTTTCTTCGGATTATCAGCTTTCAGCCAAATCATGGTTGAGGATTACGAAAGGAAAGCAAAGGCAAATGTCAACAACCTCGATGAAATAAAACCTGTGAACGCTACTAGCGAATGCGGGGAAGTGAAAGTCGAAATTGAGGACAAGCAATTCTCGGGTGGCTGCATTGGCACACTCGTTAGAACTTACAAGTTTACCGATGACTGCGGCAACGAAGCCAAAGCCGAAAAATACATCAACTTATTAGACACGGAAGCTCCCGTTTTTGACGATGTGCCTTCCAATCTTGCCGTTTCATCAGCAGAGGAAATCCCTACTGCTCCTGAGCTTACTGCAACCGACAACAGCGGAAAGCCAGTAAAAATCACGATGGAAGAAATCGAACAAAAGAAAAAAATAATCAGGAAGTGGACAGCTACCGATCCATGTGGAAACAGCACCACTGAGCAGCAGGAGATCACCTGGAAAGGTGTTTAGTTCGAAGGTTTAAAAACACAAAAGCCGCTTTGTCTTTTCGACAAGCGGCTTTTTTTGTGATTGAATTTCGTAATTACGAAAAGTACCGGGTAGCTTGCTGATTTCTGGTTTTTAGCAGGCAGTAAAATTGACCACCTTCGTTTTCAGGCTTTGTCCACGAAAACTCGTGTTCGCCAGCTTCAACTTGTCCTTCATTCACAGTATCCAGCAACTTATCCGTTTTGTCGTAAACAGATAAAGTCACTTGTTCGGCTTCTGGAACCTCAATTTTGATGTTGACCTTTTCAGCACCGGAATCGATTGAGATGAAATTGGTGTATTTCAGTTTAGCCTTATTCGCTCCCATTTTCTTCAGCAATCGCTTATAAAGGATTACCGCCAGCAAAACGACTAACGACACGAGCAAAAAATTTCTTAGCGTATCCATTCTTTAATTGTTAGAGCGAAATAATTCCCTCGATTTTGCTTGCCTCTTCGTAGCGCTCAAAAATGATATCTACCTCCATAATCATTTCTCTAACCGTAATGCTGGTGTAGTTTCCTTTTCTAGATTTTTTCATTTTAAACTCAGCCGATTCGTCAAATATGCGCTTTAGGCGAGTGATGCGACCACTGTCGGATGGGAGTACGAACTTGAACATGTACATCGATGGCCACGAGTGCATTTCATTGAGTTGTGCTCTTATTTTTTTGAGTCTTTCGGGATCCATAGTCTGAAAATTTTCGCCTGCAAAAATAGCCAATACCGGCCACCTTCTGAAAACGATTGCGAAGGATTATTGTTTTGAGCCAGATGACGGCTTTTGCTCTAAGAGAGACGAAAACTCCACCCACGAGCTCACGGCTTTTGTGAGTTGATCTTCAACCAGCCAAAACTCGGCATTTGAACCAAAGATTTTTCCACGAATGAGACCGGCTTTTTTGAGGTCTCTGAGATGTTGGATGACAGTTGACGGAGCCATGGGCATCTCCTTGATTTGCTCACTGCCCATGGTCGATTTTTCTGAAGCCAGTTTTCTCAAAATCATGATCCTCACAGGATGGGCGATAGATCTGGCAAGCTTTGAGAGCTCAACGTCTAAAGGATCGAAGTTTTGTTTGGCTGATTCCGGCATGCAGTTGCAAAAACTTAATTGCAACGGCAATCAACCAAAAGAGGTTAAATGAAAAGTTAATTGAACGTTATTCAAAGTGAAGGCTTTCGTCAACGGAGTGTTTCGATGGGAAAGCTCAGGGATTTTTATGCCGAACGATTTTGTTGATCATGCCATTGAAAACAAAGATGTGAAAAGGGAAAACCAACCACCAGTAGACTCTGCCCAAAACTCCACTCGGCCTGAAAGTGGCAGTTTGCTTTAGATAGGACTTGCCATTTTTCTGAAACATGTTGAACTCGAGCCAGGCCTCTCCCGGGAGTTTCATTTCTGCAAGGAGCAAGAGCCTCCCTTCCTCTCTGTCTGCTACCAGCACTCTCCAAAAGTCGAGAGCATCACCAGAAACCAACTCACTCTGACTTCTTCGACCACGCCTCAGGCCGACTCCTCCGGCTAGTTTGTCAAGAAATCCCCGAATGCCCCACAACCATGACGCGTAGTACCAACCTCGATTTCCACCAATTGAGAAAATATTCTCCTTTACTCGCTCTTCGCTCCCTGGCTTCAGCTTGAGCTTTTTGATATCACGGAAAACTCCATGTTTCGGAATTTCCACAAATTCACTCAAGTTGGAAAGCCTCGTGCTGGTCACTAATGAATCTTTCCAGCTAGAGAGAATCATATTCTGTTCAATTTTGTTGAAGGCTAGCTTCACGGCTTCTTTGTAAGGAATCAATCGAATACCGAGCATTTCCTTGAGCTTGTAGTCTCTGGCAACAACACTCACTTTCATGCTATTCACCAGATTTACGGCCAGCGGATACGAAGTTGCTGTGACAAAATAGAGCCAGTAGCTCGATAGTCTTGGGGTCATCACCGGCAGTGTGACAATTACTCTCTTCAAATTTCTCACTTCGGCAAATTGAAGAAGCATTTGTTTGTAAGTAAGAACTTCAGGGCCGGCAATGTCGAAAGCCTCGTTGAGGCAGTCTTCTCTGCCCATCACCCCGACTAAAAAGTCGCAGACATTTCGAATTGCAATTGGATGCGACTTCGTGTTGAGCCATCGCGGTGTAATCATGAAAGGTAATTTCTCGATCAGATCCCTCATGATTTCGAAAGAGGCACTACCGGAGCCTACGATGATTCCAGCTCTTAGCACCGTGCAAGGAAGATCTGAGTTGAAAAGAATCTCCTCCACATTTTTTCGCGACTGCAAATGCTTGCTCAGATGCTCATCATTCACTATCCCCGTGAGATAGATTACTTGTTTTAAATCGACTTTCTCAGCCATTTTGACAAAATTTCGAGCAGCCTGGCTTTCGAGTTCATCAAAGTCGTTGGATCCCGCTGTCATCGAATGAATGAGATAATAGGCTATGTCAACGTCTTTTGGAAGTGGTTCAGATTCTTCAGGCTTAAGGAAATCGACAATGACAAGCTCAATGTTACCTTCGAAAGAAGGCTTAAAGTCAAATCGATCTTTCGAACGGACACAACAATAGACAAAGTAGCCGCGGTCTACAAGTAGCGGCAAGAGTCGCATCCCGATGTAACCATTGGCACCTGTGAGTAATATGTTGGGCTTGTCATTCTTCAACAAAGACAACAACAGTCACCGTCTGGCAAAGTTTTGTCCGATATTTGAACCAAACGGGAAGTCCGGTGTACTGCTGGTCAGAAATTTCGATCTCATGAAAAAAAACTTGTTTCAGTTGGCTTTGACTTTTGTTCTTTTATGGCTTTCTGTCAGTGGCTGGTCGCAGTCGCAAAGTCAAAAGTCGTTGATCGCGCCCGCGGATGTTCTTCAAAGTGAAAACCTGGATAGCCGTCAGTTTGAGTCATTGGCCGATCAGTGGGAAAACCAGGCAAGAGCCAACGCTTCGAATGCCAACGCCTGGCTAAACTGGTTTGATGCTGAACGTTTTTCGCACTACCAAAACAAGATGAAGGTCCGCACTGAAAGCCAAAAACAAGAGCTTCAGTCGATTATTTCTGAAATGTCTCAAAACGTTCCGAACAGTGCTCAACTCGACTATGCCCGGTTTTTACTGGATCCTTTTTCAGAACCGAGCTTCCAACACCTTGAAAATGCCTATCAAAAAAGCTCTTCGGAGGAGGTGGAACTCGATTACATCGCCTATCTAAAGCTGAAAAACAAAAGTGAAAGACTCAGGAATAAACTCCAGCAGTTGGCGACCAAAGAACTTTTTAGTGCAGTGGAGATGGAATACAATCGCAACGTGCTGGTTTCGGTGCCAAAAGACGGTGTGCTGCTGACTCACGGAAACTCCGACACATTTCCGCTTTTGATTTGGCAGGAACTGGAAGGCTTCCGCACCGATGTGGTCGTCATAAATATCGAATGGCTTAACAATTCAGAGCTGCGTAAAGAGCTTTTTGAAAGATTGGGACTCGCGTTGCCAAACCTTCCAAATGGTAACGAATATCATTACGCCAATAATATTTTAATGAACGAAGGAACGCATCCTGTTTCTATTGCGCTAACCTTCCCTCCTGCATTTTTACAACAGCATCAAAACCGGTTGAACTGTGCGGGACTCGTTTTTGTGAACCAAAAAGAATTCTCTCCCAGAGACCTGATGAAGAATTGGTTTGACTTTCAGCTCGAACATTTCACCAGTACCAAGGGGCTGAATGCGAACTATCAGTTTCCACTTTACCTCTTAGACCAGTATTTGGCGGAGAATGGCCCGGAGCGTAAACGGAAAGACCTGGCGCCTTACAAGGCTCTATTTCCTGAACTTTTCAAAAACGGCCAATGAGTTTGTTCAGCAAGAAATATCAAAGCATGACAGACGAAGAGCTGATGGAACTCGTGGCCGAAAAGGAAAAGCGAGCTTTCTCAGAACTCTATGATCGCTACTCTGCTCCGCTACTCAATTATTTTTTCCGGATGCTTTGGAAGGATCGCGAAAAGGCCGAAGATTTTATGCAAGATCTTTTTATGAAGTTGATCCACAAACCGCACCTCTATCAGCCAGGACGAAACTTTAAAACCTGGCTATACAGCATTGCTAACAACATGTGCAAAAATGAATACCGCAAACAGGAAGTTCGAAAGAACACCGTAAACATGGACACGCCAAACGCTATGGGAGAAGATGGATCTGAAGCCATTCGGAGCATGGACCGGCAGGACTTCGACAAGGAACTCGAACTGGCTCTGGACGAACTGGACGAAAAGAAAAGGACAGTTTTCGAAATGCGATTTCGCGAAGATCTGTCGATAAAAGAAATCAGCGAAGCACTGGAATGCAGCGAAGGCACTGTGAAGTCGCGGATTTTTTACACCATCAAGTATCTCAACGGTAAGCTCAAACACTTTGAGAAAGCGATCAATGCCGTTTTACTAATCATTTGCTGGATGCTTTATTAAAAACCTGAAAAGAAGATGAAACGAAAATTTAAATACGACCCTGAAGACCTCGAGTCACTTTTGCTCAACAAGAAGTTCGAGGAACTCTACCCGGAAGAAAGAGAGTTTGTACTCAAGCATATGGATTCGGCCAAAGAGTATGCCTCCATGCGAAAAACTCTTTTGTCGATTGTGGAGCAACCCGGTAACGATTCACCTCTGAAGCCAAAAAGCTCCACAAAACGCAAACTGATGCGTGAATTTGAAGAGGAGAAAACGGCTACCTGGAAAATTTGGCTGAACGGAATTTTTCTGCCGTTCAACAGAAAGCCGGTTCTCTCCTACTCGCTTGTTGCTGTTGTTCTGATTGCTGGTGGTTTGTTCTTTTTTAACCAACAGAATGCAGACAAAGTGTTGCTTGCCGACAACAAGGAACAATCGAAAGAAGAGAAACAAGAAGCCGGTGAAGCTCGGGATATAGAGAAAGACCTGGAGTCAAATGACAACTCTAGGGATGATTCAGAGAAGGAACTGCCTTCTACCGAGAAGGAAGAAGAACTGGAAGAACTACCACCACTGAGTGAACCAGAGCCGACAGCTACCGAAACAGCACAGAATCGAGAAATTGAGGTGAACGAGGATGTGGAAAAAGATGCAGTGAAGGACTTGCAACTTGCTGACGCAACGGAAAAAAACACGGAGAACATCCGGCCACAAGCGGATTCAGAAATTTCGAAAGAAGAAGAAATAACTCCCGCAAGATCTGAGAACGAAGAATCAACTGATGAGCTGGCGGAAATTGAGCAGCCTCAGGAAGAAGAAGAAGTAAAAGCCGAGAGAAGTGTGACCGCAACTCAAATCAACACGGACTCTTTCACAATGGACGACCAAATGGGAAATATTGCTGAGACAACCACCATTGAGAGTTACAGCAGGCAAAGGATAAAAGCCAATGTACAGGAGGAATCCACATCAATGGCAAAAGGGGCATTCCTACTTGGCAAGCTACAAACTTCGATGTAGTAAAACCAGAACTAATTTTTAGCGAAAGGTGCTTCCAGCAAGAATTCTGGGATGGTGACTTTAAAAAAGTTGTTTTCCCGCACATTCAACATTCGGTAACAACCTTTCATCCTGCCTCTATCTGTGGTGAGGTCGCTGGCTGAAGAGTAGCTATAGACTTCGCCACTTCTGATTATCGGCTGTTTTCCGATTACACCTTCCCCTTTCACGGTTCGGTGTTCCCAGTTCGAATCAAAAATATTCCACTCCCTGTCCATCAGCTTGATCGAAAAGTCGTTTTGGTTCTCGATAGTGATGAAGTAGAGAAAAATGTAACGGCCATCAAGTGGCACTGAAAACTCATTTTCGAAATGTGCCTTAACCGTAATTTTTACGCCCGCTGTTACCAGTTCTGAAGTCATTGTATGTCATAGCATTTCTTACAATTATAGAGAATAACCGCAAGAAAAGAAGACAAAACTCAAAAAAGTTGATCGTGAAGGTCTAATTTTCAAAGGCATCGATGAAAGCTGCGCCCACTACCCGATCGTAGTCAAGAGCCATTTCTTTATTGTAAAGAAAAATGGTGTATTCGTTTTGCGCCTGATAGTGTGAGCCTTCTGCAGGCCTCAGATCACCGTAGTTCTCGCCTTCTGAAAGCATGATGTACTGGTAGTTGTAGTAGCCTTGTTTGAGTAAAAGCGTTGCCTTGTATGCTTTCTCCTGATGATCGTATTTCATTCGGAATTCTTTCCGGTAATTAAAATTTGACAAACCACCGAAAATGTAGAAATCGGTTTTAGGCACGTTCGTTTCGTAGGGCAAAGTAAAGTGTACGTTTACGTAGTGAGCTTCTGCACGATCGCTGGTTCCCATGTCATTTTTCACCAGGAACCTCCCGTTGATATCCGCCTTGGAGCGGTAAGGAGACCAACGCCTCACAGGATCCGGCAGCAAATAAGCGTGGTATTCTCCGTCAATTATTCTGATGCTGTCTACCTGAATAGTAGAGTACCTTAAGTTCTTCAGATCAAATTCTCGAAACTCGTTTCCACCGTCAAAAGTGGTTTCCACATCATAGTCATAAACCAGCTCTTGTTGTTTCACAAATTTGGGCTGAAGATTCATCACGGCATTGTCCCAGCGGTTGTTTTGCAAAACGCAGGCGCTCAACTCTGTATAAGGATTGTTAATAGGATAATCCTTGTGGTAAACGGTAAAGTCGACCTCCTGTTGATACTTTCTTTCGGAAACAACTGTTGGCTGCTTCACATTTGCTCCAATGTCCACCAGGCGTTCGTAAACGACAAACCGCTTTGTCAACACTGGCTTCTCTCGTTGTCCCTGTGGATAAACTACAAGCAAATAATTTCCAGACACATTCACTCCCATTTCCTGGTTTGGAAAAACGAGTTTATAATTGGTGTACTCTTCATATGTATTAAAGGAATACTCAAAATCTTCTATAGGTGCTTCTCGAAATCCTCTCAAATAGCGAGAAGGAAGCATGTCTGTTTCATACCAATTGGCATCGCAGTGAATGACTGTGTAGTAGTAATTTTTAAAATCCGCATCCATGTCGTCAAAAGAAAGCTCCACACCACCGGGAGTGCCAAGTTCAAAATATGGAGACGAAAGTGGATTTCCTTTTCCGTAAAGTTGATCCGTTCGAATATTGTCTACATATACCCAATCCTGAAACCGGATAGACTGGCTTTCCGAGACATAATCAGTATCGTCATTTGAACTCGAATTTGCTTGAGTTGAAGGCTCTAATGAGCCGCAGGAAAACAATGTGAAAAACAGTGCAAAAAACAGTAGACTAGGTAGTTTGAAACACTCGGATTTAAAGGGCTTGAGATTGTTGTTTAAAGTCATTCTAAATTGTGGATAAAGATTATCTTTGTCCCGCCATATGGTTAACAAATATTTATTTTTGCACTCCAAAAGTAACGCATTATCACAAGATGTCTACAACAGTAAGGATTAAAAAAGGTGCGGATATCAAGCTGGTTGGAGAAGCTGAAAAATCGCTCGAAAAAGCAGCACAATCTGATGTCTTCGCCATCAAGCCCCCAGACTTTCACGGACTTACTCCAAAATTGGACGTAAAGGAGGGCGATGAAGTTCAAGCCGGCAGTCCATTATTTCACGATAAGAAACGAGACAACATCATCTTTTGCTCACCAGTGAGTGGTGAAGTTGCAGAAGTGGTGCGCGGTGCAAAGCGCAGAATCATGGAGATTCGAGTGATTCCGGACAAGGAGCTGAAGTTCAAGGAATTTGGGGCAATCGACCCTAAGTCTGTAGATCGTGAAAAGCTGATTAACTCGATGTTGGAAGCTGGTCTTTGGCCTATGCTTCGTCAGCGTCCGTTCTCTGTAGTTGCCGATCCTGAAGATAAGCCAAGAGCTATTTTCATTTCCGGTTTCGATAGCAGTCCGCTTGCGCCAGACCCAGACTTCGTTATCCAGGACAATCAGGAGCTTTTTCAGCTCGGTTTGGATGCCATTGTAAAGTTGGCTGATGGTGCCCCAGTTCACCTAAACATCAAAAAGGGAACTTCTGCACTAAAAGACATGAAAGGTGTCACTGTGAACAGTGTTTCCGGTCCTCATCCAGCAGGCAATGTGGGTGTTCAAATCCACCACATTATGCCAATCAACAAAGGCGATGTGATGTGGTATCTCGATCCACAGGATGTGATCAACATCGGACGTTTCATGAAAACCGGAAAAACAGACCTTCGCAAGGTTGTAGCACTCACAGGTTCGGAGGTGAAAAATCCGAAGTATTACGAAATGCGGATGGGAAGTAATCTCAAAAACATTTTGAATGGCGCCCTCACCGAAGGCAACAATCGCATTATCAGTGGAAATGTCCTGAGCGGTACAAAAATCGCTGAAGATGGATTCCTAGGATTTTACAGCAATCAAATCACTGTAATTCCAGAAGGTGATGAACCACAATTTTTCCTCACGGAAGGGTGGCTGGCCCCGGGATTCAACAAATTCTCTCTTTCTCGTGCATTCCCATCCTGGCTCATGCCCGGAAAAAAATACAAGCTCGACACAAACAAAAATGGTGAAGAGCGTGCATATGTAATGACGGGTGAATACGAAAAAGTATTCCCGTTCGATATCTACCCGGTTCAGTTGATTAAGTCAATCATTGTGAATGACATTGAGTCGATGGAGAATCTCGGTATTTACGAAGTAGCACCGGAGGATTTCGCGCTCTGCGAATATTCTTGTACATCAAAAATTCAGGTGCAGAAGCTCGTGAGAGAAGGTCTCGATACTATTATGGAGGAATTTAAATAGATCAGAAGTAATGAAAGGACTTCACAAATTTCTTGAGAAAAACGTAAAGCCTCAATTTGAGGAAGGTGGAAAACTTGAAAAGTTTTATCCTGCCTACGATGCCCTGGAAACATTCGCTTTTGTTCCAGGACACACCACATCGTCTGATGGCGTTCACGTGAGAGACGGAATTGATCTCAAGCGTACAATGTTTACCGTTGTAATTGCACTCATCCCATGTTTGCTATTTGGAATCTGGAACACAGGTCACCAATATGCAATCAACCTCTCTGACGCTGGAATGGCGGCCTGGATAGGTGAAGGTAACTCCCCTACATTTTGGGACAAGTTCCTCTTCGGACTTCCATTGGTTCTACCGATTGTGATTGTTGCCTATGCTGTAGGTCTTGGTGTTGAGTTTCTCTTCGCCATTATCAATAAGCACCAGGTAAACGAAGGTTTCCTTGTTTCGGGGATGCTTATTCCTCTAATCATGCCAGTTGATATTCCTCTCTGGATGGTAGCAGTGGGAACAATCTTCGCTGTAGTTATCGGTAAAGAAGTATTTGGTGGAACGGGAATGAATATTTTGAACGTTGCCCTTACAGCTCGTGCATTTCTATTCTTTGCCTACCCTACCAAAATGTCGGGTAACGATGTTTGGATTCACACTGGTTACAGCTCTTCAAAAGCGAGTACAGAAGCAGGGACGATGGTTGACGGATTCACCGGAGCTACTCCCCTTGCCAACGCCTTCGAAGGTGCCATGGACTTGATTCCCTCTTTCCAGGCTTCTTTCATGGGCTGGATCCCAGGATCGATTGGGTCTACATCAGTTTTGATGATTTTGATTGGAGCAGCCATCCTACTTATCACAGGAATTGGAAGCTGGAGAATCATGCTTAGCGCTACCATTGGCGGTGCAATTATGGGGATGATCTTCAACTGGATTGGACCGGCTTATTTCCCAGACAACCTTTACCTTCAGATCCCGTGGTACCATCAGTTGGTTCTCGGAGGATTTGCTTTCGGTGTGGTGTTTATGGCCACCGATCCGGTGACTGCCTCACAGACCAAAGCAGGTAAAATCTGGTATGGATTATTCATTGGTATTTTGGCTATTTTGATCAGAACGGTGAACCCGGCCTACCCTGAAGGCATCATGCTGGCAATCCTGTTTATGAACGTAATGGCTCCAATGATCGATCACTACGTGGTTCAGGGAAATATCAAGAAGAGACAAAAACGTGCGAAGCTCGCTACTGCAGCTGCATAAAAATAAAAGAACGTTATGGCTATAAATAAGAACAGTACAGGATTTACGATACTCTTTGCCGTACTAATGGTGATAATTGTCGGAGGAATTCTATCGTTCACTGCAATGAAGCTGAAGCCAATGCAGGAGAAAAACGATCGAGTTAAAAAGATGGCCGACATCCTAAATGCACTTAAGCTCGATGCCGACAGATCCAATGCGGAAGAACTCTTTGAAGAGTACATCTCCAACACAATGGTATTGAACCACAAGGGTGAGCCAGTAGAAGGAGAACTCGAAGCCTTCGACATCAATGTTAGACAGCAATTCAGAGACAAGGCCCTGAGCGATGAAGAGAAATTCTACCCGCTCTACATGGCCGAATTGGATGGTAAGAAATATTATGTTGTACCGATGGTTGGAAAAGGACTTTGGGGACCGATTTGGGGATTTGTTTCTCTCGAATCTAACCTCAATGAAATTTACGGAGCCAGTTTCGACCACGAGGGAGAAACTCCAGGACTTGGTGCTGAAATCAACACAGATGCTTTCGAGTCACAGTTTGACGGAAAGGAGATCCTGAACGAAGAAGGAGAAATGGTTTCAGTTCTTGTTCGTAAAGGAGGAGCTCTCGAAGGAAACGACCACCAGGTAGATGGAATTACTGGAGGTACAATCACCAGTAACGGTGTTACTGAAATGCTGGACCGAACTTTCGGCCTATACAACCAGTACTTTAAAAATTTGAGATCAAACGGTCAGATGACCTCAATTGAATAAGAGAAGACTATGAGTACAGAAGCAAAAGAAGTAAAAGAGGAGGTTAAAAAACCAAAAGAACCTCTCTTCTCTAAGAAAAACAGAAAATTACTCACCGATCCGTTGGACGATTCTAACCCGATTACTGTTCAGGTACTCGGAATTTGTTCAGCTCTTGCGATTACCGTGCAGGTTCAGCAAGCGGTGATCATGTCACTCTCGGTGATTTTTGTGATGATTGGCGGTAACCTGATTGTTTCATGGTGTCGCAACATCATTCCAAGTAGAATTCGAATTATTGTACAGCTCATCGTAGTTGCCAGTTTGGTGATTATCGTTGATGAAGTCCTCAGTGCATTCCTGCCCGACATCTCCGAGAAGCTCTCGGTTTTCATCGGGTTGATTATTACGAACTGCATCATTATGGGACGACTAGAGGCTTTTGCCCTCGGTAACAAGGCCTGGCCTTCATTCCTCGATGCGATTGGAAACGCGATGGGTTATGCCTGGATTCTTCTTGCAGTAGCTGTTGTTCGTGAGATCTTCGGATCTGGAGCAATCAGCTTTCCAGGAGTTGGGCAATACACTTTCATTCCAGACTCATGGATGATTTCTGAAGGTGGGTTCTACATGAACAACAACATGATGATCCTCCCTCCTATGGCTCTTGTGACGGTAGGAATAATCATCTGGATTCAAAGAAGCAGAAACAAAAAATTGATTGAAGAAGAAAACGAATAAGCCATACGGCCTATTTAATAAAGACAATACAACATGGAACAGTTGAGTATTTTCGTTAAAGGGATTTTTGTGGAGAACATGATCTTCGCATATTTCCTCGGGATGTGTTCTTACCTGGCAGTATCTAAAACTGTAAAAACAGGTGTCGGATTGGGATTTGCTGTGGTTTTCGTTCTCGGAATCACAGTTCCAATCAACTACCTTCTTGAAAACTACGTTCTCAAGGAAGGAGCACTGACCTGGGTAGACCCTTCATTCGCCTCAGTTGATCTGAGCTTTTTGAGCTTTATCATGTTCATTGCTGTTATCGCGTCAATGGTGCAGCTGGTGGAGATGATTGTAGAAAAATTCGCACCTGCACTCTACGGTGCACTGGGAATCTTCCTCCCGCTTATCGCGGTAAACTGCTCTATTCTTGGTGGAGCACTTTTCATGCAGGAAAGACAGTACACTACTATTGGTGACGCTACAGTTTTCGGACTGGGTTCTGGAGTTGGTTGGCTTTTGGCAATTGTTGCCATTGCAGCAATTCGTGAAAAGATTCGCTATTCGAACGTTCCAGCTCCTTTGAGAGGACTAGGCATAACCTTCATTATCACAGGATTAATGGGGATCGCTTTCATGAGTTTCATGGGCTTTGAACTATAGTTGATAAGAGGCATTTTAAATAGAGAAAAGAATTTCAAAAAGATATGACTACTACAATTCTGGCTACAATCGCGGTTTTTATGGTAGTAACGCTACTCCTGGTTGCCGTTCTACTATTTGCCAAAGCCAAGCTCACTCCTAGCGGTGATGTGAAGTTGGTTATCAATGATGAAAAAACACTTGAGGTACCGGCTGGTAACACAGTTCTTTCTACTCTGGGTAACGAGCAGATATTTCTGCCTTCTGCCTGCGGTGGTGGTGGTACTTGCGCGATGTGTAAGTGTCAGGTGCTAGAAGGCGGAGGCGAAATCCTCCCGACCGAGGCTCCTTACTTTTCACGTAAAGAGATTGCCGACAATTGGAGATTAGGTTGTCAGGTGAAGATCAAAGATGACATGAAAATCCGCATTCCAGAGGAGATCTTTGGAATTAAGAAATGGGAATGCGAAGTGGTTTCTAACTACAACGTGGCTTCATTCATTAAAGAGTTTGTAGTGAAATTGCCGGAAGGCGAAAATCTCGACTTCGAAGCGGGTGGATACATTCAGATTGACGTTCCTCCTATTGAAGTAGACTTCAAAGACTTTGATATTACCTCTCACCCTGATCTAAAAAGAGATCCAATGGACTTTAAATCTGAGTGGGACAAGTTCGGATTGTGGGATTTGAAAATGAAGAACGATGAAGAAATCTTCAGAGCTTATTCCATGGCGAACCACCCAGCAGAGGGTAACATCATCATGCTGAATATTCGTATTGCGACTCCTCCGTGGGATCGCAACAAGGACAAGTGGATGGACGTGAACCCCGGAATTTGTTCTTCTTACGTATTCAGTCGCAAACCTGGTGACAAGGTGACTATTTCAGGACCTTATGGTGAGTTCTTCATCAAAGAAACTGACGCTGAGATGGTTTACATTGGTGGTGGTGCAGGAATGGCACCTATGCGTTCTCACCTCTTCCACCTCTTTCACACCTTGAAAACCGACAGAAAGGTTTCTTTCTGGTACGGTGGTCGTTCGAAGCGAGAGCTTTTCTACCTCGATCACTTCAGAGAAATTGAAAAGGAGTTTCCAAACTTCTCATTCCACGTGGTGCTCAGTGAGCCGCTGCCGGAAGATAATTGGAATGAGAAGAAAGATCTGGATGACGATGGAGATGGGTTTACCGGCTTCGTTCACCAGGCAGTGATCGACCACTACCTCAAGAAGCACGAAGCTCCAGAAGATATTGAGTTTTACTTCTGCGGACCTCCGCTGATGAACCAGGCCGTGCTTAAAATGTGCGATGAATGGGGAGTTCCGCCAGAGAATGTTTCCTTTGACGACTTCGGAGGATAGAACTTTCTCTGTAGCTTGCTATCAGCGTTCTGCTTGTTTTTGAAGCCAGTCATTTACTTTAGTAAACTCCTCGCTTCAAAAGCCTCGCAAGCCTTGATAACAAACTTCAGAGTTCAGTTCTCGCAGAATATCAGAATATATTTAAGCCGCATCGGAATTTTCCTTTGCGGCTTTTTTTGATTCAATACATAAACTCCCAGGCGCTGGTGTAAGCATCGTTCTTTTCACAGAACTCGATGAAATCTGCGTAGAATTTGTCCTGGCCTAGCGTGGCACTATCACCGATCAGCACAAGTTTCTTTTTCGCTCTGGTCATTGCTACGTTCATCCTTCGATAGTCTCTTAGAAAACCGATCTCACCATTGTGGTTGTTCCGAACCAGTGAAATGATAACCGTGTCCCTCTCCTGCCCTTGAAAGCTGTCGATTGTATTGATGGTTGTGTCTTCAGACTCAGATAACCGTTCCCTCAACAGCTTAACTTGCCCGCGATAAGGAGAAATAATGGCAAGGTTGAAGTCCTCACTAGTCTCGTATTTAAGTTGCTCAAGATATTTTTCCAGAATTTCGGCCTCTCCGAGATTGAACTTGCTTGCTCCTTCGCTACCGGATTTCTCCTCGAAACCACATCCGGCCGTATCGATAAATGTCAAAGGCTTCTCTGATCCATTCAAGACTCTATTTTTCACAGATTCGTGAGCGCTTAATTCATTGTTGTAGAATTTCTCATTGGAAAAAGCCATGATCTGATCATTCATTCGGTATTGAATTTTCAACAACTGAACTCGTTCCTGTCGGTTTACAGCCTTCTCGAGAAGCGTCTCGTTAAGACCATCTCTTCCAGCTTCGTGGTTCTTCACCGTTGGAGGCAGTTGGAGAGGATCACCAGCCAGCACAACCTTCTTGCTTTTTAAAATCGGTACCCAGGTAGCAGGTTCTAGCCCCTGCCCTGCTTCATCGATCACAACCACATCAAACTTCCTATCTCGAATCGACCAGTGCGTTGCTCCGATCAAGGTTGTAGTGATAACATTGGCTTCGTTCAGTGTCTTTTCCACCAGGTAATCTTCGATGTCTGCCGCTTGTTTAAGCAGGTCTTTGGCTTCCTTGTAAAGCGCATTTCGTTGATCTCGTTCTGACTTTCCAAAGTTTCGCTTGTACTTACCAGCCATTCTGCGAAATTCAATCGCCTTTTTCTTGAACTCTCTCACAGATTTGTACTCCTTGTCATCTCGAATGATCATCTCCAGGGTTCTATCTGCAACATCATCATCAATCCTTGAAAGGTTGCCAACGCGCACAACGGACAATTCATTTCCATCAGATAAAAGCCTGGTAAGGTGGTCAACGGAGGCATTGCTCGGAGCACAAACCAAGACGGATAAATCGCGTCTTGCCAGTTCTCTAACAAGAGCGTTCAGAGTTGTAGATTTTCCGGTTCCAGGCGGTCCATGGATTACTGCAATATCTTCTGCTTCGAGAGCTGTTTTCACGGCTTCGTTTTGCGACTGGTTGAGCGATTCTTGAAAAACATAGCTTACATTTTGCCATTTGGCTGGAGACTCTCCCAGAATAATGTCGCGCAAATCAGCTTCCCTTCCACGTTCCGCGCTAATCAAAATGCCGAGAGCACGCTCCATTTCTTCGTAGGTCTTAGTGTCGAAAAGAGCATTGAGACCAATTTTTTCTTCGCGAATCCAGCTGGGAAGATCGTCTTTGTAAAATGTGACCTTTATTCGCTGTTCGTCTACAAAATTGATTACTCCCTGCGCTTCATTATCTTCTTCGTCAGTGCTAAAAATAGAAACAGGACTACCTGTTTGAAAATGATGAGGCTGCCTGTCATTCACATTTCTTTCGACAACTATGAAGGGATAGCTGCCCAGTCCAAAACCAGTATTTACAACCTTCACGGGATACCAACTCAGCCCACTTTCCTTTCGCTCCTGAATTGGCGACTCTTTCACAATTTTGATGTATTGCTCTAGATCAGTTTGCTTTTCTTTTCGCAGGAGCTCTCCAACTCGCATCAACTCATCGACAGACTTTTTCATACACTCACTTGAATTTTAGAATTGATGATAATACCAAAAAAAACACCGCTCTCTATCAGAAAGCGGTGTTTTCTATTCGATCTAAATATTATCTCTTATCGCACAAGTGTAATGTAACCGGCAATATCTTCATCGAGCGTAGTTTGCAAGATGTAATAGTAGGTACCTTCGGGAAGATCACTAGGTGACCAGTCGTTTTGGTAACTCGTAGAAGAATAAACTTCTCTTCCCCATCTATTTTTCACAATCAAGGTAGATCCATTCGGATAATCCAACAAACCTTCAAAAACCAGTGCATCGTTGATGTTATCACCGTTTGGCGAGAAAATGTTTGGCACATTAATGCTACAGCCATTGATTTCGATAAGCGCAGTTACCGGTTGGATTGCTGAGCACTGATCAGCTATCAGGATTTGGAAAACTCCAGCATTATTAGTTGGGAAGTTTGGTTGTGTAGGGTCTTCGAACTCCAACAAGTCTGAAGTAAGGAAGAAATTCCCTGAACCTCCTGAAATATTCAATTGTCCACCCGAACCAACGCATAGCACTTCATTATCAACAGAAAGTGGCTCTGGCAGGTTGACCGGAACTTCAATTTCCTGAGTGATCGTTTCACACTGATCACTAACTGCGATCTCGTAAACCGTAGAAGTTTGAGGGTTTACATTGGCAACAGAGTCCACACTAAAGACAGTAGTGAGATTCAGGTCGGTCCACTCGTATGTGTAACCTGGGAATCCGCCTTCAGCCACAACACTGAGTTGTATTGGATCTCCAGGGCAGTCACTTTCACCTATCACTTCTACATCCATCACAAGAGGGTCTTCATCATTGACCTCCACAGTAATCGTATCCTGCGTTATGCACTCAGGAATACCGTTTGGGTGAGTCAAAAAGATGAAATCAGTGGTAGCGTCAAAACCTGTAGCTACCGTAGTTTGAGCATTTACAGGGTTCACCAAGTCAGTTGGTGACCACTCAAAAAAGTATCCGTCAAATGCATCGTTCTCATTGAGAAGGTCAGCAGTGAGAGTAACTTCATCCCCGCAAAGGGCAGTTTCGCCATTTAACTCAACTTCTGGACGATCTTCAATTTGAACAGTTACAGTGTCAGAATAAGTACAACCAAAGTTGTCAACTCCATTAAACATGTAGTTGTAAGTTCCCGGTTGATCGTGGTTGACGGTAACATCGTTGCAATTTCCAGTTCCTGGTACTGGCTCCCCATCAAGTGTCCAAAATGTAGAATCACAATCCTCTCCAAAAGTTGGAGTGAATGTGATCAATTCTGCGAACATCGAAGGGTCGAAGTTCATGGTCCAGTCGAAAATGAAACCGTTATCGGCCGCCCAAGAGTCACAAATTTCGATTTCCCAGGTACCGTTGAGTGGGCAACCTTCAAGCAAGCTCCAATCCTGGGTTGACGAATATGTACCCGAAGGCAGTGTAGTCACCCCTGTCGATTCATCAGCCCAACTTCCATTAGTCGCATCAGGTGCCCAGTAATAATCGTAGCCCACACCGGGAGTGTCGCTTCCATCATCAATTGGCTCACCGAGAAAAGTCCCTCCACCACCTTGCTGGTGCAATGCCATTGATTGGCCATTTGGACAGATCAATGTAATGGTGAGGTCTCCCATGAATGAGTGCTCAAAGTTGATGAAGATATTTTCAATGTCATTAGGTGAACTAATAGTTCCACCGGCAATAAGACTATTAAAAGTGATATCATTTTGAAAGCATTGCGTTTGATCATCAGGAATGAACAGTGCTCCTCCAAAGTCGATATCCGGAGTACCGTCCCAGGTCACTCCAGTAACTACTCCGTTCAGGTCTATCTCTTGAGCAGTACACCCCAAAACACCTGGAGTTGTTCCCTCGAATGAAGGAGGCGTACTCACCAAAATAATTCTCTCTGTGAGATTGTTATTCGAACATTCGTTGTCATCCGTGATGAACAAGTTCACTTTGTAATCTCCCGGAGAATCATAAGAGTGGTCCTGAACGATACCTCCTGTTGAAGTCTCAGTTCCATCTCCCCAGTTCCAGGTGTATGATTCTAACTGTTGCCCTTCAGCATATTCTGAATTCGAGCCATCAAAAGTAATAGGTTCATCAACGCAAACTCTAATCGTATCTGTAGGATCCTCGCTGGTCTCTACAATTGCAAAAGGTCGTTCACATGGTGGGCCACAACTGATTTCAGCAACAAAATTCCCCACGTCAGAGGCGTCTGAAGTGAAGTGAACTGTAAGACAACCCGATGTCGAAGTAATGTTGTCGGCTTGCGCATCAGTGTCAGAAAAACTTCCAAGCAATGGAGCCGAAGTATCATCTCCATCATAAATAGAGAGTACGTCTCCTTCGCCTAAATCAAAAAGGTTGAAGTATAGGTTGATGATGGTGTCTGGCGCTACTGGACAAATAGTCATCGTGAAATCCTCGTTATTACTGTAGTCCGAGGCACTCAATCCAGAGTCCACTAAAAATCCACCACACTGTTCGATGGTTCCGTTTGTGATACCAGTTTCTTGTCCGTAACCACTCAGACAAAGCAGCATCGCAAACGCAAATAAAATTCGTTTCATTCTTATTTTTCTTCTATTCCTAATTCCTATTCGTGCAATTAACCTAAAGTAAGAGAGTCGACCTTATTGCTTATTCGTCATGTATCGTTCGAAAAGCACATCAAAACGTAGATTTGAGTAAATCATGACTACCTTTCCTGTGTCTCCTAACTTAAAGTATTGAATTTCTTTGTCTTTCAACTCAATATCGTAAAGAAGAGGATTGAAGGTTTCTGGATCAAAGTTGTCAGATGTTAGCACTGGCACGTTTTCAAACTTAGGTTCGATTGTAGAGATGTCGTCAAAAGATTGCCAGTTTTTGGCATCCGCGTTGTAAACGAAAACTTCATCAGCATAAAAGTTCCAGTACTCGAGTTGATTGGGATCGTTTTCTTTGAGTTCCGTTATTTTTTCAGCTGAAAAAGCAGCCTGAACTTTTTCTGATGCCGTTTGAGACATTGCTACTGAACTGATTAGCAAAAAGCTCGCAATAATGATAAAATTCTTCATGAGTGATCTTTTAATTTGAACTTCGATTTCTTGATGTATTGACACAACTCCGGTTCTGATAGTTGTATTGGATGCAAAGGTAATGGTCTAAAAATTTATTTTCGCATCAAATTGGAGTAAGGCATGGACATTATACAAGTCGCAAATCGAAAATCAGAAAAAGAATTTTTTGAACTACCCTGGTTCATTTATGCCAATGATCCTAATTGGATCCCTCATTTGGTGCAAGATGAGAAGAAGGTTTTCGATCCCAGTAAAAACAAAATGTTTAGACATGGGACTGCCAACCGTTGGATTCTCAAAAGTGAAGAAGGTAAAGTAGTAGGTCGCATTGCCGCTTTCGTGAACAAGAAATACTCGAAATCGATGAAGCAGCCTACTGGCGGTATTGGTTTTTTTGAATGTATTGATGATCAGGAAGCCGCTAATCATCTCTTCGACACCGCCAAAAGTTGGTTAGAAGGTCAGGGAATGGAAGCAGTGGATGGTCCGATCAACTTCGGGGAGAAAAACATGTTCTGGGGACTGCTTATCGAAAATTTCACCTCTCCCAATAGCTATGGGATGAATTACCATCCACCCTATTATAAAAGGCTCTTTGAAAATTACGGTTTTAAAGTTTACTACAACCAATTAGTTTACAAGCGCGATCTGCTTATCCCTGCGCAGGAAATATTTGTGAGAAAGTACAAAGCTTTAATGGCCGATCCGGAGTTTAGCGTAGGCGATATTAGAGGTAAAGACCTTGAAACTGTAGCTGAGGATTTTAGAACAGTCTATAATAATGCCTGGGCCGGAGCTCATGGATTCAAAGAGATGAGCGCATTACAGGCCAAAAAAGTCATGCAGAGCTTAAAGCCGATAATCGATAAAAAGATCATCGTATTTGCCTACCACAATCAAAAGCCCATCGCATTCTATGTCAACATACCTGAGTTGAATGAAATCTTTAAACACGTAAACGGCAATCTTAACTTGTGGGGAAAACTCATTTTTCTTTATCACAAATTGAAGAAAACACCGACCACCATGGTCGGAATTGTTTTCGGTGTAGATCGCGATTACCATGGGAAAGGTGTTGAAGGCGCCTTAATAGCCTGGGCCGGAGATAATCTTGTACCCAACTCCAACTACACTGAAACCATTTTAACCTGGATCGGAGATTTTAATCCAAAAATGATGCACGTAGCCGAAAATCTCGGTGCTGAAGTTTTTCGAAAACTTGCAACGTATCGCTACCTCTTCGACCGAGAAAAACCATTTGAGAGAATCCCGTTGAACAAATAATGGCAAGGCTTTTAGAGGTTTATAAATTCATTGATTTTTATTTCCCTTTTCCTTTGGATAATTCTAAAAGACTCCATTATATTTGCACCCGCAAAAACGAAACGATTCCGTAGCTCAGTTGGTAGAGCATCTCCCTTTTAAGGAGAGGGTCCTGGGTTCGAGCCCCAGCGGGATCACAGCTAAAGAGGCAGTTGAGATGAACAGTTTTGGCTGCCTCTTTTTTACTTTAAAGTTCTTTTTTTTATTGATTGACTTTGACAAAAAATGAGCATCTGCCAATTGATGTTCATTACTCAATTCTATAATATGCCCAGGTGGTGAAATTGGTAAACACGCCATCTTGAGGGGGTGGTGCACTCTGTGCTTGCTGGTTCGAGTCCAGTCCTGGGCACTTTTTATTCATAAGGATTAACTTTAATCTCTAACTTGGTTAAGAGAAGAAGTGATAAAACGAGGACGAGATGCCTGTCCTGATGTCACCCTGAACTTGATTCAGGGTTGATTCAGGAAGTCCAGTCCTGGGCACTTTTTTCTTCATTTCAAAAGTCAATCAGATATTCAATGCCCAGGTGGTGAAATTGGTAGACACGCTGTCTTCAGGCGGCAGTGGCGCAAGCCATGCTGGTTCGAGTCCAGTCCTGGGCACTTTCAAATAATTTCATTCGAGCACTGTTTAGCAGTGCTTTTTTGTTTGGTCAAATCTGCTTCTCTTCTCTCCTACTTTTTTCCCCAGCTTCTGAATTTGATCGTCTAATCCTTCTCGACCAACAATGAGGAACTTATATTTGCACGATCGAACACCAACAACAAACATTTTTCCGATGACTATAAATTCAAAATTTGACAGTGGTAACATCATCGTTGTAGATGACTCCAATCCTCAAAATATCCAACTCGAAATCCGCAAAGACACTAATTCGGATTTCATGCAATGGTTTCATTTCAATGTGGCAGATGCAAAGGGAAAGGATCTCAAGCTGAAAATTGTAAATGCCAACGAGGCCAGCTACAAGAAAGGTTTTGAAGACTACAACGCTTGCGCCAGCTATGATCAAAAATATTGGTTTAGAGTTCCTACCACTTACAATGATGGAGTACTAACCATTGAACACACGCCCGAAACGGAATCAGTGAGCTACGCTTACTTTGCCCCCTACAGCTACGAGATGCACCAAAATCTAATTTCTGCGGCTCGTCAGGCACCCAACTGCAGAAGCGAAGTGATCGGGCAAACTGTGGAAGGCAGAAATATCGATATGCTTATTGCCGGAAAGCCCGGAGAAGACAAAAAGACTATTTGGGTGATTGCCAGACAACACCCTGGAGAAAGTATGGCATCCTGGTTTATGCAAGGCTTCATCTTAAAGCTGCTCGATCCATTTGATCCTGTTGGAAGAAAAATTCTGGAGAATGCAGTGGTTTACATGGTTCCACACATGAACCCAGACGGAGCAATTGCTGGCAACCTCAGGTCGAACCTCGCAGGAGCAAATCTAAATCGTGAGTGGGAAAGCCCGACTTTAGAACGCAGTCCGGAAGTTTACCACGTGCGCAACAAGATGGATGAAACGGGAATCGATTTATTCCTCGATATTCACGGTGATGAAGAGCTGCCGTACAACTTTGTGGCTGGAAACGAAGGAAATCCAAACTACTCCGACCGATTAAGAGGGCTTGAAGATGAATTCAAAAAACTATGGATGGCTGCAAGTCCTGATTTTCAGGACACTCACGGTTACCCAAAGGACGAGCCCAAGCAAGGTAATATGACTGTGGCTACAAATCAAGTTGGCCATCGATTCGATTGCCTCGCCTACACCATCGAGATGCCTTTTAAAGACAATGCCGATATGCCTGATGAGGAAGTTGGCTGGTCTGCAGAAAGGTCCGAAATCCTCGGGGAAGGAATTCTACTACCTGTGATGCAGATTTTGGATAAGGTGAGGTAGGAAGTAGGTTTCTCTTGTAGAGATTCTGGTCTGGGCTTTATGGTGTGAATCTTTGCTGTTTTGTGAGATGGACTGAGTTAAGATTGAAATAATGTGGAGATAAAGCTGTGGCCGCTACTAATTTGCTCTCTCAAACATGTAAAACCCCAAGGCAGCAGATAGCTTTTTAGTATAAAAAGGTATTCCAGAACAAGCCCCACAACTTTATCTCACCTTCGCGCAGCGATGGCATGCAACCGCATTATTTCAATAACCGAAGGCAGATGTAAAAACCAAAATGCCACCAACTAAAAAACCCTCACCGTCTTCGTTGACAGTAAGGGTTTCCTTTTTTGTAGCGGGACCGAGACTTGAACTCGGGACCTCATGATTATGAATCATGCGCTCTAACCAGCTGAGCTATCCCGCCATATTGCAATCGCTTTTCTGAATTGCGGGCGCAAATATAGAAGTTTTTTTTATCCAACGAAACAACATTGGTTTAGCCTTTTTCCTTCTTCAGTTTTTTCTTTATTTGCCGCTGATTTGCAGCTTTTTAAAAATCGAAATCAAGTAGCAAATATTTTCTATATTGTGACAGCACTATAACGCTAACAAATCAAGCGATGGACAAAGAAAAATACACTCTCGAATTCCTCATAAATGCTTCCAGTAAAATCATTTACAACTGCCTCACCTCACCTAGTGGATTGTCGGAATGGTTTGCAGATGACGTAAATATTCGCAACGACATTTACACTTTTAAATGGGACGGTAGTGAAGAAGATGCCAGACTGCTCAACAAAAAAAGAGACGAATTTGCTCGCTATATCTGGCTGGCTGATGAGGAAGAAGGAAACGATGTGTTTTTCGAAATGAGAATCAAAATCGATGACCTCACTGGTGAACTTGCCTTAATCATTACTGATTTTGCCGAAGAGGATGAACTCGAAGAAGCTAAAATGCTTTGGGAAAGTCAAATAGACAGTCTGAAGCAAGCTCTCGGATCTAGCTAATTAAAGGTAAAAAGCCTCGGTCTGTTTTAGAAATTGCTCAGTGTAAGCACTGTTTTCATTGTAGACGGTTAGCGAATTTCTTCGTTCAGACCTTACTGAATCACTTCTGGTAAAAGTCATCATAACACGACTCGAGGGTTTTCCGTGAATTGGAATCAATTCAGTGGTTTCAATAACTTCTCCATAACCGTTTTCGCTGCAAAGACCTTTCAACTCATTTTCGAAACGTGCAGGAATGATTACCGAGAACATCCCTTCAGGAGAGACCTTTTTTGCGCCTTCGACCAAATTTTTGAGAGATAATGCATGGGTGTTGCGAGCGAGTTTCCGTCTACTGCTGGAATACTGATGTGTAGTTGAATAATAAGGTGGATTGCTCACCACCAGGTCGTACTTTCCAGATGGTTCGAAGTCTTTAAAATCACCTTCGATTAATTTAAGCCTTTCACTCCAGAGTGAATTCGAAAAGTTTTCTCGAGCTCGCTCGGCAGCCGTTGGTTCAATTTCGATCGCATCGATGTGAGCCTCTGGAAATCGCTGTGCAAGCATCAAGCTTAGCAGACCACTACCCGCTCCCACATCCAGAATTTTGGCACATCCGGTGGCATTTACCCATGAGCCGAAGACAATGCCATCGGTGCTAATCTTCATTCCGCAATCAGACTGATCGAGGTCAAATTGCTTAAACCTAAAAATGTTGTTCATGAAGTTTGTCGATAGATCCTGACGATGCGATAAGGCGACTTTTCACCGACATTCCTGAAATGAATTTCTTCGAGCTTTCCAGATTCATCAAAGTAATAGTCGCGAACTTCAACAGGCGCATTTTGATCGTTGAAGAGTGTTTCTCTCCGAAATGAATTTCCATTTTTGAAATGATCGACCCTTGAAATGGGAGAGAAATTATCTCCGCTGAGAGTTGATCTCGTTTCTTTCACTAGCACACCATCTTCGTAATCGAAAACAAACCGGCCGGGCCATTGAGGAACTGTGTCCATGGCTACCCACTGGTAGATTCCAAACTTTCTGTAGACTGGCCTAAAAAGCACATCAGCAGTGTCGTTGCCAAACTGTTGCGAAACCATTTTTCCGGAACGGTATTTCCATCTTTTCCAGTGTTTTTCTTCACCGCAGTAGCCGAGCCATTCTTGCTTGTATTTGCGGCCTTCCGAATCTAGGTAGCGTTTGCTCCACAAACAGCTGTCGCTCATCGTTGAGTCCGCTTCGAGATCGAAAGAATAAAAAAGCTCGGTGGTTTGTGCGTGAGTTGAAAAGGTCAGATGACCTAAGCCAAGTAAAATTGTCGCTGTTAAATGCTTCATCCTTTTTTGATGTTATTCCATGTTTCGTACAACGACTCCTGCTTTGGTCGATCTGCAGGCATTTCGCGAAGCGGCTCGCATTCTTTGAGCGAAGCGTAAAGATCACCCGGAAGTGCCTGGTAGAGAGCTGTACCTTTCGTTTTCCAGTCGATCATTTCATCGCTCACTTTCTTGATCACTTTTCCGGGATTACCCACCACCAAACTCCTTTTCTCAATTCTTGTGTTGGCAGCGATGAAAGCCAGGGCTCCAACGATGCATTCATCTTCAATCACCACATCGTCCATCACCACAGCGTTCATTCCGATCAGGCAGTTTTTGCCAATTTCGGCTCCATGGATTATGGCTCCATGACCGATATGTGCACTTTCATGCAATCGAACTGTCACCCCGGGAAACATGTGGATCGTGCAGTTTTCCTGAACGTTGCAGCCGTCCTCGATGATGATTTCACCCCAGTCGCCACGAATTGCCGCTCCGGGTCCAACGTACACGTCTTTGCCGATTACAACATTTCCCGTAACAGCAGCCTGTGGATGCACAAAGGCCGATGGGTGAACGACTGGTTTAAAACCTTTGAATTCGTAAATCATTACTTCAATGTTTGAATTGCCATAGACGAATTACACGTTAGGATTTTCTAAAATCGTAGCATAGCCCTGTCCAACTCCGATGCAAAGTGTGCACAGTGCATATTTCTTTCCTGTTTCCTGGAGCTGAATGGCAGCGGTGTGCAGCAATCGCGCTCCGGTCATTCCGAGTGGATGTCCTAGAGCAATCGCACCACCATTTGGGTTCAAACGAGGATCGTCATCTTTAAGTCCCCATTCGCGAATGCATGCCAGCGACTGAGCAGCAAAGGCTTCATTGAGCTCAATGATGTCCATGTCTTCCATGGTGAGACCTGCCAGTTTGAGAGCTTTTTCACTCGCTTTCACCGGGCCAATACCCATAATGCGAGGCTCCACTCCAACCACTGCGGAAGTTACGATTTTGGCCATTGGTTTAAAACCATTCTTCTCAACAGCTCTGTCTGAAGCGATGAGCAACGCTCCAGCTCCATCATTCAACCCACTGGCATTTCCCGGAGTAACGCTTCCTCCTTCTTTCTTGAAAGCCGGTCTCAACTTCGCTAAAACTTCAGGAGTTGTGGTTGGTCTGACAAATTCATCCGTATCAAAAATCAGAGGATCTTGTTTCCTTCTTGGAATCTCCACCGGAATAATTTCTTTACCAAGGCGACCGTTTTTCTGAGCTTCGGTAGCTTTCATTTGCGAGCGGTAAGCAAAAGCATCCTGATCCTCGCGGCTGATGTTATACATCTCCACCAGATTTTCGGCTGTTTCACCCATTGAGTGAACTCCATATTGCTCCTTCATTTTTGGGTTGACAAACCTCCACCCGAAACTCGAGTCGAACATTTGGGCATCGCGGCCATAAGGCTTAGAAACCTTAGAAATCACCCAAGGTCCGCGAGTCATGTGTTCCATTCCACCAGAGATAAATAAGTCACCTTCTTCAAGACGAATTGCTCTGGCCGCATTTATGGTCGCAGCCATGCCCGAAGAGCACAGTCTGTTCACCGTTTCTCCGGGAACTGTGTGTGGAAGCCCCGCCAAGAGCAGCGACATGCGAGCTACGTTTCTGTTGTCTTCACCAGCCTGGTTGGCACAACCTAGCATTACATCGTCAATAGTTGAAAGGTCGAGATCAGGATGGCGATCTACTAACGCTTTGATGGCATGTGCTGCCAAATCATCTGCTCTCACAGGTGCCAGCGTTCCACCAAAGTTACCGATTGGCGTTCTAATTCCGTCTATTATGTATGCATTCATGTTGTTTCGATTTTAGGCAAAAATGCCGCTTTCGAGGCTCTTTTCAAAACCCACTAAAGAACTAAAAAACCAAAGTGCATTTTGTTCTTCTCCTAATCGAGACTGTAGCTGAACCCAATAAAAAAACGGATGCCCTGGTTAGGCGCGTAAACGTAAGTGGGATCGAATGTGAGCGCATTTGGATTCTGTGGTGTGGACAGAACATTTCCACTTTCATCGAATTCCACATTTCTATCGAAAGGATCGTGAGATCTTGCAATACTGTTTGCCGGAGGTGTGAAGTTTAGCAGGTTTTTAACTCCTCCATAAAACTTCCAGTTACCATTTGGAGCGTGCCAGGTTAGTTTCACATTCTGTATGCTCCACCAGGGCGAAAACTCATCTCGTGGGTCGAGATCTCCAAGAAGCGGAAGTCTCATGGGGCCGTAGAGATTTCCAGTGTAATCAATGTCAAGATTCCATTTTACAATCGGATAACTCACTGACCACACAGCGGTCCAGTTTTCTGTGAGGATGGGACGAACTCGCTTCAGGTTTCCTTCCTGATCTTCCTGAGTGAAGAAAACATCCATTGCTGTAGCTCCAACTCTGGCAGTTAATCCATTTCCCATCACTGCCTGAAGATTGACCGAAACACCCCGAGAAACCGAGTATTCATCCAGGTTGGAGTAAATAATTTTCTGCGGATCGGTATCGTAATCAGGAATAATCTGATTAGTAAAATGAGTATACCATGCTGAGGCATCAAGTTCAAAGTAGTTGTTTCCGGAATCATAAATACGCTTAACGTAGTTGAGATTTACATTGTAGCTCTGCTCGGGATCGAGTTGCTCAGTGATCTCTACATCCCTGGCTCCAGTGAGTGCCGCGTGATCTTCGGTAAATAAATTCACAACTCTAAATCCAGTTCCTGCATTTATACGAATGGAGTTTTTTCGGTTGATCGTCCATTTGTAAGCAAACCTGGGCGTGAAAATCTCCTTGTGCTCTGAGTGATAATCGGTGCGCAATCCAAGAAGCAACTTGTTTTTTTCGTTGAGCTCAATTTCATCCTGTACAAAAATACCTGGCAACCATGTTCGCGAGGGCTGATTTCTGGAGCCATTATCCGTGGTCAACTGCGTTGCAGGAGTGTTGTCATCGTAAAAAGTGTATCGCACAGCACTACCAAAAAGCAGTTTGTGAGAATTAACTCTTTTGTTCCACACCAGCTGTCCGAAGGCAATCCTTTGATCAGCCAGATAGGTGCTATTTCCGTAGTAGGCGTCTTGCTCGTGGCTATTGGCCGAAATAGAAAGCTGAAGACCGTCAACAGGCAGGTCGTACTTTCCGATAACTTCCCATCGATTGGTTAGAATATTTTCTCCGTAAACCTGGTCACCTCCGCGAAACTCGGGTCTCCAGTTCAGCTCACCTCCCCACCTATCTTCATTCAGGTAGCGAAAAGCAAGTGAAAACTCTTTGTTCTCCGGTCTGTGAAACTTCCACTTTTGAAAAACCGAGATGCGATCCTGAAGCGCCATGTCTGTGAAGTTGTCCTTGTTGTTGTCAATTGGGTTGCCGTAATGGAAAGCACTAAGCCCGGTCAGAACATTGACCCTTTCACCAATCTTGTTTGACAATCCTACGTTGGCGGTGAGCTCCTGCCAGCTGGTAATATTTGCATCTGCAGAAATGCGCGGTGCGTGACCAGGCTCTTTTGTAATCACATTTACCAATCCGCCAACTGCTTCAGAGCCAAACAGAGAAGAAGCTGGGCCTTTCACTACTTCAATTCGCTCGATCATGTCGGTGGGTATTCCCGACAAGCCGTAAACTGTGGAAAGTCCGCTAACGATGGGCATTCCGTCAATCAAAATCATGGTGTAAGCTCCTTCGAGTCCATTGATGTGAATGTCACCGGTGTTGCAAACACTGCAATTGAGTTGTGGACGTACGCCATTGACACTTTGAAGCGCGTCAAATAATGAAGGAGTTGGATTGTTTTTCAAAAATTCTGCTGAATAAACTTCTACCGGAACTGGACTTTCGAGCCTGCTCACCTCAGACATGGTGCCGCTCACAACGACTTCACTAATATTTACCGATGGCTTAAGATCGACAGAGATTGATGTTGTTTCGCCCGCGCTCACTAAAATCTTTTCGAATGCTCCCTTGTAACCCACGTATGAAAACTTCAATTCGTACTCACCGGCAGGAACTTGCTCGAAAAGAAAAGTGCCTTCTTCAT
Source organism: Halocola ammonii (assembly GCF_049334165.1). Classification (NCBI taxonomy): domain Bacteria; kingdom Pseudomonadati; phylum Bacteroidota; class Flavobacteriia; order Flavobacteriales; family Halocolacceae; genus Halocola; species Halocola ammonii. Next base: position 60,988 of record NZ_JBEGHD010000009.1, read on the forward strand.
CAGTAGTAGTACCTTTTTGAAGTGATGTGATGATGACATTAGCCAGAGGCAGGTTATCACCACCACCCGTCACTTTTCCCTGAATAGTGCCTGTCTGACTTTGAGCAAGACTAAAACCACAAAGCAAAACTGAAATGAGGACACTTAAACTTTTCATTCGTACCTTCGTTTAGCGATTAATTAGGAATGCAAATGTATATCAATTAGGTTAGCCTAACAATATATTTTACATGAAACTAACCAAGAACGAAGAGGATTACCTTAAAGCTCTGTTTCACTTGATAGTAGAACAGGAAGAAGACAAGACCGGAACCAACATGTTGGCTGACTACATGGGCATTTCTCCGGCATCGGTAAACGGAATGCTCAAGAAATTGAAGTCGAAAGATCTCGTACACTACGAGAAATACGGCAAGTTGGAACTGACTAAGGAAGGACACGACATTGCTTTGAGACTGATTCGTAAGCACCGATTGTGGGAGACCTTTTTACATGACCACATGAATTTCACCTGGGACGAAGTGCACGATGTGGCAGAGCAAATGGAGCACATTAAATCCGAGAAACTGATTGAAGAGCTGGAGAAGTTTTTGGGCTTCCCAAAAGTCGATCCTCACGGAGCCGTAATACCCACATCAAAAGGTGAATACAAGCTACCACCTAAAGTGACACTTTCAGAAATGGAGCCTGGTCAGGAGTGCCGACTAAAGTCGGTCAAAGACGGTTCTGTGGCCTTTTTGCAATACGTCACTAAGCTTGGATTGGAGCTCAGTAGCAAGATGAAAATCGTAGAGCGTCAGGATTTCGATGGTTCACTAATTATCGAGTTTGACGATAAAAAAGTGGCCGTGTCAAAAAAGTTTGCGGATAATGTCTTTGTGGAGGAGGTTGGTCAATGAATATGCATAAAATCAAAGGAGCCTGGAAGGTTGCTGCTGATGACTTAGGAATAGAACTTGTGTGTCCTTTCAACTTAACTTTCTCCAACGCACAGATAGAATTCCCTTTGCTAATCAGGGATTTTGGCAGTAAGAAAGGGACAATCATTGCAAGTGACTTTGAGCCTCAAGTTCAAAATGAACTTACTCGTAATGGTTTCTACTTTTCAGTGCTAAGTGAATCTTACGAAGACTACAGCAGAAATCTGTTTATAGATACTCTAAACGACTGGCAATTTTATGGAGAGGGTTCTGATAGGCCTAATTGGTATACTGGTACTCCATGGACAAAGTAGCTAAGCATGAGGGCGGAACTGTCAAATAAAATAAATGACGTTGATTTTGTCCTAAAGAAATTTCAATCCCATTCGTTGCGAAGATCTTCCATCTGTTTATCAATTTCAACCTGGGACTGCTTAGTCATCGCCCCTTTGAACTTTTTCCAATCTATGCCCATCGATTCATCCTTTCCCTTCTTGCTTCCACGAACACGAATAAGGCTTAATTGCTCAAGCTCTTTGAGCAGCTTTATTGCTTTTTCATTCAATATGTCAATCGTGATTGTACGCATAATTGGAAGTTACATTCTTCAGTGGTTTAAAATCCAAACCTTCTTTATCCAACTTTATCAAAGATAATGAATTCCAAAAACTGAAGTTCTGAAATGGCAGTGATTACGGTAATTCACGACAAAACTGTCACCACAACTTTCCTGCTCCCTCCTCTGTTTCTAAATTCACAGAGATAAATTCCTTGCCAGGTGCCGAGGTTTAGTCGGTGATTCGTAATCGGCACAGACACCGAGCTTCCAACCAAACTAGATTTAATGTGAGCCGGCATGTCGTCCGGTCCTTCCATGGTGTGCTCAAATTTTGGGTAGTCTTCGGGAACAAAATCATTAAAGAAAGTATTGAAGTCTCCTCTCACCGAAGGATCTGCATTTTCGTTGATCGTGAGTCCTGCCGAGGTGTGTTTTATAAAAACCTGCAGAATGCCTTTCTCGGGAAGCTCAAGTTGGCTTTCAATTTCGTCCGTGATTAGGTGGAAACCTCTTTCCCTGGGACTAAGTGAAATTTCAATCTGGTCAATCATGCTGCGAAGTTACAATGAACTTCCCTTTCACTCCATTTCCATTTTGCGCAGCCAGCGTGAAAAAATATTTTCCGGGAGAATAGTTCTGCAAATTGAGGTAAACTTCACTTGAGGTGATATTTGAGGCTTTTTCGACAATTAGACCTCGTGCATCAAAAATGTAAAGTTCGTGCTGCAGCTCTTGTGGATTATTGAACCGAATCAAAGTAAATTGAGAAGCCGGATTGGGAAAAACGCGATAACCGTCTTCCAGCGGCACAAACCGAATCGTGAGCACAAATGTGCGCTCCTGTTGCCCAAGCTGTAGTCGATAATGATTTTCCTGATTCGCTAAAGGCTGATTGTCCGAAAGCGTGTAATATTCGGTTTTGTCTGTACCGCCACAAATGCCCGGGATAAAGTTGATCACTTCAAAGTCAAGCCCATTTTTGCTCCTTTCCAACTCTACGCCATTGCATGACGAACCACCCTTAATAGCAAAATTGATTTGAATGTGATTATCAACCTGACGCAGTGAAAATCCGGCAAGGATCGAAGTCGTATCCTCTTTTTGTGCGAAACCGGAGAAACTCAAAACGATTGTAAAAAAGAGTGTGAAAAAAGAAAATGTCGACTGATGAAATTTCATTTCCTCTTGGGTAGGTTTGTTGATAAACGTAGAGAGCACATTTTTATGCTGTTTTGTTCTATTAAAATTAAAAACTTCGGGCTTCTGTTCATCGCGGCATTCCTGTATGTTTGCACAAAATTATTTTAATGGCAGCAAAGAAACCACTGATTTTAGTCACAAACGATGATGGCGTTTACGCTGGTGGAATTCGAGCACTGGTAAGTGCCGTGAGCGACCTTGGAGAGGTGCTGGTGGTGGCGCCAGACAAACCACAATCTGGAATGGGTCACGCTGTCACCTTGCATCACCCGCTCCGACTGGAAGCAGTGAAATACGAAGGCGCCAGCAAGGCTTACGCTTGCAGCGGAACGCCCGTGGACTGCGTGAAGCTGGCTATCTACAGTGTTTTGAAAGACAGAACTCCGGACCTGGTAGTTTCTGGAATCAACCACGGAGCCAACAGCTCAATCAATGTGATTTATTCGGGAACGATGTCAGCTGCCCTGGAGGGTGCTGTCGAAGACATTCCAAGTATTGGTTTTTCTCTGCTCGACCACAGCCCCGATGCCGACTTCGAGGCAGCGGCCCACTACGCTAGAAAAATAGTTCAGCAAAGTCTGGAAAACGAATTTCCCGAAGGTGCCTGCCTCAACGTAAATATCCCGAACGTTAAGAAGGAAAAGATTAAAGGTGTGAAAGTCTGCCGCCAGGCTAAGGCATTTTGGAAAGATGCTTTTGACGAACGCCTCGACCCAGGTGGAAAGCCCTACTATTGGCTCAAAGGTGTTTTTGAAAACAGAGACAAGGGTGAAGACACCGATGAATGGGCGCTACAACACAATTACGTTTCGATCGTTCCTGTTCACTACGACCTTACGGCACATCACGCCATGGCAAACCTCAATACCTGGAACCTGTAAAATCAAACTGGAATGAACAACATCAAAGATCACATGCTCGTGGGAGTGGTCCTCAATATTTTGGGAACGGTAGTAGGCCTGCTCATCGTTGCGCTTATTTTCACTTCCTACAAGTACCTCAGCTTCTCCTACTTTTTCACAGATGTGTTTCCTCGACAAGACTACACCACAAAGATCCTGGCGCTGTGTCAAGTAGTCAATATTCCGCTCTTCTTCTACCTGCTCAAAAAAGAAATGTACAAGGCAGGAAGAGGAATGATTTTAATGTTCTTTGTGCTCGTGATTGTCACCCTCATTTACCTTTTCCTTTAGTATGAAATTTTACGTGATCGCAGGCGAGGCATCTGGAGACCTCCACGGTGCAAATCTCATCAGGGAGCTGAAAAAGCAACAGCCCGACAGTGAGTTTCGTGCGTGGGGTGGCGACATGATGGAAGAGCAGGGAGCGCAACTCGTGAAGCACTACCGCGACCTGGCTTTCATGGGTTTTTCAGAGGTTCTTCTGAATCTAAAGACCATCCTAGGTAACATAAAATTTTGCAAAGCTGATATTGAAGAGTGGAATCCCGATGCGGTGATCATGATCGACTATCCGGGATTTAATCTTCGAATTGCCGAACACGTGAAATCTCTCGAGATTCCGGTTCTCTACTACATCTCTCCACAAGTGTGGGCGTGGAAAAAATCCAGAGTTCACAAGATCAAAAAGGTGGTGGACAAGATGTACGTCATCCTTCCTTTCGAGCAAGCTTTTTATGAAGAGTATGACTACAAGGTGGAGTTTGTCGGGCACCCCTTACTCGATGTGATTGAATGGAAAGAACCATCGGAAGAGGCCAGCTTGAATTTCTGCAGAGAAAACAGCCTGAACGAGAAGCCGATCATTGCTCTGCTACCGGGGAGCAGGAAACAAGAAATAAAGCGGATGCTGCCGATCATGCTCAACGTGAATAAGCATTTTCCTGAATATCAGTTTGTAATTGCCGGAGCTCCTTCTCAGGATGCAGAGTTTTATCACACCTGGTCGGCAAAGCACAGCGATGTTCATCTGCTTTTCGGCAAAACTTACGATCTGTTTAAGTACGCAAAGGCGGGCCTTGTGACTTCGGGAACGGCCACTCTGGAAGCTGCCCTTTTCGGTCTGCCGGAAGTTGTTTGCTACAAAGGAAGTCCTGTCTCCTACGCCATCGCCCGGATGCTTGTGAAAATCAAGTTTATCTCTCTGGTAAACCTGATCATGGACCGCGAGGTGGTGAAAGAGCTGATTCAGTCGGATCTTACCGTGAAAAAGATTAGAAAGGAATTGAATCTACTGCTTAACGATGAAAGCAGGAAGTCGCAAATCGAAGCAGATTACGCAGCTCTGAGAGAAAAACTGGGAGGATCAGGAGCATCTGAAAAAACTGCCAGCCTGATGTTGAAAACTCTAAAAGGCTGATCACTAAGCGCTTTTTCATTGCGTTATTTTAGCACACCGTGAAGTTCAAATTCCCCCATATCATTCTGGTTTTAGCAATCGTTCTCCCAGCTGTTTTGCAGTCACAAACACTTGATGTGGGAATCTACTATGGCCATGAACCCAAAGCCGCGTGGATAAAAATTGAAAACGGAACCTACACCCTTTTTGGTGATCAGCGTCAGCTTACGATGATCGACACTTCGAGCAGCCTGTTTATTCAGTGGAAAACCAGTGGTGCTTCTGTCAAGGTCGATGAGCAAGTTTTCAAAAACCTGAATGCGATTCACCTGATTGCGCGGAGTTACAAAAGCGAACTCCGTATCAAGCCAGATGATAATTCTCTAAAAGAGCATATCTATGAGGGAAGTCTTAAGTGGACCAAGAAAAACGGTTACACGCAGATGATCAACATGATTGATATCGAAAAATACACTGCAGGTGTTGTCGAGTCTGAGTCTGGAAGAGAACAAAATCTGGAGTACTACAAGGTGCAGTCGATTATTTGCCGAACCTACGCTCTGTCGAATATTCGTAAGCATGAAGACGAGGGCTTCGAACTCTGCGACCAGGTTCACTGCCAGGTTTACCACGGAAAAGCGCGCTTCAATCCCGACATTCAAAAAGCTGCAGATGCCACTCACGGCTACGTTTTGGTGGACAGCGACATCAATCTTGTCACTGCTGCTTTTCACTCCAATTGTGGAGGCCACACTATTAACTCAGAGCACGTTTGGAGCAAGCCACTTCCCTATCTCACCGGCCGGCAAGACACATTTTGCCTGACCATGCCGCATGCGATTTGGGAAAAACAAATCGAAATTTCGGAGTGGGAAAGTTACATGAAGAAACATGCCCGTGAAGAAAGTGCGGCACCTCTCCTCTCTCGCCAGCCGCTGCCGGGTTCTCGCGAAAACTATCTCGAGTACGAGAGCTATGAAATCCCGATGAAGCGCGTTAGAAGCGACTGGAATTTACCCTCGGCCTTTTTCACCCTGGAGACCAAAAAAGACTCAATCGAACTTACCGGCAAAGGGTTTGGCCACGGAGTTGGACTTTGCCAGGAAGGCGCCATGCGCATGTCTCAGCTCGACTACACCTATCGCGAAATCTTGCACTTTTACTACGATTCTGTTCACCTCATTAAGCTCTCAACACTTGATTTCTTTAGGGACAAAGAGCCGGAAACACTTGAGGATTAACATTCTTTCGTGATAATTAACACCAGTTACCACAGGTCCGTTAGTACTTTTACCGTAGCCAATTAAAATCAACAACAATGATAACCAGGTCATTTTTCCCAGCCGTGGGATTAATCATCGGCATGCTACTTTGTTCTGCCAGTGTATTTTCCCAGTCAAAAGCCAAAATCTCAATCATCAAAAATCGCAACGGTGAGGTAGAAACCATCACGCGCGAAATTGAAATCAAAGAAGGTCAGGACCTCGAGTCCGTTTTAGCCGAAACAGATATCTGGCAGGAGTTTTCGAATGTCGAGGACGGTGAAACTTACGAGATCAACATCGTGAAAATCAAAGGCGGTGAGGAAATCCAGCAGATGAATCTATTCCTTGGAGACGATTTTGAAATGCCTCAGAAAAAGCCCTTCCTCGGAGTGATGCTCAAGGAAGTGAAAAGCGAACCCGGAAAAGGCGTGATGATTTCTAAGATCATTGAAAACACAGCTGCAGAAAAATCTGACCTGAGAGCTGGTGACATCATCCTGGAAATTGACGGTGAGGAAGTGAACACGATTGAAGATGTAACCGAAGCTATTGGCAGCAAGGAACCAGGCGACAAAATCAGGATCAAATACGAGCGTGACGGAAAGACTTCAAAAGAAAAAATTGACCTTGGTGAAAAGCCGATGGAGTTTTTCTCAAAGAGATTTCACAGCGGTGAGCCTGGCAAACCACCTCACCCACCACGAGCTTTCCATTTCGAGATGCCCGAAATTCCCGAAGCTCCCGAGATTCCGGAAATCCACATTTTCACTCCCGACAGTGCCGAAGCACCAGAGTTTTGGAAAGAAAAAGATCTGCCTTTCCTCGGAATTACTCCGGGCCAGAAACGAGAAAAAGGTGTAACCGTTGGAACCGTGATTTCTGAAAGTGCTGCCGAAGCAATGGGACTTCAGTCGGGCGATGTGATTCTTTCCTTCAATGACAACGAAGTGAATGACTTTGATCTACTGGCAGACTTGATTGGTGAGACAAAACCGCAAGAAAATGTGACCCTGGAAATAGAACGAGAAGGACAAACAATGAACCTCGAAGGAGCCATGGGAAAGAGAGCTTTTGCAAAAGCTAAGAACTACCGCATGCACCGCGATTTTTTGGGGCGCGATGAAGACGGAGCCTACAGCTACGAGTTTCAGTTTGACTCCGATACGATGAATATGGAAGAGCTGCGATTCGAAATTCAGAAGCAAATGGAAGAGTACAATCGGGAGATGCAGAATTTCGAAAGAGAGATGGAGCAGCTCGACAGAGAAATGGAAGAGCTCGACCGCGAAATGGAACGCGTAGAGGTTGAAATGACTATCGAGGTGATGAAAATCACTGACGAAGACGTTGAAAAAGTGAACGCCAACTCTGGAGACAAAAAACTTTTCAAGGAAAGCACGCTCGAACTTGAATCTATCGAACTCTTCCCCAACCCTACTGACGGCCGACTTCGTCTCGCTTTCCAAACTTCAAAAAGTGGAGAGAACCTGGAAGTCTTGGTTTTCAGTCAAAATGGTAAAATCGTTTTCAGAGAGCTCGTACCTGAGTTTGATGGTAGCTACGAAAACGTAATCGACATCTCAGAACAAGCCAACGGGAACTACTTCCTTCAGGTGATGATGGGCGATGAAGTGTACAGCAGGAAGCTGATGAAGCAGTAAAAGATTTAAAAACAATAGTTCATAAAAAACCCCGGATCGCCAGCGATCCGGGGTTTTTCGCTTTGTGCGGAATTACTACAAATTCCCAATACTTTTCTTCTTCGGATACTTAACGGTGAAGCGAAGTGTCCGTTTGGCTTTTTCTCCAGGCTCCAGATTTATCTTCCAGGTAACTTCGCCAGTTTCTGCATCTACTTTTCCTCCACTGAGCTCTTCAGTTGTGATTTCCACTTCAGCTGTTCTCGTCAGTGGAATTTGGTCTACGAGTTGAATTTCAATTGCTTTGCTCTTGTTGTTCACGATAGTGATCTCGTATGAACGAGTTGTCTCTTTCTTTCCACCCAAAAATTGAGTTTTGCTAAAGTCCTTGATGGACTTGCGCTCCACGACAACAGACTCATCGCGACCCATGCTCAGCGCCAGCGTGTCCGAAGTCACAGCTGGGTCGATGAAAGCATTGCCAACGTAAGTTCCCTGGTAGTAGATGTTCGACTGACCCGGGAGCAAACTGTACTGCTGCCAATCGGTGATTTCCGCTACGAGAAACGCATCGTCATCCAATTTCGGTACCGTGAAGTACTTGTAGTTGGCGTCCATCGATATTTCCTTCATGGCCACATCGTAAAACTGATTGTCGGAAGGAATGGTGTAAGGAACCGAGATTTTGAATTCTGTAGCAACCAGAGATTCGGTTTGGGATACCTCCATGGGTTGCCCATTACCTGTCTGCAAATCCGGAACTGCTGGTACATCCTCTAGTGCTTCCTGATCTGTTTCGGCTTTAGCCCTAGAATACATTATCTCGGAGCGAGTATTCGTACCATATTTTTCCGGATCAAAAACATAAAGATACCACGGGTTCAACTCCGGTTTTTGTCCTCCGATGGTTGGGTTTCCTGTAGAAAGTGTGAGGTCCACATTTTCCCAGTCCACTCCGGTGCTCTGTTGCACACGAGCTTTGTAAGACAGCTTCACCGGGCTGTTCACATCTTCGGAGCGAATATCATAGCTCGGAATCCATCTTGCACCACTTACCACGTAAGTCAAATCGATTCGTGTGTTCACCGATGATTTCGCATCGAGCTTTACAGTTACTTCTTTGGTGTTTCTGTTGAATCGGCCCATCAAGTTGTTCAGCTCGCGCTGCAGGTTTTGAACTTCTTTGTTGATCTCCTTCTGATCTTCGTTTAGCTCGAGCAGCTTATACTCGATTTCCGTAAGTCGCTCTCTAAAATAATCTGCAGCTTCTTCCAGGTCTTCAACTAGGAGCGATTGGTCGCCCTTCACGTTTTTGTTGGCCATGATCATCTCGCGTTCAGAGCGATAAACCTGCTCCAGGCTTTGACGCATCGACAATTTAAACTGTAGGTCTTTCAGGCTGTCCTGCTTGTTTTTGATGTGGGTCGGAAACTCTTGCTCACTGAGGTAATTCACTTTCGTCTTCACTGATAAAATGGTGAAGTCGCTGTTGCCTTTTACCTGTACCGACTGATCCATTAGCTGTGCTGGAAGTCCCTTGAAAACGATTTCATTTTCTCCGGGCTTCAGACTTGTCCCTGCCTGGCGGTGAACTTGTGCACTATTCAGAAAAACAGTGACGTCTTCAATTGTAGAAGTCACCGCTTTTTGCGCCTGAGCCGCAAAAGTGAAAACCGTTATAAAGGCGATGGTTGAAAGTGTTCTTTTCATCTTGATGATTGTGATTTTAGACTATTGAGTAGTTCCTGATTCAAATTGCCCTCCACTTGTATCGACTCCGCTCGACAACCGGCATTTGCGCGTTGGCCGATTCTCGAGCGGAGTCGAGAGATGCGTGAAAAGTAATGTTTGAAATAAACAATTGGAACTAATTCAATAATCCATCTGTGTTTAGAGGCGAATTTAATTATTTCCACTTTCACTGCGGAAAGCATGCCAGAGTATCATAGTAAGCCGCATAACCTGCCCACACTCCAAGACCTCCTTCGATGTTGGAATCCACGTTAGCCGGAGAAGCAAATGGGCTGCCTGCTTGAGAAACATTGGTTTCAAATGATTGCACAAACCTAAACACACCGCGATCGATGTGACATCCGCGAACAGCCACCGTGTCGCCTAATTTGTAGTAGCCGCGCTCTTCATTTTGATCGTCCTCCTTGTTGGAGTTTGGAGCAACACCACGATAGTAGGCAAACTCGAAACTAAGACCATTGTAAAACTGATCATCGTAAGCCGAGCCAATCGGTGCGATAAACGACTGGTCTTTTTGTTCTCCCGCATTTTCGCTCCAGGAAGGATAGTCGTTGATTCGCTTCGCAAACCAGCGGTAGGCATTTCCTAAAGTATCGGGGTCCGTAATTTTAGCCCAAAGAAATCCAAGTGAATCTGCCTCTCCAGCGATCTCAAACCACAAGCTATCGAGCTCAACAATTTTGTTGATTTTGGTGGAAGATGTCAACACCTCGTCCTCTACTTCCACTTTGAGATCGTAAACCGTGTTGGTCTCGCCAATGAGCGTAAATGAAGTGTACCCACAGATATCGATTTGCTGAAGAGCTTCGGGTGAAAAACCCGTCTGCTCCGACAGTTGCTCCAGCAACTCTGGTGGCAAACTGCTACTGCAAACTTCAACCAGCGTGTCAGTTTGCCCATTGTGCGAAACACTAACCTTCGCTCCCTGAATAAAGATTTCCTGCAACGCCTGCAGATCAGTAGGTTCAAAGTAGCCCTGACTTCTTGTCAAAAGTACAATGGGAGCCTTGCCGTTTTCTATCTGACCATCCACTACAATGCGGCTTTCCACATCTGGAAGATCCACATCTATTTCTTTTTCGCAGCCAAAAAGCAAGAAAGAAAAGAGACATGCAATAGCCAAAATGGACGGCAACCGGTTGTTTGATTTATTGCGATTTTGGAGGTTTTCTGTCATAAGCTGAAAATTCAAAGCATTTAAAGCCTTAAATTGTTCGACAAATCTAGTGAAAGACTGTTGTCAATTCCCTTGACTAGAGTAACTCTCGGGACAGAAAAAAATTATACTTTTGCACCGCAATAAAAAGTTCTATCTCATACAAATTTTGCTAGGAAATGATTGACGTTAAAGATATCAGTGAAGTGGAAAACTCAAGCGCTTCAGTCATCGGTCAAATGCTCGCCCAGAATCACGAGCAAGTTCTCTTCTGCCAGGATCAGGCAACAGGATTAAAAGCAATTATCGCAGTTCACAACACCGTTTTAGGCCCAAGTTTGGGAGGCACCCGCATGTGGAATTACGCCTCTGAAGCTGAAGCTCTAACTGATGTACTTCGTCTTTCACGAGGAATGACCTACAAGTCTTCGCTCGCAGGACTCAACCTCGGAGGTGGAAAAGCCGTGATCATCGGTAACTCCAGAACAGACAAAAGTGAAGCACTTTTCAGAAGGTTTGGAAAGTTTGTCGATAGCCTTGGAGGAAAATACATCACCGCTGAAGATGTGGGCATATCTACAAAAGACATGGAATACGTAGCCATGGAAACTGAGAGTGTAGCCGGACTTCCCGAGTACATGGGCGGAAGTGGTGACCCATCGCCTGTGACAGCTTATGGAGTTTACATGGGAATGAAAGCCGCTGCGAAACAGCAGTTCGGCAACGACAGCCTGCAGGGAAAAACTGTAGTGGTTCAGGGAGTTGGACACGTTGGTGAATACCTCGTGGAGCACCTTGCCAACGAAGGAGCCGTGATCAAAATCACAGACATTTTTGAAGATCGCCTCAAGGCAGTCGCCAAAAAATACAAAGGAGTTGAAGTAATTGGTGTCGATGAAGTTTTCGAACAGGAAATGGACATCTACAGCCCTTGTGCACTTGGAGCTACAGTGAATGACGAAACACTCGCTAAAATGAAGTGTAGCATCATTGCCGGTGCGGCAAACAACCAATTGGCCAACGAAGAAAAGCACGGTAAGGCCGTAATGGACAAAGGCATCATCTACGCTCCTGATTACCTTGTAAACGCTGGTGGAATCATCAACTGTTTCTGGGAAGTGATAGGCTACAACAGAGAAGCTGCAATGAGCCAAACTGAAAATATTTACAACACAACGCTCGACATTTTTAACAAATCGAAGGAAGAAAACATTCCAACTTATCTCGCAGCCAACAAATTTGCTGAGGAGAGAATCGCAAAAATGTCCAACGTAAAGTTGTCCTACTAAAAATCATTTTTTAAGTACACACCAACAGAGTCATTAATTAAGAAATGCTGAATAGACGTCATTTAAGAATAAAAGTTCTCCAATCGCTCTACGCCTACTACCAGTCGGTAGACAAGGACATGAAAAAGACCGAGAACGAGATGTTTCACGGCATCGAGAAGATGTACCATATGTATCTCTATCTTTTGCTTCTCATTGTAGAAATGCAGGGAGCGGCAATTGAAAAAATCGAAGCCGGAAAAAACAAGCGTCTCCCTTCTGAGGAAGACCTTCATCCAAACACTCGTTTTGTCACCAATGCTCCGTTGCGTGTTTTGGCCAACAGCAAAACGCTTAAGAAAGCTGCAGAGAGTGAAAAAATCAACTGGAGCGAAAACCCTGACCTGATCAAGAAGGAGTTCAGAACGCTTATTGAAACTGACGAGTACAAAGAGTACATGGAAAGCTCTGAGCGCGGTTTTCACCACGACAGAATTTACCTGATTCGCTTTTTCAAGAAGCACCTGGTGAATTTCGAAATGCTTCAGGACTGGTTCGAAGAAAAGAGCATTTTCTGGAATGACGACCTCGACTTGGTAGCGTCCATGGTGATCAAAACCATCAAGTCTATCGATGAGAAGTCAGACGACCTGGAGTTGCTTCCACTTTGGAAAGAGGACGAAAAAGAGTTTGTAACCAAGCTCTTTAGAAACTCGATCGTTCACGGTGAGGAGTATTCGAAAATGATTGACGAATTCACCAAAAACTGGGAGCTCGACCGCATTGCCATCATGGATATCATCCTGATGAAGATGGCCATTGCAGAGGCGATCACTTTCAAGAACATTCCTTTGAAAGTAACACTCAACGAATACATCGAGCTGTCGAAATACTACAGCACGCCAAAGAGCCACGGATTCTTAAACGGAGTTTTGGATAAGCTTTTTGCGAAGCTGAAAGACGAAGGAGCCATTAAGAAAACCGGAAGAGGACTAGTAGAATGAGAAAGCATCTTTTAACCATTTCGCTTGCTTTTATGGCCTCTGCAGCACTTTTTTCTTGCAAAGAAGAAAAGAAGGATGAAGTCACTACTGACATGATTTTCTTCGAAAAATCTGCATCGGATAGCGTGGATGTTTCTGGCGCACCTGCCATCCAGTTCGAAAACAAAGAATTTGATTTTGGAACTGTGATAGAAGGAGAAAAAGTAAAGCACACGTTTAAGTTTATAAACGAAGGCAAGTCGCCTCTGCTGATCACAGAAGTGAACCCTTCGTGCGGATGCACAACTACCAAAGGCTGGCCTAAAAAGCCAATTTCTCCCGGTGAAAGTGGTGAGATAGAAATCGAATTTGATTCGAATCGCAGACCAGGAGAAACAAGCAAAACAATTTCGGTGATTACCAATAGCGTTCCTTCAACAACAATTCTAAAATTGAAAGGACTCGTGGTAGGACCAGACGAACAAAAGAAATTACAGCAATAAGATATTTTAAAACAAATGATGAATCAAGTGAACACAATTTTACTTCAGGCAGGCGGAGATCAGGGATCGGGTTGGATGAGCCAGCTTTTCCTTTTCGGAGGAATTATCCTGATCATGTACTTTTTCATGATCCGTCCACAGATGAAAAAAGCGAAAGAAGCGAAGAAATTCAGAGAAGCTCTTTCCAAAGGAGACCACATCGTAACCATCGGTGGAATTCACGGAAAAGTGCTTGAGATCAACGAAACAAATCTTTTGATCGCTACCGAAGGCGGAAAACTGCGTGTGGAAAAATCTGCAGTTTCTCCAGACAGCCGCGTAGACGAGCAAAACATGCAAACCAAAAAGTAATAACTTGGTGCCTATGACCGGAAGGCACAAATTTCAGAGAAAAGCTAAAGTTTTTCTACAGAGGAAAGTAGACAGGAGATATTATGTCTTTGGGACATGTCTCCTGTTTTCTGCTATCATGTGGTTGATGATGGAACTTTCCGAAAATTCGGTCACCTCCCTCTCCTTCCCTGTCGAGTACAGCGAAATTCCGGAAGGCTATGTGCTCACAGACACGACCGTTGAGCAAATCAACATCCAGTTCAGGGCAGTCGGTTTTTCAATTCTGGCAGAAAAATATCTGAAGTCGAGAAGCACGCTTCGAATAGAACTCCACGAGACTTACCCTTCGGAAGATGGCAACACGCGATATCTTCTTTCGAGAACTCTTCGCCAGCAACTCAACGAAGAGCTCGGTCCAAACAGAGAAATTCTCAACATTTCTCCAGACACGATTCGGATGAATGTGAGCGAACGCGTTGAAAAAAAGGTGCCTATTTCAATAGCAGTTGACATAGCTCCCAAGGAGAGGTTTTTTGTTTCCAGAGGTCCATTTGTTTCTCCCGATAGCGCCACAGTGATGGGTCCAGCTTCAATTCTAGATACTCTGTCAACGGTCACAACTGCCACCGAGCAAATTGCCGGGATCGTCAAATCCGACACAGTAAATGTCCCGCTTTCACCTCAGCACCCACTGGTTACCAGCAAGATGAAGTCTGTAAAGGTGAGCTTCCAAATTGACGAACTGACGGAGCGCAAAATTCGCATTCCAATTCAGGTGAAAAATTCGATAGCCAAAGGCGACCGGGTTCGAACTTTTCCAGACTCTGTAGAAGTTGCTTTTACTGTGGGGCTGCGTGATTACGACAAGATTTCTCAAAATGATTTCGTAGCTCAGTTGCAATCGATGGATGAAGTTGATCTCGAGTCTGTTCGTAAACTTCAGGTAGAGCTCGTCAGAATCCCAGAAGAAATTAGCAACGTAAGCTTCACTCCGGAGCGCGTAGCTTTTGTCATTGAGCAAAAAGAAGATTAGGGAATCGCACTCATCGGCTGTATTTCCAATTAACGCCTCCGAACCAATTACCTTCAACATGCTCAGAACTCTCATTCTAGGATTTTCTTTAACCCTTTCCACTTCGATTTTTTCACAGGGAATAATCGATGGATTTATGAAGGGAAAAGGTCACACCGACATTTCCCTTTCTTACAGTTACGAGAATTTCAACAAGTATTGGGGAGCGGAGGAAATCAGCATCACGCGCGACATTCAAAGTGCGAGTTTGTACGTGGCACATGGAATAACTGATTGGGCAGACGTGATCCTCAGCGCTCCTTATATCAACAATACAGGCGTGTCTGGATTTCAGGACGGAGTAGCAATGATCCGGCTGAAGGTGGCTGAAATTCAGACTGAAAAGATAAATTTCGGAATACTGGCAGGTACCGGCTATAGCCTACCACTTACTGATTACGAAACCGAAAGTGCATTTGCCATTGGTCAGCACGCTGAAGCCATTCCTGCCAGGCTGATCTTTTCAGCGCAGCACCAAAATGGTTGGTTTCTGCAGTTGCAATCCGGCTACACCTGGCGAATTGATCCCACTCCTCCCTCCTTTCCGATGATCGCTAAAATCGGATACGCCTCAGCAAAAAATTATTTCGATATCTGGTTTCACAGGCAGCAAGCTGAAGGTGGCTTCGATTACCGAGACGGCTTCGATCAACCATTTAGAAGTTTTGGAGTTTCCTTTTCCAAAATAGGCGCAACCTACTACCGTCCCATTAATCCATGGATCGGAGGCTTCTTTCAGGCGGCTTACACTTTAGATGGTCGAAATGTAGGTCAGGCCATCAGAGCATCTATCGGTTTCACCTTACGACTTGATGGTTTCAAACTGGCGGAATAATTAGATCCAAAATCTTCTAGCCAGATTTTTCCAGTTGATTTTTTAGCCTATATTCGGCTGAAGTACAAATATTTAACAACACCTTTACTTCTATGAAAAAGAAAGTGACCATCCTTTCCATTGATGGTGGCGGAATTCGTGGCATCCTCCCGGGAATGCTTGTAAAAGCCATCGAAGAAAAAATCCAATCCATCACGGGCGACAAGTCAAAGAGAATTTCAGAGTACGTTGACCTCTTCGCTGGAACCAGCACCGGAGGCATTTTGAGTTGTCTCTACCTGACTCCGGGTGAGGATGGCAAACCAAAATTTTCTGCAGGTGAAGCCGTGCAGCTCTATCTCGATTATGGCGATGAAATTTTTCACACTTCCGTTTGGCAGAAAATCAAAACTGCCGGTGGTGTTCGCGATGAAAAATACCCAGCGACTGAACTGGAAGAGCGTTTGGAAGAGTACTTTGGAGAAACCAACCTGAGCGAATTACTCAAACCGTGCGTGATCACAGCTTACAACATCCGTGATCGCTATGCGCATTTCTTCCGTCAGCAAAGAGCAAAAATGAATACCGATCATGATTTCCCAGTTAGAGAAGTAACTCGAGCAACCAGCGCTGCTCCCACCTATTTTGAATGTGCACGTGTGAAATCGCTTGCCGGGAAATACTATCCGCTAATAGACGGGGGTGTGTTTGCAAACAACCCATCTCTCTGCGCCTATGCCGAAGCAAGAACAATGGATTTTAGAAAATCCGATGGCACCACTATTAGCCATCCCGGAGCCAAGGACATGTTCATGATTTCGCTTTCAACAGGATCCACAAAACAGAAATACCTCTACAGCGAAGCCAAAGACTACGGCATGGTGCAGTGGATAAAGCCGCTCATAGACATCATGATGTCTGGAAATGCTGAAACCGTAAACTATCAGCTTGAGCAAATATGGGATACCCTAAAAGCGGAAGATCAACCAGATTTTGTAAGAATGAACCCCGACCGGGGAGAAGCCAGCGAAGACATGGATGACGGAAGTCGTGAAAACCTCAGGAAGCTCGCTGAGGCCGGTGAAGATTTTGCAAGGTCGCACGATTCAGAAATTCAATCGATTGCAGAGAGACTGGTGGCCTACAGTTGATGAATCAAAAAAGTGTACTGAATTCCTATCTTTAGCGGCTGTTAAACCGGCTAATTGAATGGAAGATAAACCAAAAGTTTCTGGAGGCGTCCACCTTCTACTGGCGCTGTTGCCTATCGCGCTGTTGACGGCCATGTTGGCTTACAATGTTGTTTTTTACGGTGAAGATTCGAGCTATGGGCCAAATCAAATTGCTCTGCTTTTAGCAGGTTTAGCTGGTGGCATTATCGGTTTACGTCTGGGCTACAACTGGAAGGCGATTTACGATGGAATTGTAGATAGCATCACCTCTGCCATGGGAGCAATCATTATTCTGCTACTGATTGGTGCACTTGCCGGAACCTGGCTCATCAGTGGGATTATTCCTGCTATGGTTTTCTACGGGTTGAAGATTCTCACTCCCGCCATCTTCCTTTTCGCTGCGTGCATTGTTTCAGCATTGGTTTCTGTGGCGACAGGTAGCTCCTGGAGTACGATAGCGACAGTTGGGTTAGCACTACTAGGCATTGGCACTGCTCTCGATATTTACGAAGGCTGGATTGCGGGAGCCATTATTTCCGGAGCCTACTTCGGTGATAAAATGTCACCGCTCTCCGACACCACCAACCTCGCTCCCGCTGTAGCCGGCACAGATCTCTTCACACACATCCGCTACATGGTGTGGACTACGGGTCCTTCTATTGCAATTGCTTTGATAGTCTTTCTCATCGTTGGCCTCAATCTCGATAGCAAAGCACAGGACGGACAAGTGGAAGTCCTGATGGCAGCCATCGAAGGTAAGTTCACCATAAACTTGTGGCTATTTTTGGTTCCTGCAATCGTGATCGTTATGATCATCAAGAAAGTTCCTGCCATCCCGGCACTTTTTGCTGGTGTTTTACTCGGTGCAATTTGCGCGTTTATTTTTCAGCCAGATATAATCCGGGAAGTCGCGGGAATCGATGGGAGCTATTTTGAAAGCGCTTACGTAGCTACGATTAATTCGATGGCGATGGAGACCAACATTCCAACAGAGAATGAAAATGTAAATGATTTGCTTTCGGCCGGAGGAATGATGGGAATGATGAACACCATTTGGCTCATTATCTGTGCGCTCACTTTTGGTGGTGTAATGCAAGCTGCCGGACTACTTAGAAGAATCACAAAAGCAATTCTGGCATTGGTAAACTCCACAGGGTCATTGATTGGATCAACAGCTTTCACCTGCGTATTCTTCAACGTAACGGCTTCAGATCAGTACCTGGCGATTGTTGTTCCAGGAAAAATGTTTGCCGAAGCCTACAGGGAGCGCGGACTCGCGCCCGAGAACCTAAGCCGAACTCTCGAGGATTCGGGTACAGTAACCAGTGTAATCATTCCGTGGAACACCTGTGGTGTGGCACAAGCTGGAGTGCTGGGCGTTGCAACCCTCGTCTACGCTCCTTACTGCATTTTTAATATCGCAAGTCCTGTGATAACTGTGCTCTACGGAATCTTCGACTACAAAATAAAGCGTCTGGTTCCGGGCTACAACAAGGCTGAAAAAGCCAGTGCATAACCTGAATTAAAGCTCTTCTTCAACTTTCATGATTTGCGCCCAACAGTTTGCGTTTTCATTTGTTGGAACACCACTATCGGTGTAAATTGCACCGGCAATTAAAGTGTCCGAATGACGAAGCAAAAAGATTCTCCAACTCTAGATAATCCACAAGCTACAGAGGAAGTAGCCGAACTTTACACTGATGAAAAAATCGAAGTAATCGGTGCGAGAGTTCACAACCTAAAAAATATTGATGTCACCATTCCACGAAATCAACTGGTAGTTTTTACCGGGCTGAGCGGAAGCGGAAAATCGTCACTTGCTTTCGACACGATTTACGCGGAGGGACAGCGCAGATACATCGAAACTTTTTCTGCCTATGCACGGCAGTTTTTGGGAGGTCTTGAACGGCCCGATGTAGATCAAATTAATGGGTTGAGCCCTGTGATTTCGATCGAGCAAAAAACCATTTCAAAAAATCCAAGATCTACTGTCGGCACCATCACCGAGATCTACGATTTTATGCGACTGATCTTCGCCAGAGCTAGCGATGCATACAGCTACAAAACTGGTGAGCGGATGGTTCGCTACGACCAGGATCAAATTACAGATTTAATCATCGAGCATCACGAAGGTGATAAACTCATTTTGCTTGCTCCAGTGGTTCGCGGCCGCAAAGGTCACTACCGAGAGCTCTTCGAGCAAATTCAGAAAAAAGGATTTTTGAGAGCCCGTGTAGATGGAGAAATCGTAGAACTTACAAAAGGCTTTAAGGTCGACCGCTATAAAATTCACGATATCGAAATCGTAATTGATCGCGTGAAGGTGAAAAAGGACCAAAAAGATAGGTTGGCTAAATCAGTCCGCACTGCTCTCGACCACGGAAAGGGAATTATGATGACTCAAGAAATGGACAACGATGACGTCCGTTTTTACTCACTCCACCTGATGTGCCCTACTACGGGAATTTCTTATGCCGAGCCAGAGCCAAACTTATTTTCTTTCAACTCGCCTTACGGAGCCTGCCCAAGTTGCAACGGGCTTGGTGAAGTCGCTGAAATCGATCCAAAGAAAATTATTCCAGATAAGAGCAAGTCGATTAAAAAAGGCGGAATTAAACCGCTCGGTGAATATAAAAACAACTGGATCTTCACCCGGGTTGAAGCGCTGTTGAACCAACACGATTACAAACTCACTACTCCCCTCAAAGACATTGATGAACAAGTGATTAACTCACTTCTTTACGGAACCGATGAACCGGTGACTATCAAATCAAGCATTGGGGTGAATAGCCATTCGGTGAAGTTTGAAGGAATTATTGCATTCATAGAAAGACAGGCTGAGGAATCGAATTCAAAACCCATCAAACGCTGGGCAGAGAGTTTTATGAATAAAACAACCTGTCCTGAATGCGAAGGCAGCCGCTTGAAAAAAGAGGCACTCTATTTCAGACTCGGTGAAAAAAATATTTCGGAGTTAGCTCAGCTCGACATTCGCGATTTGGCCGAGTGGTTCGAGAGTGTGGAAAAACACCTGAGCGAGCGACAAAAGAAGATCGCGACAGAAGCTATCAAAGAAATCCGCAGCCGGATTGGTTTCTTGCTCGATGTCGGTCTCGATTATCTCACCCTCGACAGATCTGCCAGAACACTGAGCGGTGGAGAAGCACAACGCATTCGACTCGCCACGCAGATTGGAAGTCAGCTTGTAGGAGTCTTGTACATTTTAGATGAACCGAGTATCGGACTTCACCAACGCGACAACCACAGGCTCATCAATTCCCTAAAGACACTGCGCGATGCCGGCAACAGCATTATCGTTGTAGAGCACGACAAAGACATCATGCTCGAAGCCGACCACCTCGTGGATATTGGCCCTGGAGCAGGTGTTCATGGCGGAAGAATTGTTGCAGAGGGAACAGCTGAAGAACACTCTGCACAAGGTTCGCAGACATCTCTCTACCTTTCTGGAAAGAAAAATATTGAGGTTCCAAATAAGCGCAGAAAAGGAACAGGGAAAAAGCTTACCCTGGAAAAAGCAAGCGGACACAACCTTAAGGAGGTTACGCTAAAAATTCCATTGGGCACTTTCACGTGCATTACAGGAGTTTCAGGAAGTGGCAAGTCGAGTTTAATCAACCAAACCCTCTATCCTATCCTCAACGGGCATTTTTACAAGGGTGTCAAAAAACCACTTGCCTATAAGGGCATAAAAGGTCTCGACCATCTCGACAAGGTGATAGAAATTGACCAAAGCCCAATTGGCCGAACTCCGCGGTCGAATCCGGCAACCTACACCGGTGTTTTCACGGAGATCCGTAAACTGTTTTCTGAGCTACCCGAAGCGAAAATCAGAGGCTACAAACCGGGAAGGTTCTCCTTTAATGTTGCAGGCGGTCGTTGCGAAACGTGCAAGGGAGCAGGATTGAGAACCATCGAAATGAATTTCTTGCCGGATGTTTATGTACAGTGCGAAACCTGCATGGGAAAGCGCTACAACCGCGAAACACTGGAGGTGCGCTACAAGGGTAAATCCATTTCGGATGTCCTCAACATGACGATTGAAGAGGCACTCGACTTTTTCGAGAGTATTCCTAAAATCCGTAGAACTGTTGAAACGCTCAATGAAGTCGGGCTGGGCTACATCACCCTTGGGCAGCAAAGCACAACAATTTCCGGTGGAGAGGCGCAGCGTGTCAAGCTCTCCACGGAACTCAGCAAACGCGACACTGGTAACACCATTTACATTCTGGATGAGCCCACAACTGGCCTGCACTTCGAAGATATTCAGCTGCTCATAAATGTGCTCAACAAGCTGGTGGAAAATGGCAATACTGTGCTGGTCATTGAACACAATATGGACATCATCAAAGTTGCCGATCACGTGGTTGATATTGGTCCGGAAGGTGGAAAAGGTGGAGGAAAAATTATCGCAGAAGGCACGCCTGAAAAAGTCGCCAACGCAAGAGGAAGTTTTACTGGTAAATTCCTGAAAGAGGAATTATAGAATGGATGTTTCTCCGATTTTGGATTGCATCTAACCCCAGGTCATTTTTTGCCAAATAACGGATTTGGTTTACCTTTAATGCTTAACACTGGTAAACTAACTCATTAACAAATGACTAAAAACATCTGGCGCATACCACTAATTTACATTGTACTTGGCATTCTATGGATTTTACTCAGTGATAGTTTTACAGATTGGCTTTTCGGGGACGCAGATTTCAAATCATATAGTTATTTCCAAACTTTCAAGGGTCTGTTTTATGTTCTTCTCACTGGAATTGTACTTTATTTTTTAATCCGAAATTTTTACGATCGGCTTCTCAGTTCCGAAACGGTTTACAGAACCATGTTCGAGCGCAATCCAAACCCAATGTGGATTTATGACCCTCGAACCCTCAATATTTTAGAAGTAAATCAGGCTGCTGTTGAGGTATATGGTTACACCCAAAAGGAATTTCAGGATTTGACCATCGCAGATATAAGGCCTAAGGAAGATGTCAGCAAGCTCTTGACAAACGTAAAGCACGAGAATAAAGCTTATCAGAACAGTGGTCCGTGGCAGCATAAAACCAAAGATGGCAGAGTTTTTTTTGTGCGCATTTATTCCAATTCGCTTTATAAAGATTCGGAGCAAGTGCGGCTGGTCACAGCTATCGACATCGATGAGATGGAAAAAGCCAAGCGCCACAGCCAGGTTATTAACAGTCAGCTCATCGATACGAGTAATTACCTCCGTTCGCTGATTGATTCCGAATCGTCCTTTCTTATTAGAATGGACCTGAAAGGAAACCTGATCTTCGGTAACCAAAAATTCCTGAAGACCTTTAATTACAACAATCTTAGCGTTCAGGGAAAAGGCTACTCTGAAATATTCCACAATGAAGACTGGAGAGTGTTTCAACGCGTTCTGGTAAACTGCAAAAACATTCCAGGCGATGTAAACTTTCTTACACTTCGTTCGCTTACCAACGACCAAAAAGTAATTTTTACAGAATGGGAATTTATAGGCATTGCTGATGAAAACGGTGAGGTAAATGAGATACAGGGAGTTGGAAGAAACGTAACTTCCGAAGTAAAAAACAATCAGGAGCTCGACCGATACAAAAAGTATTTTGGTCAAATTCTATCCTCCTTGAATGACGTTGTGTTTTCTGTTGATGCCAGCGACATGTCGCTCCTATTCATCAATGAGAGCTGCGATCAGGTAACCCAGTATACAGCTGAAGAATTTTTGCAAAAGCAAAACCTTTGGCGAGAAATAGTGCTTCCTGAAGACCGGGAGAAGTTTGATGATCAAATTCATGAAATTATCGACACAGGTGAAGAAAGAAGATTTGAGTGTCGGGTTGTTTCCAGAAATGGCATTAAAAAGTCACTGCTGTTTAGGATAAGGCCTTTCTTCAATGAGCAACAGAGCCGGAAAGAGCTTCACGGAATCTTTACAGACATCACTGATGTGAGGAGCGCACAAGAGACTATCAAAGACTACGCTAGAGATATTGAGGAAATCTTAAAAAGTATCACCGAAGGTTTTTTCTCCGTGGATAGCGAGGGAAGATTTCAATTCATCAATCAGGGATTCGAAGATCACACTGGATTGAATGGCGAAAAGTTAATGGGCAAAAGCTTGTGGGAAGTGTTTCCCCGGGAAAACTCCGATTTCAAAGAACACTTCAACAAAGGTCTCGAAGAAAAAAAGAAGCAATCTTTTGAAGCTTATCACGAGCAATTCGAGAAGTGGTTTTACTTTTCTGTGTATCCAAAGAACGAAGGGCTTTCGGTTTATTTCGAAGACACTACCGAATCCAGAAGGGCCAGAGAAGAAATTCAGAGATCACAAGAACTTCTCGGCAGTGTGATCAACAGTACATCAGATCTAATTTGGGCTGTGGATAAAGACCTGAAACTGATAGCCGGCAACGAAGTTTTTCAAGATTCGCTGAGCACTCCATTGCAAGAAGGAGAAACTGTTCTCAAAGAATTCGCAGAAGGTCCTGGTTCTGATATTCTGGCACATTGGAAGAGTTTGTATCAGAAGGGGTTAAATGGTGAATCATTTATCCGAGAAGAAGAAATGTCTCAGAGCACCGAAGAGTTTCGCTATTTAGAGGTTAGGTTTAACCCTCTTAGAAATGACCGGGGCGAAGTTTTTGGAGTGAGTTGTTTTGGACGAAATGTAACACACCACAAACTACTTGAAGAACAACTGAAGAACCAGAACATGAAGCTGAGGGAAATAGCTCATATACAGTCACATATCGTCAGAAATCCTGTTGTTAATATTCAGGGCCTTCTAAAGCTGCTCGACAAGCAGCAGATCAAATCGGCAAATAATGCAGAAATCCTGAAACACATGGAAAATGCTGTTCGCGAGTTGGACGACATTATTCACGACATAGTAGACAGAGCAAATACCGTGGAACGAAAAGTAAAAGAAAGCAGAGAGAATAATTTGCTCAAATAATTCTTTCCCGTTCGTTTCGGATATCAATCTTTTATGTATCTTAACATCTTGCATATCAACACCATAATCCGCCCTGACCATGGTAATACGCAACTACACGCCAAGCTATAAAAGCGACTGTCTGACAATTTTCGACAGTAATGTTCCACAGCTTTTCACCTCTAATGAACGATCTGAATTTGAGCACTGGCTCGATTATCATGCAAAGCATCAATTCTATCTGATTACTGAAAAAGAAGAAACTGTGGCTTGTGGTGGAATTTATACGAATTACAACTCGGGTACTGCCGGGCTCGTTTGGGGAATGGTGAGCTCTAAACACTATGGCAAAAGCTATGGTCAGGCACTGACCACTTATCGACTTCAAAAGCTGCTCGAGCATGCTGCAGGATATCACTCCATGAAAATTAGCGCCTCGCTGTACACTTCTGAGTACTACAAAAAATGCGGACTACGCCAGGTAGGAATAAAAAAAGACGGTCTTGCTCCCGGTCTCGATCGTTACGATTTTCTCATTCCCTAAGTCGGGAGCAACGATTACCAAATCTTTCTAAATCCGTTATCCCTTTTTCACTTTTCCTTAATTTGGCTGTCATACCAAAAACATTGAAATTCTAATGGCAGCACATGAAATTGATTTTGAACTCGTAGGCGAAGAAATGCAAGCCGTAGGCATTGAGCTCGATCCACAAGAAACTGTAATTGCTGAGCCTGGCAGTTTGATGATGATGGACAGCGACCTGGAAATGAATACTATTTTCGGAGACGGCTCCAATCAGGATAAAGGGATTTTCAACAAATTTCTCTCGGCTGGTAAGAGGCTTCTAACCGGAGAGGGGCTTTTCATGACGGCCTATACAAACATGGGTTCTGGAAAGAAGAAAGCCTGGTTTGCTTCTCCGTACCCCGGAAAAGTTATCGCGTTCGACCTGGCAAAAAACGGAGGTAAAATCGTTTGCCAAAAAGATGCATTCCTCTGCGCTGCCAAGGGCGTGGCGGTTGGCATCGAATTTCAAAAACGCCTGGGGACTGGCCTTTTCGGTGGAGAAGGTTTCATCATGCAAAAGTTGGAAGGCGATGGCATGGCATTTCTTCACGTGGGAGGCACCGTTATCGAAAAACAGCTTCAGCCCGGTGAAGTGCTCAAGGTGGACACTGGATGTATTGCTGGTTTCACTTCGCAAATCGATTATGACATTGAATATGTTGGCGGACTCAGAAACACGTTCTTTGGTGGTGAAGGAATCTTTTTAGCAAAACTTACCGGACCCGGGACAGTTTACATTCAGTCACTTCCTTTCAGCAGGCTGGCTGACAGGGTGATAGCAAGCGCTCCAAAAATGGGTGGCAAAAAACGTGGAGAAGGTAGTATCCTGGGCGGTCTCGGAAATCTTATGGACGGAGACAACCGTTTTTGAATTTTTTAAGTCATAAGTTATAGAATGCCAGTCACTGACGTGAAACTGCAGTTTCACACTGGAAAATCAGCGAAATTCATTCACCTGCAAAGTTAATCATGAAGAGAAATTTAATTGTAATAGCTTCTATTTTGGCGATCGCTGTAGCATGTTCCAAGCCGGAGCCAGAACCACCGAAGCAAGACCCTGATGGCACAGACAGCGGAGTGTCTTTCAACACCGCAGAATTACCTTATTCAAAACTTTCCGATTATCGTTTTTTTGAAGGAGACCTTGCCGATCTTTCGCCAACCGAAGGAGTTCTACCTTACGAGCTCATCACTCCACTTTTCACAGATTACGCCAAGAAAAAACGATTTGTGTGGATGGCGGAAGGTGCAAGTGCCCAGCACGATGGAGATACAGAAATTTTTTCGTTCGATGACGGTACAGTCTTAATTAAAAACTTCTACTACAACAACGTTCAACCGTCCAATGAAAAGAGAATCATTGAAACGAGGCTTCTGTACAAAGTAAATGGCGAATGGTTTTTTGCCGACTACGTGTGGAATGATGAACAAACTGAAGCGTATTTCGACCTCAATGGAAGCTACACTGACATTGAATTTTATGATGAAGAGAATGATGTGCTGAGATCAATTGAGTATCGCATTCCATCTGAAGGCGAATGCCTCACTTGCCATAAGTCAAACAGCTTGCCTATTCCCATTGGTCCAAAGCCGCAGAACATGAATAAAATGGTTGACTATGACGGACAGTCTATCAACCAACTCGAAAAGTGGCAACAAGAAGGCTACCTAAGCGCAACTCTACCTGCCAACATTGAAACCGTGGCTGACTGGACCGATGAAACTGCTTTATTGTCCGAACGAGTTCGTGCCTACATCGATATCAACTGCGGACATTGCCACAGAGAAGGAAGTCACTGCGACTATCGCCCCGTGCGTTTTGCCTGGAGCGAATCGGATCAATCCGAAAACCTGGGAGTTTGTGTTGAACCTGATGAGTTCATAAATGAAACGCTAACTCACATTATTTCTCCAGGAAACCACGAGCGCTCGATGATGTACTATAGGCTGAACACAACCTATGAAGCTGAAAGGATGCCGCTTTTAGGACGCTCTGTGATTCACGAAGAAGCAACCGAAATGATTAAAGAATACATCAATTCTCTAACCGAGGATTGTTAAACCTGAATTTTGATAACCAAAAAAACAACCCAAAATGAGAAAACTTTACTTATTAGCTCTCTCAGCCTGTATCTTCAGTCTGGGAATAAATGCTCAGGACACCTGCGAAGATGCTCTTCCGATAGAGTTAGGTATTTATGAAGTTGAAGCTATTGACGGAACCGAGATTCCACTTCCTATTTGCACAACCAATGGCGAAGGTGCCGAAGGAGGTGAATGGTACTCGTTCACTCATGAAGAGGATGTGCAGATCACAGTATCAACTGATCTTGCAATAAATAATGGTGGAGACACACGTTTTCATGTTTACTCCGGAGAATGTGGAAATCTAACATGCGTTGGTGGAGATGACGACAGCGGAAATGGCTACCTATCAGTAGGTTCTTTCAATGCCGAAGCTGGTGAAACTTACTACATAGCTTTTGACGACCGCTGGTCTTCTGAAGGTTTTATTTTCGAAGTAGAAGCAACAGAGCTTGTGGAAGGTGCCATCACTTTCTCCAATCAATCTGTGAATACTTCAGGTACCATGCGCGGAGCTTTCGACATGAATAATGACCAACTTGATGATGTTGTTTCGGTAAGCTCAAACAATGTCAATTTGAACCTGCAGCAGGAAGATGGTTCTTTCGAAACGATAAATATTTCTACTCCTGATGCCAACCATACTCCATCTTGGAGCTTGTGTGCTGGCGATATTGACAATAATGGCTACAATGACCTTCTCTACGCAGGAGGTTCTGGAGTTACGTTTATGTTCTACAACGGTGAAGAAGAAGGATTCGAAGAAGTATCTTTTGACGAGTACGTTTTCTGCCAGCGATCAAATATGACAGATATGGACAATGATGGTCACATTGACCCTTTTGTTTGCCACGATGTACAACCAAACGTCTACTTCACAAATGACGGTGAAGGAAACCTCACCTTCAACCAGGGAGGTTTGGGTGACACTCCAGACGGTGGAAACTATGGCTCAATCTGGGTTGACTATGACAATGATGGTGACTCAGACCTCTTCATTGCTAAATGCCGTGGTGGAGATTCTGATGCAAACATCAATCAGATGCACCGCAACAATGGAGACGGAACTTTTTCAGAAGTTTCTGCTGCAATTGGCCTGGAAGACAACATTCAAACCTGGTCGTCTGCCTGGGGAGATTTCGACAATGATGGCGACATGGACGCAATGGTCGGAGCCAGCACATTTAGCAACGGTCATCACAGACTGATGGAAAACAACGATGGTATTTTCACTGATGTTGTCGAAGGATCTGGAATTGACAACTTCATGGCTACATCCATCGAGCACGTGACGCACGACTTCAACAACGATGGTTATCTTGATATTCTTGGGGGCGGAAACATCATTTTGCTAGGAAATGGCGACATGACGTTCTCACAAATCGATGCTGGTGTTGGCAGCGGTCCAGTTGGCGACCTTAACAACGATGGATTTCTCGATGTGGTAAATGGCAGTACTATCAAAATGAATAATGGTAACGATAACAACTACATCAAAATCTTTACCGTAGGTACAGCCAGTAACTTGAACGGCATTGGTGCTCGTGTAGAAGTGTATACAGAAAACTTAGGAAAGCAAATTCGCGATGTGCGAAGCGGAGACGGATTCCGCTACATGAGTTCGCTAACTACTCACTTCGGAATTGGCACAGCAGAAACTGTAGACAGTGTGAAAGTTATTTGGCCTTCGGGAATCGTAGATCACCTTTATGAAGAAGATCTTGAGATCAACTCAACCAACACTGTAGTAGAAGGTGACTTCACAATTGGTGTTGACGAATTTGGCCAGCAACCACAGTTTACCCTCTACCCTAACCCAGTTGCTGAAGAAATCTTTATTGAGTCAGAGCTTTTCGGTGCCAACTCAATCGTTATGATTTACGACATCACAGGTAAGAAAGTCATGTCTGAAAAAGCCGATGGAAACAAGCTCAACCTGTCCTCACTTGAAACTGGAACCTACATTCTGGAAGTGGAATTAGATGGACAGAGCGTGAGAAAGAAATTTGTGAAGAAATAGAATTAATTTTTTAGACAGTGAAGGCGCCTTTTTGGCGCCTTTTCTGTTTTCAAGCAAGGACTTTTCGAAAGGAGTACAACATAGATTTCCTATCTTTCACCAGTAAACAAAACTTACAATTCATGCTACCGATAATAATTACGGTCGTTCTTCTCCTCATCATTGTTGGATGGATCGTCCGGCTCCACAACCGACTGATCCAGCTCAAAAACAAACGAGACAATGCTTTTGCTGAAATTGATGTGAATTTGCACAGACGTCACGACCTTATTCCACAGCTCGTAAGTACTGTAAAAGGTTACATGGACCACGAAAGGGCTACTTTGGAAAATGTAACCGCGGCCAGAAACAGTGCGGTAAATGCCCAATCTGTAGAAGAAAAGATTACAACCGAACAGGATCTCAATGCTGCCCTTCGCGGCTTCCAAATAGCGGTAGAAGCATATCCGGATCTAAAAGCCGACACCAACTTCCGTCAGCTTCAGGGAGAGATTTCAAATGTAGAAAACCAACTGGCTTCATCGCGGAGTCAGTTCAACACAGCCACTCGAGAGTTCAACGATGCCATTGGCACTTTTCCATCAAATATTGTGGCAAGCAGTATGGGCTACAATGAGGAAATGATGTTTGATCTTTCTGAAAAAGAAAGAGACATGATGAGACAGGCACCCGAAATCAGCTTTGGTGGGTAACATTTTGGAAGAAACCTTCAAGGTGAAAAGACTGCTTTATGGAAAGGAGAGTTATATCTCTAATAGCTATTCTACTCGTGAATATCAGCCTTACCTATGGCCAGAAAAATATAGAAAATCTGGTTTTCGAGGGAGCCGGAATTCGCGGAATTGCTTATGCGGGTGCTTTTGAGTCTCTCGAAAGACACGGTGTTTTAGATAGTCTCAAAAGAGTAGCCGGCACCTCAGCAGGAGCGCTTACATCACTTTTAATTTCCCTGGGCTACAGCGCATCTGAGATTGTAGAGATAACTTCCGAGATGCGTTTCGAAGAACTGAATGACGGCCAGTACCTTTTTATCGGTGGTTTAATCAGAACCAAAAATAATTTTGGCTGGTATCGAGATGAGGAGCTTACCAACTGGATCGGATCTCTCATCCAGGCTAAAACCGGAGACAGTGAAATAACATTCAGAGAACTGCACGAAAAAGGTTTTTTAGAACTCTTTGTGACAGCTACTTCTCTTTCAAAACAAAAGCTTGTAATCCTTTCTCACGAGACGTATCCCGACATGAAAGTGAAAAATGCGGTACGAATTTCCATGTCCATTCCACTTTATTTCGAAGCTGTTTTCGTTGATGAAGACGGTGCCATTTACGAAAGTCAAAACGATAGCGTATCCCTTGAGGTCATGGTTGATGGAGGGATCACAGGAAACTTTCCGATCCACATTTTCGATTCTACGATAGTAGATCAAAACGATAAAGTAAAGAGAGTCTACAACCCCAAAACCATTGGGATCAGAATGGAGACAGAAGACCAGTTGAAAGAAGACAAGTCCGATAGAGAACTGGCCGAAGTCAAAATTGAAAACTTCGAAGATTACGCTACAGCATTCTACACCTACGTTCTCGAAAGCTTGAACAGGAAGGATCTCACTGAAGAAGATTGGCAAAGAACAATATCGGTTTCTTGCAAAGGCATTGGCCCTAAAGTCAAAAAGCTATCGCCTAAACAAGTAAAAACTTTGATTGCCAGTGGGAGGTCAGCTGTTAATCAGTATTTTAGTGAACATGACTAATCAAAACCAATACTCTTTTGCCTTGTGGTCTTTATTGATCATGATTATTCTTTATTCCTCCCAAGCCCTCGCCCAAAACCCTGAATGTAAGTGTTGCACTCCTCAGCACGGACAATTCGACTTTTGGATTGGCGAATGGATAGTGCACGACACGCTCGGAAATGAGGTAGGAGAAAACTCCATTCAGAAAGTTGAAGGCAATTGCCTTATCAGTGAAAACTGGAAAGGTTCCTCTGGAAGCACCGGAAGAAGCTTCAACTATTACGACCCGGCCGATAGCACCTGGAACCAACTTTGGGTGAGCAGCTCAGGAAATATCTTGAAACTCAAAGGCAATCTGGAAAACGGGAAGATGATTCTAGAAAGCGATTTCACCACTGATGCTAAAGGACGAACTTTCAAAAATCGAATCACCTGGTATCCTATGGAAGAAGCAAGAAAAGTGACTCAGATCTGGGAAATTGTAAACGAAGAGGATGAAACTGTTGCCGTTTCGTTCCACGGAATTTACAGTCGCAAAAAGTAATCTCCAAAACCATTTGCTTCGCGATTTGTAAGATGATTGAATCTTTAAAAAATTACAGTCATCGAAACTCGCTACAACCACATTCTTGAGAAGGTCAACTCCTACGACCCATCATCCTATGGGCGTTCCAGAAATTTTATTGACGGCAATGTTTCCAGACTTTCCCCCTACATCTCTCGCGGTGTAATTTCAACCAAAATGGTTTATCAAAACCTGCTCGACCGAGGTTTTGAAGTATCCAAAATAGAGAAGTTCATTCAGGAACTTGCCTGGCGAGACTACTGGCAGCAAATCTGGGTTGCTGAAAAAGAAGAGATCAACAAAGACCTGAAAAGAGAGCAACCTGATGTGAGAAATCACCAAATGCCAAAAGCAGTTGCAGAAGCCAACACTGGCGTGGAAGCAATCGATGATGCCATTCGTGAATTTTATGATTCAGGCTATTTGCACAATCACCTGCGCATGTACATAGCTTCGATTTGTTGCAACTTCGGAAAGTCACACTGGTGGCTTCCTGCTCAGTGGATGTACTATCATTTGCTGGACGGAGATTGGGCGAGCAACGGACTGAGTTGGCAATGGGTGGCCGGATCCAACAGCAACAAACAGTATGTGGCCAATCAGAAAAATGTCAACAAATACTGCAAAACGGATCAGCAAGGAACTTTTATGGATGTGGACTACAGCGAGCTACCACCTCAGGAAATTCCTGAGAGACTTCAGGAGACAGTCGATCTTAAACTCTCGACCGAGCTTCCTCCACAACAGAAAATTACTCACGATAGCAGCTTGCCAACGCTCATTTACAATTACTACAACCTCGACCCTGATTGGCACAAAAATGAAAAAGCGAATAGAATTTTGTTGCTCGAGCCTTCAGTTTTTGAGAAATACCCCATTTCAAAAAATGCTCTGCAGTTTGCACTGGAGCTAAGTAAGAACATACCAGAAATTCAAATCTTCGTTGGTGAATTTAAAGAGCTTCAAAGAGAACATTCTCCGTCAGAAATAATTTACAAAGAGCATCCGCTCAATTATAATTATATGGGTAAAGAAGAAAGTCGGGACTGGATGTTCAGCGTAACTGGCTACTACTCTTCCTTCTTCAAGTTTTGGAAAAAGTGCAAGAAAGAAATCAAATCCTGAAAACATGTATTTGAACAAAGAAGACATAGAAAAAACTGAGCGGATAAAGCGCCTGAACATTATCAATTCCATCACTGGAATAAAACCCGCCAACCTGATCGGATCCATTTCCAAATCAGGAGTACACAATCTGGCAATATTTAGCTCAGTTGTGCATCTGGGTAGCAATCCAGCATTGATGGGAATGTTCATCAGACCCGGAGAAAAAGTGAGAAGAGACACTTACGAAAACATACACGAAACGGGCTACTACACGATCAATCACATTCACAGTGATTACGCAAAACAGGCCCATTACACTTCAGCCAAATTCGACAGCTCCGAATCTGAATTTGAAAGATGTGGCTTTACTCCAGAAATGCTATTTGGATTTGAAGCACCCTTTGTCAAAGAGAGTCCCGTAAAAATCGGATTGAAGTTTCACGAAGAAATACCAATTAAGACAAATGGTACCAGAATGATTATTGGCGAAGTTGAGCACCTGAGCATCCCTGATAGCGCAGTTTCGGAGGATGGACAGATAAATCTTGAAGACCTTCAAAACGTTGGAATTTCAGGGCTAAATAATTATTATAATTTGAAAAAAATTGACAGCTACCCTTATGCAAGGCCTCATGAAACGCCTGATTTCTAAAAAAGTCACCTGAGTAGCTAACTAAAATCAATTTGAAAAAGGAGCATTTACCGACAAAAAATTGCGTTGTTTGCAAACGGCCATTCACCTGGCGCAAAAAATGGCGGCTCGTTTGGGACGATGTTAAGTATTGCAGTGAACGCTGCCGCAGACAGAGAAAACAGTGAATAAGGACAAAACAAAACCAGGTTCCGGTGGACTAAGTCAGCCGGCTTTAAGCTACACTACCTTCGTGAAAGACAGCAGTGCCCAGTGGGTAACGTTTGTTCACGGTGCAGGTGGAAGTAGTTCTATTTGGTACAAGCAAATTCGCGATTTCAAAAAGGAGTTCAATGTCCTGCTTATCGACCTCCGAGGTCACGGAAAGTCGAAACGAGAGATTTACGAAAACCTCAAAAAATACACTTTTGACGTAATCGGTGACGAAGTCATTGAGGTGATGAATTACGAGAAAATTAAGACTTCTCATTTCGTGGGAATCTCTCTGGGAACGATTATTATCAGAGAAATTTCAGAGCGCTATCCAGATCGTGTGAGCAGTATGATTTTGGGTGGAGCAGTGATGAAGCTCAACTTGCGCGGTCAAATTTTGATGCGAATGGGAGCGCTACTCAAATCTGTCCTTCCCTACCTCCTGCTCTATCGCTTTTTCGCCTTCATCATTATGCCACGTAAAAAGCACCGCGACTCGCGAAATCTTTTCATCCGAGAGGCAAAAAAACTGTATCAAAAAGAATTCAAACGCTGGTTTACTCTAATCTCGCAGGTGAATCCACTTTTGGCCATGTTCAGGATAAAAGAATCGCTTGTGCCAACGCTCTACATTATGGGCTCGGAGGATCACATGTTTTTACCATCCATAACCAAATTGGTGAAGAATCACTCCACAGCTCAACTCACTGTTGTTGAGGACTCGGGACATGTTGTGAATGTAGAAAAACCCGAGATTTTTAATTCCCGATCAATCTCATTTATCAGATCGCTCTAATCGTCATAAGTACTTTTATTTTTGCCCGGCTGGCTTAGCGCAGCATAAAATATTTCGACTCTGAATGGACGCCAACTGGACAGATACATACCTCGCTATTGCAATAGGCATTATCAGCTTTGGGATCGGTTTGAATCTCAAATTCAATGACTTCAAGAGAATTGTTGTCCGCCCCAAAGCCATGATAGTGGGTCTTGTTTCTCAGATCATAATTCTGCCGCTTGTTGCTTTTGCCATCATTTATTTCTGGCCGATAGACCCCGTTTACAAGGTCGGCTTTATTCTTATTGCAGCCTGTCCCGGAGGCACCACATCCAACCTGGTCACCTTTTTGCTCAAGGGCCGCGTGTCGCTCTCTGTATCGCTTACAGCTTTCAACAGCCTCGTCATTTTGTTCACCACCCCGCTCTTTCTTCAAGTCGCCTACAACTTGTTTTTGGGAGAAAGTTCAACAGTAAGTCTGAGTTTCATGGACACCTTCTCAGAAATTCTTTACAGCGTGATACTTCCTGTGGCCGTGGGCATCGTTGTTAATGAAATCTCGCGTGGTGACTTAAGCAAGAAGCTCGAGAAGCCCATGCGGGTGGTCATTGCTCTTCTTTTAATCAGCGCTGTTGTAATTCTCATCTTTTTCGATGAAAGCGGGCAAAGTGGTCAGGTGCTTCAAAACTGGCATCTACTCATTCCGCTCCT
Source organism: Halocola ammonii (assembly GCF_049334165.1). NCBI lineage: Bacteria > Pseudomonadati > Bacteroidota > Flavobacteriia > Flavobacteriales > Halocolacceae > Halocola > Halocola ammonii. The sequence goes on from NZ_JBEGHD010000009.1 coordinate 95,282, forward strand.
CATTCTCAATATTTCCACTATGTTGATCGGCTTCTGGATTCCAGGCAAGTTTAATCTCGATCATGAGACGCGCTACACCATTGCCATCGAACTTGGTTTACAAAACAGCGCCCTCGCAATATTTATAGCCAACAATGTCCTCGACCAACCGCAAATGTCGCTCATAGCTATTATTTACGGCTCCTTCTCTCTTGTGACCTCAGCATCAATTGCTTACGCACTTAAAACCTGGGGGAAACGGATTTCGGCTTAAACAACATCGCCCTGAGTTTGTGAAAACTATTGAACTTAAAATCGTCAATAGAAATGCAGATACAGAACACCACAATAGAAGTTCGGCAAGGTGATATTGCCAGTCAAAAAGATTTAGAAGCTATAGTAAATGCTGCTAACGCTGAACTCCAGACTGGCGGTGGCGTTGCCGGTGCTATTCACAATGCTGCAGGACCAGGTTTGGCAAAAGAGTGCGAGCCAAAAGCACCGATTTCTCCCGGAGAAGCAGTGATATCAGGAGCTCATAATCTGCCAAATAAGCATGTGATTCACTGCCTTGGCCCCGTTTACGGCAAGGACAAACCAGCCGATGAGCTGCTGGCCAACTGCTACCGAAACTCAATAAAACTGGCCGAGGAAAACGGAATTGAATCTATTGGGTTTCCAGCGATTTCGACCGGAGCATTTGGTTATCCTTTTGATGAAGCAGTAAAAATTGCCATTGAGACATCGATTGAGGAATGTAAATCTGCAAATTCGCTGAAGCTTTTGCGCTTTGTACTTTTCAGTGAATCTCAACTGAAGAAATTCAAGGAAATACTGGAGAGCCAGGGATAATCAAACCAAACAGATTGTGAGAATTACAGGAACATACACGGATCAATACCAGCTGACGATGAGTCAGGCGTATTTTTTGGAAGGTACTGCTGAACAGACAGGTGTTTTCGATTATTTCTTCAGAAAACTGCCACTAGACAGCGGCTACGCAGTTTTTGCAGGGCTGGACAACCTGCTCGAAATTCTCGAAGATTTGAGATTCGAAAAAGCAGAACTCAATTTTCTTAAAGAGCAAGGGTTTGACAAGCGCTTTGTCGATTACCTCAAGGACTTTCGATTCTGTGGGAACGTCTACAGTTCTGCAGAAGGCGATGCGGTCTTTCCTACAAGGCCTGTGCTTACCATTGAGGCCAGCATGATTGAAGCTCAGCTGATTGAGAGCATGCTGCTCAATATTCTCAATTTTCAGACTCTGGTAGCAACCAAAGCCAGTAGAATGAGGCGCGCGGCCGGAGAAGGAGTTCTCATTGATTTTGGAATGCGAAGAGCTCACAGTACTGCCGCCTATCACGCGAGCCGGGCTGCAGTGGTCGGTGGTTTTGATGCCACTAGCAATGTGAAATCAGCTATGGATTTTGACATCTCTCCTTCGGGAACTATGGCTCACTCTTTCGTACAGAGTTTCGATAAAGAAATAGACGCGTTTAGAGCTTTTGCCAAAGCCCGTCCCAAAGACTGCGTGCTTCTTGTAGATACTTACGACACCTTGAAAAGCGGTGTCCCAAATGCTATTAAAGTTGGTAAGGAAATGGCCGATCGCGGTGAAAAACTAAAAGGCATTCGGCTGGATAGTGGCGACCTGGCCTATCTTTCGAAGGAGACCCGAAAAATGCTGGATAACGCTGGTTTGACAGATGCAAAAATTGCGGCTTCCAATCAGCTCGATGAGTTTGTGATCAAAAGCCTGAAAGACCAGGGTGCAAAAATCGATGTCTTTGGCGTGGGAACCAGCCTTGTAACCGGTCAACCTGATGCAGCGCTCGATGGTGTTTACAAACTGGCGTTCGCCAACGGTAAGCCACGGATCAAGCTATCGGAAAACACTGAAAAAATTACACTTCCTCACAGAAAACAAGTCTATCGAGTTTCTAATGACCAGGGTGTTCCGATCGGAGCGGACGTGATTGCACTAGAAAGTGAAACCGACCTTCACAAAATGATTCATCCACTCTACCCCGACAAGCAAGTGAGCTTTAAGAATTGTCATCTGGAAGCACTGCTGAAGCCAGTGATGCAAGACGGAAAGCGAGTGGGAAAGAAAAAGTCTGTACAGGAAATAGCTGAGTTTTCCAAAGAAAGAATTTCAGCGCTTCCAGATGAATACAAGCGATTTGACAATCCGCACATCTACAAAATTGGTCTCAGCGAAAAGCTAAAGTCAGAGCGCGATAAACTCATTGAATTTCACAAAAAACAAAATCAGTCATGAAAACACTTTTGATTGTCGATGTTCAGAACGATTTTACACCTGGAGGTTCGCTCGAAGTTCCAAATGGAGATAAAGTGGTGCCAGTGATCAATGAGATTCAATCAGAATACGATCTGGTGATAGCCACACAGGATTGGCACCCTGAAGACCATAAAAGCTTTGCTTCAAATCACAAGGGAAAAAAGCAATTTGAGAAGATAGAATGGAAAGGTTTGGAACAGATTCTTTGGCCAGATCACTGTGTGCAAGGCAGCAGAGGCTCAGAGTTTCACCCTGATTTGCACACCAATCGGATAGAGGCAATCTTCAGAAAAGGGATGGATCCCGACATTGACAGCTACAGCGGCTTTTACGACAATGGCCACAAGAAATCAACAGGGCTAACAGGTTATTTGAAAGAACGGGAAGTGGATGAATTGCACATTTGTGGACTTGCTGGAGACGTTTGCGTTTACTTCACATTGAGCGATGCCATTTCCGAAGGCTTCAAAACAACTCTGATCGAAAACGGCACCAGAGCTCTGGATGACAAAAAATTCAATGAGCAAATCAATGAGTTAAAAGGAAAAGGACTCAAAGTGAAATGAGTCTTCCGGCAGATTGAAAGGACATTCTACGCACTGGATTCTTGTGGCACCCTCTGGGTTTCGTTAGCTTGCAGCAGATTTTCAAAATCGAAAAAATTAACCTGCAAAAGAGATAGAAATCATGGAGAAAAAATTCAAGCCCGAAAGTCTGATGATGACTTATGGCTACAAGCCTCAGCTTTCAGAAGGAGCCATCAAATGCCCCATTTTTCAGACCTCAACTTTTGTCTTCAACACTGCCGAAGAGGGAAAGAAATTTTTCGAAGTCGCCTACGGCAAAAGGGAAAAAGATCCGGGTGAAGAGCTTGGATTGATTTACAGCCGAATCAACAATCCCGACTTAGAAATTCTCGAGAATCGTCTTTGCCTTTGGGACAAAGCAGACGATTGTGCAGTTTTCGAAAGTGGAATGTCTGCAATCAGCACGGTACTCATGGAGTTTCTTGAGCCAGGGGATGTACTCCTTTACAGCAACCCCCTTTATGGAGGTACAGATCACTTCATCCACCACTTCTTACCGAAAATGGGAATCGAGACAATTGGCTTTATGCCTCATGAGGAGAAAGAAACGGTAATTGAAAAACTCGAGAAATCGGGGAAAGCCGACAAGCTAAAAATGATCTATGTAGAAACTCCAGCAAACCCAACTAACGATTTGACTGACCTCGGCAGTTGTCAGGAAATTGTGGAGAAATACAGTACCGAAGACAAGAAAGTCTTGATGGCTGTTGACAACACCTACATGGGGCCGCTATGGCAGAACCCCCTTGAGCACGGTGCCGATTTGGTGATTTACTCAGCCACAAAATACATCGGAGGCCACAGTGATGTAATTGCCGGAGCAGTGCTGGGACACGCGGATTTGATGACACGTGTAAAAACATTGCGAACATTTCTCGGAAACATGGCCGGTCCCTGGACTGGTTGGCTACTGATGCGTAGTCTCGAAACGCTAAAGGTTCGAATGGAAGAACAGCAGAAAAATGCCAAACAGGTAGCTGCATTCCTCAATGAGCACGAAATGGTAGAAAAAGTGAACTACCTCGGGCTGATCCCGGAAGGTCACCACGACTATGAAACTTACAAACGCCAGTACAAAGGCTCTGGAGCGATGCTCTCTTTCGTAATAAAAGGCGGAGAAAAAGAAGCCTTCAAATTTTTGAACGCTCTCAGGTTAATCAAACTGGCAGTGAGCCTTGGAAGTACCGAGAGCCTTGCTGAGCACCCCAAAACTATGACTCATGCAGGAGTTGAAGAGGAGCACCTGAAAGCCCTCGAAATTAGCGACTCCCTCGTGAGGCTGTCTGTCGGTGTGGAAAACATTGATGACCTGCTCTCAGACCTGGATCAGGCGCTAAAAGCTAGCGCAAAGTAGCAACAGAATTTACAGAATTGGCCCGGCTTTTATCAGAACAAGCCGGGCTTTTTTTTTTGAGAAAAACCTAGCTTTGCCAATCATGTCAGAGGGAACGAGAATCAACAAATACCTAAGTGAAATCGGCTATTGCTCCAGACGAGAGGGCGACAAGCTCATTGAGCAGGGAAGAGTAACCATCAACGGTAAGGTTCCTGAGATGGGTACTAAAGTGATGCCCAACGACACGGTAGCAGTTGACGGTCGTCAGGTTTCCACTCCCACGGAGGACTTTGTTTATCTCGCCTATCACAAACCCGTTGGTGTGGTCTGCACGACTGACAGTCGGGAGAAGGACAACATCATTCGCCATGTCAACTACCCAAAACGGATTTTCCCGATTGGGCGGCTCGACAAACCCAGCGAAGGCCTCATATTCCTGACTAACGATGGAGACATCGTCAACAAAATCTTAAGATCGCGCAACAACCACGAAAAGGAGTACGAAGTAGCCGTGGATAAGCCGATCAAAAAGAGCTTCATCGAGCAGATGGCTAACGGATTGCCTATCCTCGACACCATGACTAAAAAGTGCTTCGTGGAAAAAACCGGAGAACACCAATTCCGCATCATCCTTACCCAGGGCCTCAATCGTCAAATTCGAAGAATGTGCGAATACCTCGGCTATAACGTCACCCGATTGAAGCGTGTCCGGATTATGAATATCCCGCTCGATATTCCACTCGGTGAATGGCGCTATCTTACTGATGATGAGCTCAAGGAGCTGAAAGCGACCGTCAGTAAATCGACTAAAGAAGCACCCACTACAGACAAAGATGAGACGCAAACCCTAAAAAAGCCTGGAAAAAGTTTCAAGCAGAAGAAACCTGGAAAAGAAACCAAAACTCCATTCGCAGGAAAAAACAAAAACTCTAAAAACGCTTCCTGGAATAAACCGGGAAATAGGAAAACAGGGAAAGGCTTCAAACCGAAAAAGAAATTCAGGTAAAGTACTGAATCACAAAAATATAATCATCCCTCTCCGGCCATCTGGAATCTTCCCTAAAAGTTGATCATTATTCAACTAATCTCATTAACTTTCTACTTTATACCTCAATCTAAATATTAGCAGAAACTCTACTTTTCAATTAATTTAAACTTCGTTGTAACAAAATAAAGAGCCCAAGCGTCCCACGATTAATTTGATTTTTGCGGGAAAACGCCCGCTTATTTTGAACCACTAAATCTTTCATAAAACCAAAACCATATCATCATTATGAAAAGAAAAATGATAATTGCGCTACTTCTAGTGGCCTTTCCTATTGTTTTGATAGCTCAGAAAACAGAGGAAGCTTCCATTCAGGAAAAAAAAGATGAAGAACGAACACTACTTAAAAACGACATCGGGGTAATTTTGAATGATTACAACCGCATCGGACTATCCTACCGCCACTGGTTTGGCGACAAGGAGCTAAAGAATTTCGGATTTCAAACGACTATAACTTCAAGTTCTAATAATCAATATGACTTTGATTTTAATGGCGAAATCGGCTTCCTTTACTCTTTACATCGCTCTAAATACATGAGTTTGTTTCTCTATCAGGCCAACAGTTTTATGTATAACGAATTCAGCGGCACAAGGAACTCTGGAGAACCCTTCCTGAATATCTACAGAGGGTTCAGCAACAGTATTGGGATAGGGATAGAAGTTATTGCACTACAACGACTTAGCATCAATTTAAGTGGCGGCTACAGGTTCAACACTTTTAAAAGCAGTCGTGATTCTGGCTACGGCAATAGCTTTGGCCTGGAAGCAGAGCTCGGACTCTTCTACAAGTTTTAATTAGCATTAACGAAATCAACCTTGGTTGATCTTGCATCAACTTTATTTTTCTAAAACAATTCAACATGAGTTTCAAAACAATTACAATAGCCCTTATCGTACTCATCACTCCTATATTCACCTTTGCTCAAGAGGAGGTTACCATCAAAGAGAAAAAAGACGAAGTTTCCTCATTTATGAAATACAACCACGACTTGGGCTTTGCAATAGGCACAGTCACAGGTGTTGGCCTGTCTTATCGCCATTGGTTCAACAATACTAAGCTGCAGAAATTCGGTATACAAGCGACATTTGCTCCGTACCTCATCAACAAGAACTACCAGGAATATCACGGAGGTATCTCCTTTCTTTATCGAATCGCGGATTCGGAACATGTTAGTTTGTTTATGTATCAGGCCAATTCAATTGAGTATGCCGACTCACGACCTTCTTCGAGTGATAACGATCGAGATGTTTATAGTATGATCAGTAATGGCTTGGGAGTTGGTGTAGAAATACTAGCGCTTAAACACCTCAGCATCAACGTAATGACAGGATACCACCTGATAAATACTCGGGGAAGCGATGGTTCAACGGATACATCATTCGGGTTAAAAGGGGAACTTGGACTGTTCTACAAGTTCTAGAAAAGACTACAAGTATTTATTAAAAACTTCAAGCAATCGTTCGCGGTTGAAGGGTTTGGTAATGTAGTCGACCATCCCAGCCGCCCTGGCCTTGTCGATGGCTTCACGAGTTACATTTGCAGATAGCGCTACGATCGGGGTTTTGACTCCTCTCTTTCGCAATTCCTCTGTTGCCGTGAATCCATCGACATCCGGCATGTGAACATCCATTAGAATCAAATCGAAATCCTCTTTTTCAACGGCTTCAATGGCTTCCCTTCCATTGGTGACCGTGGCAATTTCAATTTTCATCATTTCCAGAGTTTGCTTCAAGATGAAGATGTTCATCTGATTGTCCTCAGCAATCAGCATTTTGGTTCCCGGAAATTCATTTTTCTGAGAATTCATTGATGCCCTGGACTCAGTGACCTCATCTTCTGCGAGATCATAACTCACTTTGACCTTGAATTCAGCTCCCTCACCCACTTGACTTTCGACAGTGATACTTCCTCCGAGCAAATCTAAAAGCTGACGTGTAATTGACAGACCTAAGCCAGTTCCCTCGTATTTTCTTCCCACACCAGAATCTACCTGAGTGAAGCGTTCGAAAATACTTCGTTGCTCTTCATTTGGAATTCCAATTCCAGTATCGCTGACCTCGAGTTCAAGGTCTAGATTGTCGGCTTTCTTAGTTGCATTGAGACTCACCGACACACTTCCTGTAGATGTAAACTTGTACGCATTGCGCATTAAATTGGTAGCAATCTGTCGAAATTTACCGCTATCGCCAATCACTTTGGAATTAGCGGCTTTCTCAATTTTCATACTGAAATCCAGCCCTTTGGCTTCAAACTCACTTTTATAAAGCTTACAAATGTCTGTGAGTTCTTCACCCGGAGAGAACAACTCTCTTTTAAAAACCGTCTTCCCAGACTCAATTTTATCCATCTCCAGAATGTCATTCACCAGAGCTAGCAAACTCTTAGAAGACATTTCCATTTTATCGAGGTAATCCCTTTCCTTCTCTTCCAGAGGGCTGTCTTTCATTATTTCGATAAGACCAATAATCGCATTGAGTGGCGTCCTGATCTCGTGGCTCATCGTTGAGATAAAATCTGTTTTAAAGCGCGATGCTCTCTGCTCTTTTTCCCGTTCGATATCGAGAGCCAAATTCGTGGCTGAAAGTTCCTCATTAACCAGCTGAACGCGATTTTTTTCAGCAATTGAGCGCAAGAAAAAATAAGTGAGTACACTCATCAAAAAGCTGATGAGAACTCCCAGAAAAAGCCAAACTATTCCTTCGAGGTTAAGTTTTGGATCCTTGGCCGATTTTGAAGGCATGACTTTGATGGTCCATACCTGATTGTCTATGGGATCCACAACATATGATGAGGAGTGGTAAACATTCTGAAATACCTCATCCTTAGCTGGCGTATTGAAAGAGTAAAACTCTGTACCTTCTTCATCAACCAGGGAAATGGCGTAATCATCCATCCCCGTCAGCAAGTTGTCAAAACGATCGGTGAAGTCCATTCCGGCTGTTATGGTTCCCTGAAACTTTCCATCGTAATAAATAGGAGCGTCCACGAGAAATGCATACCCTCCTTGTTTCATTTCAGACCAGGGAGTAATATTAATGGACGAATCTTCCTTGTGCTTGAGCCACTCTTGTACTCGGTAATCGACCTTTGAAATATCCAGATTTAACGCTGGTTCATTTCCTTCTAAAGGTTCAATCTTGCGAATAACCATCGAGCTATCGATCCATTCCAGAAACAGAAAAGCCGGATTTTGATCGAGAATATTCTGCGCATCGTGAGACCAAAATTCAAAATATTCTCCGTTGGTGAATTCAATTCGATCTCTGAGATTTGAAAGCGATAGAATATTTTTGCTAATACTTCGCTCCAACTTTTGAGTTGTGTACTCTCCACGAATTTTCAATTCATTACGAAATGAACTCTTTAAGGTGGTAACATATTCATTCCAAATTAGGAAAACAATGAGCACTGAGAGCAAAAAGACTCCGAATGAAATGAGAACTTGCCGTTTCTCCTGCTTTGCTTGATGATCGTTTGAGAGGTTATCTTTCATTGAAACAATAATCAATGCAAAATAGAACTATTTCGATAGATATTTCTATTGCATATGTTTATGAGATTAATCTGACAGCACTGTCAATATGTTCTTACATCTTGTAATCTCTCAATCGAAATTTCTAATGAAATGACGATCATAAACATGACTGCAATTTCATGGGCGTGTGACATTGATCACGTTTCTTCTCAAGTTCATGCGATAAATTTGTTTTAAATCCTAAAACCAATAACATTATGAAAATCAATATGGGTAAAGCCGATCGTGTAATCCGATTCTTGATCGCTGTAGTAGCCTCAGTGCTCTATTTTACAGGCACTGTGAGCGGCCTTTGGGGAGTTCTGCTATTAATTGTAGGAGCTGTGATGCTTTTGACAAGTTTAGTTGGGCTGTGCCCGCTCTACTCCATCCTGGGCGTAAAAACATGTTCAACGCAAAAACCGAAATAAATGAAGTACTTCATGAACACCACTATCGAGGAAAAATCTTTTGACGAGGCCATAGAATTGGTCACCGAAAAGTTAAAAGCAGAAGGCTTTGGTGTCCTTTCCGATATCGATGTTACATCTACTCTCAAAAAAAAGATAGACGTTGACTTTAAGCCATACAGAATCTTGGGTGCCTGCAACCCTACTTTTGCTCACAAGGCCCTGAAAGCAGAGGACAAAATCGGAGTGATGCTGCCGTGCAATGTAGTTGTAGAGCAAAATGAGGATGGCTCGGTAGAAGTTTCTGCTGTAGACCCAATGGCTTCAATGTCCGCTGTGGATAATGATCAGCTGGGAGAACTGGCAAGTGAAGTAAAGAACAAATTGGCAAGAGTTATTCAGAGCTTGAATTAAATTTCTCATTGCCATGCTCAAATTCGCCTTCCTATTTCTATTGCTTATCCATGGAGGAATCCATCTCCTCGGATTTTTTAAAGCTCAGGGCCTGGCCCGGATTTCAGAGATTTCATTGGAAATCCCAAGGTCAATCGGTTGGCTTTGGTTGATAGCTAGTCTGTTGTTTTTTCTTACAGCGTTGGTTTATCTCTTGAAGTGGCCGATGTGGTGGACCGTTGCCATAGCTGCTGTGATCTTGTCTCAGGTGCTGATCATCTTCTCCTGGCAGGACGCGAAATTTGGTACTGTGCTGAATCTCATTTTTGCATTGATTATCGCTGTGGGCATCGGTCAGTGGAACTTTCACAAAAGAGCCCAATCTGAGGTAAATGCATTTCTGGCTGAAGAAGCAAACAGTAAAGTTCAATCTCAAAAAAATGCGCTGCCAGAACTCGTTGAAAAATGGATAGAAACTTGCTCCAGCAAAAAAAACAGTGGGGTGGCAAAGTTTGATCAACGTGGGAAAATGAAGACTTCAGTTGACGGCTCCTGGAAAGAATTCACTGCGAAGCAATGGTCATCATTGGTGAGTCCTGAGTTTTTTTGGACAGTAGATGTCGGTTCTAATTCTTTCATGCAGTTTAACGGTCTGGATAAACTTATAGAAAATCGCGGAAGCATGAAAATTCACGCTTACGGTCTTTTGCCAGTTGTAAATTCAAGCGGAGAAAAAACCGATGAAGCTTCTGCCATTCGATATCTGGCAGAAACAGTATGGTACCCAGAGTCCGTTAAATGCCTTCCCTTAGAATGGGATGTTTTGAGTGATGACAAAGTTGAGGCGGCCCTTACAAATGAGGAGTTCTCAGTTTCAGGAGTTTTTACTTTTAACAAGCAAAATTTGCCGATCGCTTTTGAAGCAATGCGGTTTAATGATCAAACTGGCCAACCTGAAAAGTGGCATGTTGAGATAGATCCCGAGAGCTATTTTGAAGTTGACGGGGCAATGATTCCGGCTCGTGCTCAAATTTCATGGCAACTCGATAAAGGGAAGTTCACCTGGTATCAGGTAGAGGTCTTGAACAGGATAACTCTCCAGTAACAATTTACCTCAAATCCGCTCAACAGAGTCTTTGAGAACTTTGGCTTGTTCCCAGTCCATGTCAACAATTGGCAAGGAATAAATCTCGGGAACGTTATCACCAAACTTCTCCAGGATTAATTGGTCGATTTTCGGGAAGAGCAATGCCTTGGTTTTCGCTTCCAACAGGAAGACTGACAACTTTTGGATTTGTTCTTTGTGCCAATTCCATCGCTCAATATTTCTCTTTAGGTTTACATCAATTGCAAGCTTATCCTGCAAGAGCCAACCAGCTATTTTTTCCATCTGCGACTCATTGTCGCTCACAATTCTCAGTAATACCATAACTCAAGTTTTTAGTTGTTTTCAGAAAGTGAACCCATCGCGTAATCTACTTTGAGGGCTGCCTTAAATTGCTTTGCAAAAATCTCGATGTACTTCACCTCAGCGCTGATCAGACCGAGCTCTCTCGAGTTAACAAGAAACAAAGAACTTTCACCGATGGCGAAAAGCTCTCGCTCCCCTTCTACCAGTTGGCGATAATCCGAAACTGTTTGCCCATAGGTCGAAGCCTGGCCGGAAAGTGTTTGCAGCTCGTTCAGTGCAGCTCTCAGTTTGTAAGTCAGGTTGGCTTGCTTGTCTCTCAATTTCATGTCCGATTGTCTTAGTTTGATCTCAGCCAATTGCAGAGCACCGCGCTCTTTTCTAAGCAAAATGGGCATTTCAAACTCCAGTCCCCAGGTGTAATTATTCACACTCACCTGGTCGATGGCGTCTCCACCAATAGCCTCAGTTAGAGGGTTGTACTTCAGATTAAGTGTAGGTTTGAGTTGTTCGGCTTTCCATCGTCTTTCTACTTCCAGCTGGTCAATGGTGAGCCTTGCTGCTGTCAATTCGGGGTGATCTACAATAGCAGATTGAGCATCGTCTGGCAGGTTTTCGAGAAGTTCTGCGACATCCAGCGTTTCCATCTCTGGAGGTGCGGTATTTTCAGACAACTCCAGTGGAATGGTTCCTTCAGCCCACAAAAAGGCCTCAATCTGCGCTCTGGAATTGGCCAGCTGTAACTCAGCTTCTCGAAGAGCGAGCAAACGATTCTGCACCTGAATAGAAGCTTCCAGCGTGTCGATTAATGGGCGGTCTCCAAGCTCAGCCCCACCCTGCACAGCATCTCTTCTTTCCCGTGCCTTGCTGTAAGCTTCTCTGTAAACATCCACCTGGTGCCACGCGATAAACCAGTCCCAGTAAGCGCTTCCAGCCTTATAGAAAAGATCGTTCAGCATAAACGCTCTTTCCGCCCGGCTCGCCTCCTGATAAATCTTTGCTTGATTTAATTGAGCCCTTCTTTCATCGATAAAAAGTCCCTGGCCCACAGGAACTGAAATGCCTGCATAGTAAAGCCCAGCGGCAGGCGTGTTATCTTCCGGATTCAGATACTGACCTTCGTTTTCCTCGTAACCACCAACCAGTTCTACTCCAAACCAGGTGGGAATTTTCAGTCCACCATTAATGAGGCTGTAATACTCCTGCTGGCGAAAATACTTCTGACTAATGTCTGCGAAAGCCTTTGGATCGAAAGCCCCACGACTCATAAGCAAATTAGCTTCGCCTCGAGCTGTTTGGAGTTCAGCTCTTTCGGCCATGGGATGGTGTTTTTCAACGATTTCGAAAAACTCTTCCATTGTGAATGTGCTGTCCTGCTCCTGGCTAAAGGCTGACTTGCTCAAAAAGAGAATAAACAATATGCCAAATGCGTATCTCATTTTTCTCACTTCTTTTTCTGATCATTAGCATTTTGCCCATCCGATCCCAGACCGGTTTTGTAATAGTCTGGTGGAAAGCCATTAACCTGACGCCACAGCTCATACCAAATTGGAACATCCTTGAGAAGCACGATATTGTTGGTTCCCGAGCCTACACGGAGAGCATCCGGCCACGGATGTTCCTCAGGATCGGGAGCCACCAAAATTCGATACATGCCATTGTCACTTATGAACTTATCGATCGCATAAACGTCACCCGCGTAAGTTCCATAACTTGTGTTTGGCCATCCCGAAAACACAATTGCCGGCCAACCGTCAAATTGAATTCTCACGGTTTGACCTTTTTCTAAAAGCGGCAAGTCCAGTGGTCTCACATACATTTCCACAGCCAACTGATAATCTGAAGGCATTATCGTTACGATTTGCTCTCCTTCTTTTACCATTTCACCTATTCCCGATTGAATCGTCTGTGTGATGTATCCGCTTTGAGGTGCAGTGATGTAGTACATTCCGCGTCTCACAGAGTAATTGGTGTATTCTGACTCGAGTTTTGCCACTCCCAGTTCGGCATCGTAGAAATTGGAAAGTGCCGTGAACTTCTCAGACTTTGCTTTGGCGATGTCGTCTTTGTACTGAGCATCGAGCGAGGTCAATTCGACTTTTGCATTCAACACTTCATTCTGACTCGAAAGCAATTTGTTCTCTGCTGAGATTTTTTCGGCCTGTGCTTTCTGCATGGCCATTCTTCTGGTCTCCAAATCTGTGAGGGAGCGAAGTCCTTTTTCTTCCAATTGTTCCATCCGCTCATATTGCCTAACAGCAATTTCGTAATTGGTATTAGCAGCTTCAAGGTCGATGCTATCGCTCTTTACTTTTAGTTGAGCCTGCGTGAGTTTGTTTTGAGCTTGCTCCAGTTTCAACTCCCGGGTCTGCTCAAGTGCAGCAATTTGATCTTCCAGAGCCTGCACCTTTTCGTTGTAAGATTCGGCAGAAAGACCTTTTGCGCGCAATTGACGCTCTGCCCTGTCGAGGAGTAGCGGATCGAAATACTGATCCTTTACCTCAGAGATGAAAAGAATAGTGTCTCCTTTTTCTACTTCATCACCTTCTTTCACATACCACTCCTCTATTCTACCACCGATCACTGAGTTGATCGCCTGAGGCCGTTGACCAGGCTTTAGCGTAGTCACAACTCCACCAGACCGGATATTCTGAGTCCACGGTAAGAACAACACGATTCCAAGTATTGCGAAAAAGACCAGAACCATGCGCAAGAACCAGCGGCCCCCGCTGCGGGAATAGACCTTTCTGAAAGAGGAATGTTCATCCCGATTTACTCGGTGGGTAATGCTATTTTGAGATATATTCAACATTTTTCAATCTTGTTTTAGTTGTTGTCAGTTTGATTTCCTCCAACTTTCTTCAACTGGCCATTTATCATGGTATAGAGAACTGATGCCTTTTCGATTAAGTAAGGGTCGCCTGAAACAGCAACAACTGTCCAGGGCCTTTCTGGTGAAAAGAGGTAGTCAATTATTTCCTGTCTTTGTTTCATGTCGATGTATTCAAAAGAATCCTCGAGCAGCAAGAGTCTCGGCTTGTCGGCAATGCTACGAGCGATTAATAATTTTTGAACAAGACTGCGAGGCAGCTTTCTTCCCTGAGGGTCGATTCGGGTGTTGTAACCTTCTGGTAAAAGACTGATGAACTTCTTGAGTTTGGCAGCTTCCACCGCTTCTTTTACGTTTTCAAAAGTCGCCCCCTGACGACCCATAGCCAGGTTTTCCATAACGGTTCCTTCAAACAGCTGCTGGTGGCTCAACAAGTCACCAATCATAGCCCTGAGGTTTTCCTGATGCAGGTTCCCTTTTGATAGATCATCGAAGGAAATAGCTCCTGAAGTGAGATCATAAATCCCCGAGAGCAACTGAAGTAATGTGGTTTTTCCAGAGCCATTTTCTCCCGTTATCACTACTCTGGAGTTGGGCTCAATTCGAAGCGTGGTTTTTTCGAGAGAGTTGGAGTTGGCGCCTGGATAACTAAAAACTGCCTGGTCGAGCTCAATACTCATTCCGTTTCCGTTGTCTTTTAAAGATTGGCGATTGGTGTCTTCTGGCTCGAGCTCAAGGTCGGTAACTTCTCCAATTTTTTCGAGGGCTGTGAGAATATCGTAAATCGTTTCAAGACTATTCACGAGCTTTTCCACAGAGTTGATAATCATAAGAATGATGATCTCAGCAGCAACGAACTGACCGATGTTCATCAATTGTTCCATTACAAGTACACCACCAATAGCGAGTAGTCCTGTAGCGATGATCACTTTAAAGCCAACCAGAAAGCTAAACTGCTTGAGGAGCTCCTTGAAGTGCTTCTCACGGTAGTCGAGGTAATTGTCAACGTGTTCGTTGGTTTTAGACATGGGAAGCGTGGAGTCACCAGCGAGTTTGAACGTGGCTGCAGTTCTGGCTACCTCTTCGAGCCAGTGAGCAAGATTGTACTTGTATTTCGACTCCTTGAGGCTGGCATTGAGTCCCGGCTTTGCAGTAAATCTAAAAATGACGTAGATCAGAAGTACCAGTAGCAAACTGAACAGGATGAAAAACGGGTGGTAAAGCGAGAGCAGAATCAGACCAAACACTACCTGCAGAGTGGCTGCTGAAAAGTCCATCAATACCTTCGACAGCCCTTTTTGGACCGACATCGTATCAAAAAACCGGTTCATCAGCTCTGGTGCATAGTGGCGATAGAGCTCTTCCATCCTGATTCGTGGAATGCGATAGGCAAATTCAAAAGCCGCCCGGGTAAAAATTCTCTGCTGAATGTTTTCTACCACTCGCAATTGAAAGATCTGAAGCAATCCTCCGAAGAGTACGCCTAACACTACAAAAGTGACCAGCACCACCCAGGATGAGCTCACCCGCCCTCCCTGAATAAGGTTTACGATCGCCTGAATGCCCAGTGGTATGGAGAGCATGATCAACCCATGGAGTATTGCGTACAGATAAACGTTTCGGATTTCCTTCTGATCTGGCTTCAACAGCCGCCAAAAGCGATCTGTCGGTGACAGTGTTTCTTTTTTGGTTTCCATATCAGGATTTAGATTCTACTCAGAAAAGACTGAGTGCAAACACGTAAATGATTAAAAATGAAATGATAAAATTGGAGCGTTAAAAGCTACTTAATTTTATTCAGAATCTGGGAGGTGGTGGATCCTCGGATAAGGCCCCACTGCGAACTGTGAGGTGAAGAAAAATTGGAGAAAGCCCTCGTTCAGCTTCTACAAAGTCGAGGATTTCGGTTAGTATTGGGTTGGCCAGGTCGTCTCCTGCATCAACCAGGAAATGATTGGCGTCTTCTTCGTGCTCCTCTAAAATCTCTGCCATAACAACCGAGTTCACAGGCTGACTGGTAATGTAAACATGGGCAGCCATGAACATGAAAATCAAGCTGAACAGCAGGAGCACACGAAGTGGTATGCGATTGACTTTTGACGATATGGGCACAAGCGTCAATCTCATTTCTCTGATTCTATAGATTTCATTACCATCTGTTTGTAAAAACTGGTGATACTGTCTTCACCAACTACCACATCTGTAAGGCTGCGCAAGTGACTTGCGAAAAAACGCTGGTGATGAGCACCCTCTATCACTGTTGAAATCACCATGCGCGGGTATTTGTATTCGGGACTAATCTCAGTCACGATTTCACTCACCCGTCCTACAAGCCTCTTATAAGCAGAAAAAGCACCCATTTTGTTTTCTTCATCGACTTCTCTTGTCAGATAAGCTTTGGAAGATTCTGCTATAATAATCTGATTTAACTGGCGCTCGTTGATGTGTCCGTAAACATTGTCTTCTTCAGGCTCTCTGGTAAGCACCTCAATGGCTCGTCCCAGACGCTCTTTTGGAGATTCGATATTGGCAAGTGCAAAAACCAACTTGTACTCCATCCATGACCAATACCAGGAAAAGAGATAGAGCAGTAATTTGTGTTTGTTTTCGAAATAGCGATAAACAGAAGCCTCTGTTGACTGAATTTCCTTTGCCAGTTTATGAAAAGTGAAAGCATCAAAACCCACTTCGATGAGCAATGAGATGCTTCCGCGAATGATTCGCTTTCCAAGCTCACTCGACTCAGGGTCTTTGATGTAAACATTTTCGTTTACCTGAATATGTAGGTTGGACAGTAAGTCTTTCACAATTCAAACTATTTACATGCAAATATAATAGTAATACTTTCAGCTTTGCACTTAATACCTCTAACACTGGATTTCCAGAAAGGTTCACACAGTCTGAAAAAAAATTTTGAAGCCCGCTTTTCGTAAGTTAGAGCCGGTTTTAAACGAAAAAGCTTAACCGTGAATCCATTCGAAGAACTGAGAATTATGATGGACGAGGCTGACCTTTGGCAGCAAAAATTCACAGCGTCCAGAGGTGAACTGCTAGTATCCAAAGGGGATCGTTCTACAGATTTGTTCTGGATAAAAAGCGGAAGTGTAAGAGTCTACCTCCTGGACGATGAACGGGAGCACACTATCCGATTTGGCTACAATGGTTCATTTATCACAGCCCTCGACTCTTTCATCACGGGAAATCCGACAAGTCTTTGGATCGAAATTTTGAGAAAAGCCGAAATCTGGAAGGTGGACAAATCGACCTTCGATAAGTTTATCCAGGCAAAGCCAGAAAGGTTAACCCGGTGGCTCACACTAGTTGAACACCTCACTTTTCAGCAGTTTGAGCGCGAGTTGGATTTGCTCACCTCCTCACCGGCTAAGCGATTTCAAAGAGTTTTGAATCGAAGCCCAAGAGTCTTTCAGGAAATTCCGCACAAGTACATTGCCTCTTATCTTCGAATGACTCCAGAAACACTTTCACGACTTCAGAAATCTTGAGTTGAATCAATTTTAATAAGTCGACATTTATTGAGATTTGCTTCGATTAAAAAACATAATTCATGAGGATCAATCAAAACGAATTAATTGCCGATCTGGAGCAAAGAACTCACGACAATCTTCGCAAGGCCAAAAAACTGGCAGAACTCAACGAAAGTAAACTCAACAAGAAACCGGACTCAGAAAGCTGGAGCGCCCTTGAAGCCATCGAACACCTAAATCGGTACGGAGAATTTTATATCCCCGAAATCGGTAAGAGATTGAAAGACGCAAAACGGATCTCATCTTGTGTCACTTTCAAAAGCGGGTGGCTCGGAAACAAATTTGCTAAAATGATGCTCCCAGATGCTAAAAGCATGAAGACTTTCAGTTCGATGAACCCAGCCGGAAGCAACCTGGACAAATCAGTTCTTACCACTTTCATCACGCAGCAGCAAGAGATTTTGGATTTACTCGACAAGGCAAAGTCTGTAAATCTAAAGAAGGTCAAAACCTCCATCTCGATCAGCAAGTGGATCAAGCTGAGACTAGGCGATACCTTAAGGGTTGTTACCTACCATAACCAGCGTCATATTCAACAAGCGGAGAGAGCGGTTGGCTGATTTTGATTTTACTTAAGAAAATGAAAATACTGACGTAGAATTTTTGATAATCTTTGTCGTTGTTCTCAAGGTACCAACGCTTTGACCTTATGAAAAAACTTGTCCTACTTCTGACGATGCTGGCTGCCCTAAGCTCCATCAGTCAGGCACAAACTATCAATCAAAAAGAAACGACCGAACCAATTCTGAAGTATCAGGCCGGAGCCTTTGCCGGCATTTCGCAGGGCTTTGGTATGAGTTTTCGCTTCTGGCCAGAAAAATTTGGAACTCAATTCACTTTTACCCCTGTCGTTGATGAATATTTTGAACTTTACAGTTTAGGATTTTCACTACTGCATTGGGTTTCGAAGGGAGAGAAAATTGGACTTTATGCCTATCAGGGAAATCACCTTCTTGTGGATATTGACCGGGATATACGCGAACCCGATGGTTCCAAAAGAACGAGGTGGGACAACCAGTATTATTGCGGGCTAGGATTTGGAGCACAGATTAATCTGGTCACAAGGTTTAAGCTCGACATCACAACAGGATTTGTTGCCATGAACAACTTTCAGAGACTCCGAACCGACCTTGGAATTGGCCTCTTCTATGAATTTTAAGAAATACTGAAAACCTAATTGAAATCGAAAATCGCTTACCATGAAATACTTCACAACGCTATTTTTTTTCATCGCTCTCACAATGATGTCAGTTCAGGGGCAGTCAGAAAATGACACCATCCCAAATTCAAACTCTCTCATGAAACATTCGCTTGGAGCCACTGCCGCCAGAGCAAATGGCGTTGGCCTAACCTATCGCTATTGGCCCGGAAACTTTGGAGTTCAGGCTACCTTCGGCCCCTACCTTGAGGATGACCTTGCCAATATCAGTGCGGGAATTACATTTCTGTACAGGATTGCTGGAACCGAGCACGTTGAGCTCTTTGCCTACCAGGGAAATCATTACCGCTTTGAAGAATATTATGAAGGATTCTATTCACCAGGACCGCCATATCACGATGATAAATTAGTAACCGAAGAAAACTTCAATACCGGCATTGGCCTTGGAGTAGAGTTCATCATCCTGAAGCAAATCAACCTCGATCTTATGTTGGGATACACCGCTATCGACAACTTCACAGGATTAACCATTACTGGTGGAGCAGGTCTTTATTACAATTTCTGACAACCGATTTATTCGGTTACAGGTTACAATCCAAAATACAGGACAGAACCTGAGTACAAGTCTTTTGTTTGGCTGCTAAACCAATGTGAAAGGAAATTGATTTTCGCGAAAAGCGATATTTTCTACTTTCGCCAAAAGAAGTTTACAGCCTATGCTTTGTATCGATAGTCCCAGTTTGGAGCCCTATTTCAACCAGGCAGTTGAAGAGTATTTCCTCAAGAATTTTGATGAGAACATTTTCATGCTCTGGCGAAATAACAACGCCATCATTGTTGGAAAGCACCAAAACACACTGGCCGAAATCAATGTGGATCGCGTGAAAGAACGTGACATCAAGGTGGTACGGAGACTAACAGGTGGTGGAGCAGTATTTCACGATCTCGGTAACATCAACTACACCTTCATCATGGGCTATGGCGATGAAGGAGCCAAGGTTGATTTCAAAAAATACAATCAGCCAATTATCGATGTCCTGGCTGGACTTGGAGTGAAGGCAGAATTTTCTGGAAGGAACGACATTCTGATAGACGGCCAAAAATTTTCTGGAAATGCCGAACACATTTACCATCAGAAACAGCGCGTACTCCATCATGGAACACTGCTTTATGCATCTGAGATTCAAGACATCTCAGACGCTCTAAATGTGAATCCACTTAAGTTTGAAGGCAAGGCCAGAAAGTCGGTGCGCAGCCGCGTAACCAACATTTCAACGCATTTGAAAGAAGACATTGGAGTGGATCAGTTTAGACAAAAAGTGATGAATCACATCACAGACATGTATGACGATGCAGTGCCTTACGAATTCACCGAAGAAGACAAGGCAGCCATTCAAAAACTGGCCGATGAAAAGTACAGCCAGTGGAGCTGGAACTTCGGCTACTCACCGCGCTATGGCTTGAAAAATGGATTTAAAGCAGAAGGTGGCCACGTGGAAGTGCACCTCGATGTTGACAAGGGAATTATTACGGATTTAGACATTTTCGGAGACTTCTTTGTCAACAAAGACATTGAGCCCGTAAAAGAGGCCTTGATAGGTGTTGAGCATCGTGAAGAATCAGTATTGAAAAAACTCAAAGAAATTAATAGCAGCGAATATTTCAACAAGGTATCTGAAGAGGAGTTAGCAAAAGCGTTTTTCTGATTTTGACTATATTTCAAGTGTATTTGACTTATTGATACTGGTACTCAATATAATTTGTAAACGACCCCGACCGTTATTAGCATCTCATACTACTTACTAACTATCTAATGAAAACTCTCCTAAAGATCTCACTGCTTCTAGTCTTTTTCTCTTTTGAATCTTGTCTTGTCTATCGTGGTTATGTGAATGTAGATAATGCTTTTCATGTTCCTACGGTCAACAATAACGTTTGCAAAAGGCTGAAGGGAAAGGTGATTGTATATGGGATTTTTGTAGACTCCAGGCAAACCGGACTCTGGACTGAGCACGACATTACCAGCACCATCGACTCGATCAACTACGCCATGAATTGGGTAGAAAAGCAAGGACAAAAGGCTGGAGCTGCGGTTGACATTGATTTCATTTACCATCAGGATGACAAAGGAACAATTCCGATAAGAGGAATACTTTCTGGTCAAACCCTGAAAGGCACACTCTTCGACAACGGTTACCGCGGAGGTTACGCAACAAGAAAAGTAGACCTTTGGGCAGACAAGCTGGCCCGTGATGCTCATCGCTCGCTTGAAACCGATAGCTCCGAAATTACAAAAACGAAAATCCGTCCTCGAGGTAGAGATGAGTTACTGGCAACGCTTCGTGATATTCACGGCACAGACAATGTGGCTTTGATGTATTTCTTAAACAACTATTACTCAGATGAAGTCTCAGTTGCCATTCATACATCCGAAGATGAAGAGCCCGAATACGCTGTGGTAAGCTTCAAACAACCTGCAATTATTGCTCACGAATTTTTGCATCTGTTTGGTGCGCTCGATCTTTACATTACTCCTGGAATGCGCAAAAACAAAATCAAGAGAAAGAGAGAATTTGCTATGCGCGAATTTCCGAATGAAGTTATGGCGTTTTATTATCGAAGATTAGACACCCTCAATATTAGTCCTTTAACCCAGTATCTGGTTGGTTGGGACAACGAGCTAAGCCCGGAACATAAAAACATGATTTTGAGCAAAAAAGTCGAAGTTGCGAAGTACTGTGTTCATTAATCCATTCCAGATTCAAAACCTTCAACTTCTCCAAAACTTATCTTAACTTCACATTAGATTTTAAGATAGGATGATCGCCAAGACTTTTCCGAAACTCGAAACTTCACGACTGACGCTGCGACAGATCTCAGAAAGCGATCGAGAGCTCATTTTCAAGGGCCTCTCCCACCCCGAAGTCATCAGATACTACGGTGTTAGTTTCGACAGTCTGGAAGCCACTAAAGAGCAAATGGAATGGTTTCGCGATCTGGAGAAAAAGGCCACTGGTATTTGGTGGGCCATTTGCTCGAAAGATCAAAGTCAGTTCTACGGAGCAGCAGGATTCAATAATCTTGATAGAAAAACCGCCACTGCTGAAATCGGTTTTTGGCTTTTACCAGAGTTTTGGGGAAAAGGAATAACCACAGAAGCTGTCGAGCTGGTTCTTGATTACGCCAGTTGTACGCTCGATTTGAAACGAGTAGAAGCTTACGTTGAAATCGAAAATGAAAACAGCAAAAACGTTCTTCAAAAGCAGGGTTTTGTTTTGGAGAAAACCATGAGCAATTGCGAAGAGAAAAACGGAAAGCTGATCAGCCTTGATGTTTTTGCGAAGCATTTTAAGTAAATGCTAAATTCAGTTTCTTGTGACAATTATTTGTCAATCTTATACTTACCGTGGTTTAGATTTCCATAACTTCGGCCACCTATGACAGAAATTGACAAAACAAAGCCCGTATTGGTCACAGGCGCAACTGGATATGTTGCTGGCTGGCTAGTAAAAAAGCTTTTGGAAGAAGGACTCACAGTTCACGCTGCAGTGCGAGACCCCAAAAATGAAAAGAAGTCGGCTCACCTCAGAAAGTTGGCTGAAAAAGCCGATGGAAACATAAAGTTTTTCAAATCAGATTTATTGGTAGAAGGATCTTATGCCGAGGCTATGAAAGGTTGCGAGTTGGTTTTTCACACAGCATCTCCTTTCACTTCAGATTTTGACGATCCGCAAAAGGAACTCATCGACCCAGCAGTAAATGGCACAACCAACGTGCTTGAGGAGGCCACCAGGACCGACTCCGTGAAACGAATTGTACTCACCAGCAGCTGCGCGGCAATTTACACCGATGCAATAGAGTGCAAAGAGGCCCCAAACGGTAAACTCACTGAGGAAATCTGGAATACTACCGCCTCGCTCGACTACCAGCCTTACAGCTACTCAAAGACACTTGCTGAGAAAAAAGCCTGGGAGATCAACAAAGCTCAAAACCGTTGGGATTTGGTGACCATCAACCCAAGTTTAGTGATGGGGCCACCACTTAACCCGGGGGCTACGACCTCTGAAAGCTTCAGTCTGCTAAAGCAACTTGGCGATGGCACTATGAAAATGGGAGTGCCTAATGTGGGTATCGGTTTGGTAGATGTGCGCGATGTTGCCGATGCTCACTTCGCGGCTGGCTTCACACCAAAAGCAAGTGGAAGATACATCACTTCGGCCCACAACACCAACTTTCTGGAACTCGGAAAATCCCTGCAACCCAGGTTTGGAGATTCTTTTCCCGTACCCAAAAAAGCGTTGCCCAAATGGGTCGCTGTTTTGTTCGGACCGATGATGGACTCATCCATCAGTCGAAAATTTCTCCGAAACAATGTGAACGTAGAATGGAAAGCTGATAACTCGAAAATCAAAAACGAACTGGGAATACACTTCCGACCTCTCCGGGAAACCATGGAAGATGGATTTCAGGTGCTGGTTGACGAAGGGATTTTAAAAGGGAAATAAATCAGTTCTATCATGTGAAAGACCCATCAGTAGTAAAATGAACCCTTTCGAAATCTACACCGACCGACTTCTGATCAGAAACTTATTGGTTTCCGATTTGGAGGCTTTTCTCGCTTACAGGAGTGACCCCGAAGTAGCACGCTACCAGGGTTTCGAACCTTTCGATCTTGACAGAGCCAAAGAGTTCATTCTGGAAAACGCAGAGAAAACAATCGGAATGCTTGGTGAATGGGTGCAGTTTGCAATTGAACTCAATCCGACCAAACAGCTGATTGGCGACTGCGCCATAAAAATTAGTGCTGACGATCACCGCCTTGGTGAAGTAGGTATAACTATCTCTCCTACCTTTCAGAAAAGTGGTTACGCTAAAGAAACACTGACTGCGATAGTCGACTACCTGTTTTCACTCGATGATTTCCATCGGATAACAGAAAGAGTTGCTCCCGAAAACACTGCCTCAGTTCGCTTGCTGGAAAGCCTGGGTTTCAGAAAAGAAGGCCATTTCATTGAGAATGTTTTTCTAAAAGGAAGATGGCAAAGCGAATTGCAGTTTGCTTTGCTTAGAAAAGAGTGGGAGGAACAATCTAAATCTTAAAAATAACTCAAGACTTAAACTATGGAGTCTATAATTTCTCAAACGACTGCGGCTTATTCCTTACTCGTGCTGCTGTTCGCACTTGGGTTCTTCCATTTGCTAATTTTGGTCGGCATCATTCCGCACAGCATCATTTGGGCAGGGAAAATTAAAAGTCGTAAACAGCTTATCCAACTTGAGATGTTTTCAATATTTATTCTACTGGTTGCTGCGTTAATTGCAGTTTTAAACACAAGTTTGGTGGAAGTAGATGTATCTCAAACGAGCCTGAAAATCGCTAACTGGGCCCTTTTCGGTTTCTTTGTGCTAAACACTCTCGGAAACCTTACAGCAAAAACTAAATTTGAAAAGTTTGGATTCGGAAGTCTAACAATAATCATGGCTTTTCTGGCATTGGCACTCGCACTTTAGCATTGAATCCTAATGGGAGAGATTTGTGAGCTCCCCATTTGTTTCGACCTCTTGTCATAAACATGGTTGTCCGGCTTTATTATTTGGTTTAATTTGAGAGCATTAGCACAACCAAAATTTTAATAGCACTTCAGCACCTATGCAGATCAATTCACTAGACTCACGTCAGGAACTAGAAAAAGACAGTAAAACCGAAAAAGTCTATTTGCAGTTTTCAAATTTACTCTCATCACTTCGCAAACAGGAGTTAGCTGATGAAGTTGTGGAATCCATCAACCTCGAGATTGCGAAAGTAAATACCGCAGAAAAAAGTAAACTGAGAAATGCCATCCGAAAAAGCCAGACTCGTATCTTAAGAGTAGTCGAGCAAAAAGCCAAAATCGTGCCTGTAAACTACTACCGCAACCTGTGGCTTGCCCTGGGTATGGCTGTTTTTGGAGTTCCCTTCGGTGTGATTCTAGGGCTGTCACTCGATAATATGTCTTACCTGGCTATCGGCCTGCCATTTGGAATGGGCATCGGCATTGCAATCGGAACCGGAATGGATAAAAAAGCCAAAGAAGAAGGACGTCAGCTTGACTTTGTTTTGCGGTAGACTCAGGCTTTTTAAGTTTAACTCATAAAAAAATGAAGCACTTACTCCAAAGGGGGCTAGCCTACTACATCGATTGCATCATCTGCTTTGGAGCCGTCATGCTCATTTTGCAATGGGGGATACTTTCAAACATTCGAGACGACATTGGAATTACAGACGATTGGTTCAGAGAAAGCTGGAACATGCAGCTTTACGTACTGACTACGATTTCTTTGCCTACCTGGCTTTACTTCGCCATGTTCGACAGCAATCATTCAAAGGGAACTCTCGGTAAAAGACTATTCAAACTATCTGTACTCAGAAGCGAAGATTCGAATCGGATTTCATTCGGAAAATCTTTTGGAAGGACCATCCTCAAACTTTTACCATGGGAAGTTGCTCACCTCGGAGTGATTTTTCCCACACCACTTTACTTTGCAAAAGAACCTGAAATTCAACCAATGACTTACATTGGAATTGCTCTTTTTGGAATCTACGTCCTCAGCATTCTTCTTAGCAAAACGAATCAGTCTATCTACGATTACTTGTTAAAAACAAGGGTTGTGAAAAGTAGTCGCAAGGCGAAATCCGTGAACGGAGTTTAGAAACGAAAATGAAATTGAGTGCCGAATCTTTAGAACAGCCTAGCCGAAAGTCTGTTCCAACCTTGATGAGTTATTCCGATTCCTCAAATCGCAAGAGTCCCAACCTACTCTCCCATGATGGCGTTGTTCATTATTTCCCACAATTAGTTTCACCCGCTGAAGCTGACGAATTCTTGCAGCTTTTGCTCAATAATATCGAATGGCAACACGATGAAGTAGTGATGTTTGGCAAGCGGATTATCACAAAGAGAATGACTGCCTGGTATGGCGATCGACCTTTTGACTACACCTACTCAAAAATTAAACGGACTGCTCTCGAGTGGACTGAGGAATTAAAAAAGTTAAAACTAGTCGTTGAAAAAGTAACCGGTGAAACTTTCAACTCCTGCCTTCTAAACCTCTATCACTCTGGAGAAGAAGGAATGGGCTGGCACAGCGACAATGAAAAAGAGCTTGAGAAAAACGGAGCAATTGCTTCGCTGAGTTTTGGCGCTGAGCGAAAATTTGTTTTCAAGCACAGGCGGACCAATGAGAAAGTTGAGATCCAACTGGCTCATGGTAGTTTGTTGCTGATGGCTGGTGAAACACAAAAACACTGGTTGCACCGCCTTCCTCCCACTAAAAAGATTTCTTCACCCAGAGTGAATCTCACTTTCAGAACAATCGCGGAGCAATCAACCTAATTTCTTTTTGTAACTATGTCGCATGACAGGGCCACAAAAAGTTTGGTATGCCAGCTACGGATCGAATATTCTCGAAAGTCGATTTCGCTGCTACATTGCCGGAGGCAAGCCAGAAGGTGCAACGCGAACCTACAAGGGTTGCAGAGATAAAACGCTTCCAGAAGACAAAGAACAAATCATTATTTCAAGTGAAGTTTATTTTGCCCGATCTGCAAAAACCTGGAATGGCGGTGGCGTGGCCTTCATCAAGAACAATTTTGATGAACATCATCAAACACTCGGACGAATGTACCTCATTTCTCAAGAGCAGTTTGAAGACGTGGTCAGACAGGAGATCGGAACCGAAGAACCACTAGAAATTGACTTCGACCTGGTAAGCGAAATGGGAAATCTGGTAGTGAAGCCTGATTCGTGGTATGGGAATATCATCTTTCTCGGCAAGAGTCGTGGTCATCCGATATTCACTTTTACGAGTGATACAGATTTGTTAGATCAATTAAACATGCCGAACCAACACTACCTGCGCACCATCAGTAAAGGTTTGAGAGAAGCATATGGCTACTCTGATTCAGAGTTGATTAACTATTTTCAGAAGTTGAGTGGCATTAAAGGCACAGCAATGGAAAGTGAAGTCGGGAGAATGATAAAATAAAAAGGTGGTCCGTTTCCAGACCACCTTCCTACATTCTAAAGTTAGGAACTGAAGAATTATTTCAAATCAAATCTGTCGAGGTTCATCACCTTGTCCCAGGCTGCTACAAAATCCTTTACGAATTTTTCCTGAGAGTCAGAACAAGCGTAAACTTCTGCAAGTGCACGAAGCTCTGAGTTAGAACCGAAAACAAGATCGGCTCTGGTGCCTGTCCATCTTAGCTCTCCAGACTTGCGGTCTTTTCCTTCAAAGAGTTTTTCTTCCTCCGAGGTAGCTTCCCATTTCGTTCCCATGTCGAGAAGATTTACGAAGAAATCATTGGAGAGCACACCTGGCTTGTCGGTGAACACACCGTGCTTAGAGTCATCCCAGTTGGTGCCAAGCACGCGCATCCCTCCTACAAGAACAGTCATCTCTGGTGCTGTGAGTGACATCAGTTGTGCTTTGTCAACTAATAGCTCCTCTGTAGTTACAGAATACATTGTTTTTCTGTAGTTGCGGAAACCATCTGCGGCAGGCTCCAGATAAGCAAACTGCTCTTCATCTGTCTGCTCTGCTGAGGCATCCATTCTTCCTGGAGTAAATGGAACTTCGATATCGAAACCGGCATCTTTCGCAGCTTTTTCAACTCCTGCGCAGCCAGCCAGCACAATCATGTCTGCAAGCGAAACTTTTTTATTTCCGCTTTGAGAATTATTGAACTCTTTCTGAATAGATTCGAGTTTATCGAGCACTTTCGAAAGTTGTTTTGGGTTGTTCACTTCCCAGTCCTTTTGAGGAGCAAGGCGAATACGCGCCCCGTTGGCTCCACCTTTGTAGTCTGATTGACGGAAGGTCGAAGCTGAGGCCCAGGCAGTAGAAACTAATTCAGAAACAGAAAGTCCAGAATCGAGGATTTCACCTTTTAGGTGAGAAGTGTCTTTCTTATCGATCAAGTCGTGATCAACTGCCGGGATCGGATCTTGCCAAATCAACTCCTCGTCTGGCACTTCCGGTCCGAGGTAGCGATTAATCGGTCCCATATCGCGGTGAGTGAGCTTGTACCAAGCTTTCGCGAAAGCCTCTGCAAACTCATCTGGGTTTTCGTAGAAATGTCTTGAAATTTTCTCGTATTCTGGATCGTAGCGCAACGACAAGTCTGTAGTCAGCATTGTCGGTTTTTGCATCCTGTCAGAATGAGCGTAAGGAATTATTTCGGGAGCGTCCTTGGCTACCCACTGCTTAGCGCCCGCTGGACTTTCAGTGAGTTCCCATTCAAAACCAAAAAGGTTTTCGAAGAAGTTGTTGCTCCATTTTGTGGGTGACTTGGTCCAGGTAACTTCCGGCCCTCCGCCAATGGTATCATCACCGTGGCCCTGTCCGTAGCTACTTCTCCAACCCAAACCTTGCTCGGCCATACTTGCTGCTTCAGGCTCGGCAGACTGATGCTCTGGTGAAGCAGCACCGTGTGCTTTACCAAAAGTGTGACCACCGGCAATGAGCGCTACAGTTTCGTAATCATTCATAGCCATTCGGCCAAAAGTCTCTCGGGTGTCGTGGGCTGCTGCCACCGGATCGGGGTTTCCATCGGGGCCTTCGGGATTCACGTAGATCAATCCCATTACTACTGCTGCAAGTGGGTCTTCGAGTTCTCTGTCTCCAGAGTAGCGTTTATCTTCGAGCCACTCACCTTCAGAGCCCCAATAAATATCGTCTTCTGGCTCCCAAACATCTGCACGGCCTCCACCAAATCCAAAGGTTTCGAGGCCCATAGATTCGAGAGCACAGTTTCCAGCCAAAATCATTAGATCGGCCCATGAAATTTTCTTCCCATACTTTTGTTTTATCGGCCAGAGCAGTCTTCTTGCCTTGTCGAGGTTTACGTTATCCGGCCAACTGTTGAGCGGTGCAAAACGCTGGCTTCCGGTTCCGCCTCCACCACGGCCATCGCCAATTCTATAGGTACCTGCACTGTGCCAGGCCATTCTGATAAAGAATGGACCGTAGTGACCAAAATCTGCCGGCCACCATTCCTGTGAGTCGGTCATCAGATCGTAGAGGTCTTGCTTAATTGCTTTTAAGTCGAGCTTCTTAAACTCCTCTCTGTAGTCGAAGTCCTCTCCCATCGGATTCGACTTTGACGAGTGTTGTCTTAAAATTCCGACATTTAATCGATTGGGCCACCAATCGTCATTGCGAGTTCCGCTACCTGCGGCACCGTTGCTTCTTCCCGCCAAAAAAGGGCACTTGCTGGCGTCACCGCTGTTGTTGTTATAGCTTTTCGATCCATTTGAGGATGAATCGTGATGTTCGTTACTATCCATATTGTATGATTTTTTGAAAGTTCACGTCCCTAATTTAAAAGATTCATCTGGATAATTTTCATTTATAATTCTTATGAATGTATAAGCTGTAACTATGAAAGCTAAGTCAGTAAAGAGCAATTTCCCATACTACACTGTAGGTTCATCGTTTAACTCACATTAATTAGCTTTGTCTCATCCAAAGAACTCTACGATGACCTTCAATAACACCCTGGAGCAAACCTTTGAAAAACTCGATTTCTCAGAATCAAAATTCGAAAGCGGGGATTTCGAACTATGCACTTTTATCGGTTGCTCATTTTCCAATGCGGACCTCTTGTCTTGTAGGTTTTTGGAAACTGAGTTCCTCGATTGCGATTTTAGTAATTGCAACCTGTGGAAGACAGCCTTTCAGGAAGTAACTTTTGAAAATTGCAAAATGCTCGGGCTGCAATTTGAGAATTGCAATGAGTTTGGGTTTGAGGCTGACTTTAAAAACTGCATCCTTGACCATTCATCTTTCTTCAAAATGAAGCTTAACAGATGTCGGTTCGAATCGTGTCATTTAAAAGGAGTTGATTTTACCGAATGTGAATTGAAGCAGGTGAAGATCACAAACTGCGATTTGCTTGAAGCCACATTCGAAAGAACGAGTTTGGAAAAAGCCGACTTCAGAAAGTCGATGAACTACTCTATTGATCCAGAGTTAAATAATGTGAGGGACGCGATTTTCTCCCTTCCTGAAGTCCTGGGCCTTTTGGAAAAGCACGGGATAAAAGTGAGTTAATTCTCACGAAGATGGCCATACATGCGGAATGGCAGATTGCCTGCGTCTTTGAGGAACGACCAGTCAATAAGCTCCTGGAGTATATTATTTTCCAGAAGGTGTGGAAATCTTCCAGAATAATCACTTCTTTGTAAGCGCGGCTGGGGTTCCGTCAAATAAAGCATCCCGAGTGAACAATTAGATAAGTAATTTATGTCTGGAAAGAACACTTTCCCGATCATAGGTATCGGGGCTTCGGCTGGAGGATTAGAACCCCTCGAGGCATTTTTTGAAAATATCGACCCCACTTCAGGCTATGCATTTGTGGTCATTCAGCACCTGGCGCCAAACCACAAGAGCTTGATGGATGAGCTTCTGGCTCGGCACACCTCTCTTCCTATAAAAGTCATCGAAAACGGTCTCGAAATCGAGGCCAATCACATTTACCTCAATCCACCCAAGAAATTTGTAGAGCTCAAAAACGGCAAATTTGTTTTGAGCGAAAAGGAAGATCGAAAGCTCAGTTTTCCAATCAGTTCATTTTTCGAATCTCTTGCATATGAAGTAAAAGACAACTCTGCTGCAATTGTGGTTTCTGGAACGGGAAGTGACGGCTCTGAGGGGATCAAGTACATCAAAGAAATGGGCGGTCTTGTCATCGCCCAGGATCCGGATACAGCCAAGTTTGACGGCATGCCCAAAAACGCCATCCAGACATCTTGTGTTGACAAAGTGTGTAAAATCAGAGAAATCCCAAAAGAGCTTGCCGTATTCTTTGACAACAAGAGCAAGACTCAAAAATATGAGATCGATCCTCAAGACAAGGAGGCTGAAATTTCGGAAATACTAGATGCGGTTTATTCTCAAACCAGCGTGAGCTTTGCGGATTATAAAATTTCTACGATTTACAGAAGGACAACAAGGAGAATGGGAATTTTGGGGTATTCAGATCTCACTGAGTATCGCGACTACTTGAGGATTTCCCCAACTGAAGCTCATCAACTGGCTAGTGAACTATTGATCGGTGTGACCCGATTCTTCCGAGATGAAGAGGCATTTCAAAAGATTTACGATGAAGTGATTCCCAAAATTGTGGAAAGCACATCCGACATCAAGTCCATTCGGGTTTGGGTGCCTGCCTGCTCTACCGGTGAGGAGGCTTACAGTCTGGCTATTTTATTCAAAGATTATCTCAGGCAACACAAGCTTCACTATGACGTGACAATTTTCGCTACAGATCTCGACAAGGAAGCGATTAAAATTGCATCGAACAGGATTTTCCCGGAAAGCATTTCGAACGAGGTTCCCACCTCCTATCTCAATAATTACTTCATCCCACAGAAAAAAGGCTATTCGATAGCTAAAGAAATTCGGGAGATGATTGTTTTTAGCATTCACAACGTTATTCAGGATCCTCCTTTCAGCAAGATCGATTTATTGAGTTGTCGCAATTTCCTGATCTACCTAAACAGCAATGTTCAGCAAAGGCTTTATTCTTTATTTCAGTATGCGCTAAAGCAGCACGGTGTACTTTTTCTCGGATCGAGTGAGTCGCTTGGCCAAAAGGGCGAGCAGTTTTCTGAACTCGATAGCAAGCACAAAATTTACCTCAACAAAAACAGTAAAAAGCTGGTGCACCTCAGAGAAAGAAAACCGATGCACGTGAACACAGCCAAGATCAGCGGAAAGGAACAGAATAATCAAAGCACACCTCCCTCCAACGAGAGCTACTATGCCTACAATCCATCGAGAAGAATGCTTAGCGAGATTCAGGAGGCAATTATTCAGGAGTTCGCTCCAGACACCATAGTCTATTCCGATTCTTTTGAATTAGTTCACACCACAGGAAAGGTGAACCAATGGCTTAAATTACCTCAGGGAGAGATCAGCACCAACATCTTGCGAATGCTTCCAGATCACATTGCCCTGTCTTTCGAAATGATGACCAACAGGGCACTGGGTAGCGGTGAGGTTCACTTGCTGAAAAACATCAAGCTAGATGAAAAGCTTAAGGAGGTGTATGGCGAAGATGAACGTCTCCATATCCACATTCGAAAACTAGCCTCCCAAAAAGGCCACCAACTGATGGCTGCAACATTTTTGGTGAAAGAAAAAACTGAAGAAATTGCGGAGTCCAATGAATTGGATTTGAGCATGGCTTCGCGCGAGAAGATCGATATTCTCGAGCGCGAACTCAGGGTGAATCAGGAAAACCTGCAAACGACAATTGAAGAACTGGAATCCAGCAACGAAGAGCTGCAAGCG
The DNA here is from genome assembly GCF_049334165.1 of Halocola ammonii. NCBI lineage: Bacteria > Pseudomonadati > Bacteroidota > Flavobacteriia > Flavobacteriales > Halocolacceae > Halocola > Halocola ammonii. The sequence goes on from NZ_JBEGHD010000009.1 coordinate 127,129, forward strand.
GCCAATGAAGAATTGCAGAGTTCCAACGAAGAGCTGGAGTCGGTAAACGAGGAGCTATATACAGTAAATGCTGAATATCAGGAAAAAGTAGAAGAGCTCAGCAATGCCAACAACGACCTCAACAACCTCATTCAGAGCACAGATATTGCTCTACTCTTCCTGGACTCAAACCTCAACATCCGCAAATTCACTCCAGCGATAAAGAAAATCCTGAACCTCAATGAACAGGACATTGGTCGTCATGTCAGCAATTTTAGAGGAAAGATTCAGGTGCAGGATTTAATGGAACATGTGGATCGTGTTTACGATGAAATCACTTCGTTTGAAACTACAGTTAAAGACGATTCTGGAAAGGAGTACATAGTTAGGATGAGCCCTTTCAAAACCATGAACAAGGAGATTCAGGGAGTCATCATTACTTTCTTTGACATCACAGCTGTGAAGTCGGCCAATAGAAAACTGGAGCTTTCCAATGAAGCGCTTAACGAGGTGAGCTCTGTTTTCAAGAAGCAAACTGAGCTTTTTGAAATCATCGCGAGAAACTCTAACGATCTCGTAAGTCTCCACAATCTAGATGGTGAGATCACTTACCTCTCTCCTTCTGCTCAGGACCTTATCGGTTACACTCCCGAAAGTCTGATGGGCAAAAGGCTCACTGATCTGATGCCGAAACCCGAACATCAGGAAAAGTTGAAATCTATGATCTCTGATCACCGATTTGGCGACAAAGCCGGAACGCTAAAAGTGATTCTCCGAAATAACAATGGACACGAAGACTGGTACGAAACAAAGCTCAAGCAAATAACCGATCAGGAGGGCAAAGTAACGAGCGTGTTGGCAACGACCAGAGACATTCGCCACAAAATCGAAATGACTCAGGAGCTTGACAAGCTCTCTTTATTAGTCGATCAGACCACAAACTCGCTGGTTCTTACAGATGCTGATGAGAAGATCACTTTTGTGAACAACGCCTTTGAGAAACTCACAGGCTTTGAGATGTATGAAGTGTTGGGTAAAAAACCCGGAGACTTTTTGCAGGGTGAAGAAACTGACCCATCTACTGTAGAGCTGATGAGGAAGAGTTTAAAAGAAGAAAAGCCGTTTGACGTTGACGTCATTAATTACACCAAAACCGGTGAAAAATATTGGGTCAGCATCCATTGTGAGCCGATGTACGATCACGACAACACGCTCATTGGATTTTTCTCCATTCAACACGAAGCAACTATTCAACGCGATTATGAGGAGCGCATCAATAAGCTCAACGACCAGTTGAGAGAACAAAATAGCAAGCTGAGTAGTCTCAACAAAAATCTGGAAGAGTTTGCCTACGTTGCTTCCCACGATCTGAAGGCTCCTTTGAGAAACATCATTGGGATGATCAACCTCATTCAAAAGAAAAGAGGTTCATCGACTCCAGAGATGATGGATAAGTATTTCGAAATCATGTCGAATGCGGTGAACGACATGAATAGCATGATCGAAAACCTACTGAAGTATTCACGTAGCGGTAAGGTCAACGAAGAGCTGGAAACGGTGAATCTGGCTCAAATCATGCGCGAGGTGAAAAAGCTGTTCTCACAAGACCTCAAGGTTTCAGGCGGAAAGATAACTTTCAACTCTAAAGTAGACAGGGTTCGGGTTTACCCTATCCTTTTTAAACGACTGATGACAAATCTTTTGAGCAACGCACTGAAATACAGCAGTGAAGACAGAGAACCAGAAATAAAAATAAGCTGCGTAAAGAAAGGACATTACCTGCACTTCAAAGTTGAAGACAATGGTATTGGTATCGAAGAAAGTCAATTCGATTTCATCTTTCAGGTTTTCAAATCTATCCAGCCTAGCGAAGACAGCAATGGTATCGGACTTTCTATCTGCAGAAATATTGTAGAGAGCCACAACGGAAAAATGTGGGTGGAGAGCGAGCCTGGAAAAGGCAGCACTTTTCACTTTGAGATTGAAGACTTTATCGAGTAGCTTCGGAGAACCTTGTCTGTCTTCTCACTTCCAGCAGCAAATTGGTCAGTTGAGTTGTGTGATAGTTTCATTCTGTTTTGATATTTTCGATGGATTATTGAAACTTAAACTGAAGAGCAATTGATTACGTGTTTTTTAATAGATGACGATGCTGACGATCGAGAGATCTTTAGCATTGCCCTGCAGGACCTGGAACTCGAAACGGAACTGTACACGGCAGTTAATGGTCTGGATGGCATCGAAAAGCTCAATGGCAATGGCGATTTTCAACCCGACTTCGTTTTTCTCGATCTCAATATGCCCAAATTATCTGGTAAAGAAGTTCTGGAAGAATTCAGCAAAATGCCTAATTGCAAGGACATGAATGTCATTGTTTATTCCACCTCCACCCACGAAAGAGATATCGAAGAAACTAAAGAATTGGGAGCACGTCATTTTTTGCCCAAGCCCAGCAGAATTGACGATCTGAGAGAAAGCTTGCGTTTTGTATTTCAAAAAGAACCATCAGATTATTTGATACATCTAAGGGCCGAAAGATGAGTTGTATCTCATCAGTGCAGTGAACAAACTGATATAACTTGTTTGTTTAAGATTTGTAAAACAAAATTCTGGTCAAATAATGTCTGAGTCTTCTCCGGGAAAGTCATTCGACCGAAGTGGTCCTGGCTACTCACTTCCAAACTTTGCATACAGTTATAAAATTCTTGAAGAAATTCCTCTTGCAGTCTACATCTGCAACAGACAGGGGAAAATCACTTTCTACAACAGCGCAGCTCTTCATCTTTGGGGACGCACGCCAGACCTGGACTCGGAATATTGGAGCGGAGCTTATCGAGAATTCGATATAGAAGGCTCGGAAATCACAGTCGCCCAACACCAAAAATGGTCGAGCTTTGAAGACAATCGTGCCTTTAGAGCCCTGGAAATGGAAATCGAACGCCCCAGTGGTGTTAAGAAAAACGTACTACTTCACATAAAGCCCATCTACAGCACCCTCGGGAAAGTAAAAGAGACACTGCACATTCTTGCAGACATCTCTGACAAAGAACAGAAAGAACAAGAACTGCGACAGAGCGAAAACAGCTACCGGCTTTTCTCTGAAGTATTGGAGCAGCTTGTAGAAGAAAGAACACACAGCTTAAAACTTAGCGAAGAACGCTATCACAAAATGGTAGATGAAGTAAAAGATTACGCCATCATCATGCTCGATGTGGAAGGAAGAGTTGTGAACTGGAATAAGGGTGCAGAAGATATTAAGGGCTACACTGAAAAAGAGATTATCGGTGAGAACTTTAAAAAGTTCTATACCAGAGAAGACATTGAGCATGGTCTCCCTAACAAACTGCTCGAAAAAGCAAAGAAGGAAGGACGCTCTACGGACGAGGGCTGGCGCGTGAAAAAGGACGGCTCCACATTTTGGGGAAGCGTAGTGATCACTGCACTCCACAATGACGAGAACGAAATCATCGGTTTCACTAAAGTGAGCCGAGACCTCACAGAGCGAAAACTGGCGCAAGACCAGATGCAGAAATACGCTGTGGACATTGAGCTGAGGAACAAACAACTGGAAGAGTTTGCGTTTGTGGCATCGCACGATTTGCAGGAACCTCTGAGAAAGATCAGAATGTTTTCTGACCTGCTTGAAAAGGATATTCAGGACGAAGAAAGAGCAAGACGTAGCCTTAAAAAAATTCAGAAGTCAGCTACCCGAATGACCAACCTCATCAAAGATGTTCTTGAGTATTCTCAACTATCTCAAACGGCTGACTTTGTTCCTGTAAACCTTGAAGAAACACTCGACCAGGTGAAGGACGACCTCGAAGTTCTCATTGAGGAAAAAAATGCCACAATCGAGCACAGTGAGCTGCCGGAAATTGCGGCTATTCCGATCCAAATGCATCAGCTATTTTCTAATCTAATCGGCAACTCCCTGAAGTTTTGCGATGAACAACCGCACATAAAAATCGAATGCACCTTGCTCAACTCGAAATGCTCAGATAAATTTCCAGATACATTTCACAAGACAGACTACTGGGAAATAGACATTTCGGACAACGGACCAGGTTTTGACCCACAGTATCAGGATAAGGTTTTTGAGCTTTTCAAGAGATTAGACAAAGAACAGGAAGGCACTGGAATCGGACTTTCTCTCTGCAAAAAAATTGTCGACAATCATTTTGGAACCATCGAGGTGGATAGCCAACCTGGTGAAGGAGCAACTTTTAAAATCTGCCTACCTCTGAATGCGGAAGCTCTCCGCGATGATTGATACCGAGGTCAGGGACCACCGTTTTCACCTTCCACTTCTTCGATGTAAACCCTAAATAGAGCCAGGTTATCGATGCCCAGATGTTCCACAGTTCTTTCGTTCCATTTGCGCATTCCTTGTTTATTTAAACCTCTTTCAACATCCTTCAGAAAAGTGCTCGTCATTCGATTTATCATTTCCAGCCTGTCGAAATAAACTTTGGCCATCTCACCTTCCGAACTGCACTTTTTTAGCTGCTCATTGAGAATTCTGCGCTCGATTTCAATCTGATCGAAATAAAGATTGATGAAAGCGCGCGCTGTATCGTCCATTGGAAAGTGGTAGTAACTGGCGTACGGATCCATTATAGTACTTGTGAGAAAATGCAGTGAGTCGTCAATTTGATTTACATCGAGAAAAATTTGTGCCCAAAGGTGGTATCTCTCCGCTGGAGGTTTTTTAGCCAGTTCATAGAGTTCTGCTTTGTCATACTCCTGCTCTCTAAACACAATTCGCTTTCCAGACCAGTGAACGTAGGGCTGCTGCAAAAAGCCTTTTTCTCCAAAGGCCGACCGTACAAACATTTCTCTGTTACTAACCGTGGATGGGTCGTTGGCAAACTGATTGTTTTTGTCTTGTAAGTCATTCAATTTAAACTCATCAAAATTCTCCCAGAAATAAGCATTGTAGGGAATGGCATTTATCTTTCTGTAGTCGCTAATATCCGGGTTGGAGAAGTGAAAAAATGGCAATTCAAATCTTCTTTCATAATCGTAGGCATAGAGGACTGCTCGCGTGGAAATGTCATCAATTGAACCATCGCGGTGTTTGTAACGTAGATCGTAGTTGAAATCCAGTGATTTTAAGTACATCTCTCCATCAATTCGCTGATAGGTTTTTGATAACTCCATTCCTACTTTCAGCAGTGAATCTGAAGGCCAAATGGGGACAAAGGGATAATTGGCCACATTGTCAGCACTAAGCTCAAGTTTGATTATATCCTTTCGCAATGAATCAATCCACACTTTTCCAGAAAAATGTGAGCGCTCGTCTTCCAGAGGTTCGAAAGAAATCACATAAACCACATCCCCCTTTTCGTCCTTGTATTTCGAAAAAAGATTGAGATCATAGCTTTTCTTCAACTCGCGGTGGCGGAGCTCTAAAGGATTGAAAGGGAAATAGTCACTCCCATTAATTGCGCTGTACATGCACAGCACCTTGCTCGGTTCTGTCGAAATGAAATACTTTTTCTCGAACGAAGCCAGAGCAATTCGTCCATTTTTTAGATTTAGTTTATCGACATCGTATCCTGCAAACTCTCCGTTGTAGTAGCATTCGAGGAGTTCGACTTGTTTATCTCTCGTGTTGCTTTGCAGCGAAAAGTACGTTTTGGCTATTTTCCTTTCATTGGTTCCCGTCTTCTTTGCCTCCCTAATCAAATCATACAAATAACTGTCATCAGCTGAGATGATTACCTCACCCACAAGCTCAGCCCTTTGAGTGAGCGCAACAAAATTTGACTCAAAGATTTGTGAAGCTTCGACCTTTCGATTTTCATAGCCAACAAATGAGAAATAGATAATATCATCCTTTCGAACATCATTGAGCCTAAAAACACCCGTCTCATCAGTCACTGTTCCTTTCCCGTTTCTCAGGTTGACCACCGTGGCGTAAGTTAGTGGTTCGCTTGTTTCCGAATCAACCACTACAGACCTGAGTGTTTCTCCCTGCTGAGCAAAAGACTGAAAAACAAACATTAAGAGCAGAGAGAGAAGCGCTACTCGAGACAGCATTGAAGTTTGTAAAACCATAGGAAAGGCATTTGTGCGCTTCAATTTAAACTGCTTTTCAATAAGATCAAGTCAAAAAACGAAGTAAACAACTTCAAAAAACACAGTTCTTTGATGATCTGAAGATTCTGTTTGAAAAGGACTATTCAAACAATTCAGAACGAAGTTTGATTTATATGAAAACCAGGTTATGACTGATTACACAATAATTTACAAGGACGGCAAAACAGAGCAACTCGAGTGTGCCGGCAAAAAGGAGCTAATTGAGATTCTATTCGATGGCCAGGAAAAATCATTTAAAGACAAGGTATCTTCCTTGAAATGGAGCACCATTTCGATGCGCTACATAGAAGATGTCGAAACCGGAAAGATCGATTCTGAAATAACCAGTGCTGATGTAAACCCTTACGGTTGGCGTGATCATTAAATTCTCGCAAAGGCTTTCGATTCTACAACTATCTTTACCCTGAGATAAAATTGTTATTAGAATTCTGGAGACTATGAAAAACAAGAATGCCTTAATTCTTGGAGCCACGGGAAATGTAGGTAGCGAAGTGATTAAGTCACTGCTTGAATTGAAATCAGAAATTCAGGTGATCGCAGCTGTGAGAGACATTGAAAAGAGCAGAGAACAATTTGATGAAAACCCGAGGCTAGATTTTGTCCGCTTCGATTTTGATGATCAGGAAACTTTTGAGACTGCTCTCAAAGGAGTCGATGTTGTTTTTGTTCTTCGTCCACCACACATTAGCGATGTAAACCGAGTGTTTGCACCACTGATTGACATCATCAGTAAAGTTGGTTCTGGCATTGTTTTTTTGTCAGTGCAGGGAGTAGAGAAAAGCAGCATTATCCCGCACTACAAAATTGAGAAGCTGATAAGGGAGGCTGATATTCCGTACGTCTTTGTTAGGCCGAGCTACTTTATGCAGAATCTCAGTACAACTCTTCTCAGAGATATTCAGGAGAAAAAGAAAATAATTTTACCCGCTGGCCATGCAAAATTTCTCTGGGTTGACACTGCAGATATCGGTAGAGCGAGTGCCGTGCTCATCGATGAGTTTGACAGGTATAAAAACCGGGCATTCGAAATCACAGGTACCGAAAAGCTCAATTTCCATGAAGTTTGTCAGCTGCTGACTGAAGAAACGGGAAGTCGAATAGATTACACACCAGTTAATCCGCTTCGGTTTTATGCGATCAAAAGTAAGGAAGGAATGAAAAGTGGTTTCATCCTGGTAATGATCATGCTTCATTTTTTACCGAGATTTCAAAAGGAGCCCGCAGTAAGTACCAGCGTTTTTGACCTGACAGGCAGAAAGCCCAATCACCTGCGAGAATTTATACAGAGAGAAAAGGCTATTTTTAAGGTCTCTTAAATTCATCGTGATGCCCAACCCCGAGATCGTATTCCTAAAAAAGAGAAAGCTCGTTGGAATAAATATAGAAACTTCTTTTGGCGAGGATCGGACGGCCGAACTTTGGAGTAGTTTCATGCCCAGGAAAAAAGAAATTGAAAATCGCGTGGGTAACGAGTTAATATCCCTTCAGCACTACCCTGCTGATTTTGACTTCCAGCCTCAAACCAAATTCACTAAGTGGGCGCTGGTGAAGGTTTCAAATTTCGATTCAGTTCCCGAAGGGATGAAAACTTTTGAATTGCCCGAAGGCTTGTACGCGACTTACCTTCATAAAGGAACAGCCAGAGAGTTTCAGAGTAATATTATTGAAATTTATACCAAATGGTTGCCAGCGTCAAAGTACGAACTTGACGATCGTCCGCATTTCGAAGTGCTCGGCAAAAACTACAAGGGCTACAATGCCCCAGATTCGGAAGAAGAAGTTTGGATACCGGTGAGGGAGAAGGAATAGACTTGATTGATACAACTCAGTATAGTCGTCTTCATATTTCATCTCACCACAGTAACGTGCCCTCGAACAGTCTCCACCTCGGTGGAAGATTTTTTACTGTACTGAAGGACGTACTGAAAAGTGTCGTTCTGATTGAAGTAGTCTCCGCCCCGGTTGGAACCGTCCCAAAGCGCTTCAGGATCTTTAGAATCGAACACTTTCTGTCCCCAGCGATTGAAAATCATCAGGTGATACTCATCTAGTGGACAGTAAATGACCGGCCTGAAGAACTCATTGTTTCCATCTGAATTGGGCGTAAACGAATTCGGGATGAACACAGGTTCTGAACAAGGGCAGGTTCCTTCGTATTTCACCTCAATAGTTTCTCTGAACGTACACTCAAACATCTCAAATGCGAGCTCATAATTTCCACCCTGGGTGATGCTGAAGCTAGACGATTCGGCAAAGCCATCCCAAATGGGATTCAGCGAATCGCTCACGGACAAAACCAACGTGTCGCCATCGCAAATGGCGTAGTGCGTGTCGAAGTCGAGCGTGTCTTTAGTGTAGTCCACATCGAAATTGACAGAGAAAGAGCAGCCATAGTAGATGTACTGAACCTGATGATTCCCTGCATAGACCTCTACTTCACTTTCAGTGGTTTCCAATCCGTTCACCCAAACTTGTCCGGCAAAACCTGGTGTCTCCACTATGTAAGTCGTTCCTGGACACACTTCCTGATCTTCCACTCCGTACTCTGGAGACTGGATGAGTTCAACCTGAACCGAATCGATCAGGAGACAACCTTGTTCAGAGACCTCCACTACGTAAGTTCCCGCCTCTTCCACTTCTATTTCGCTTCCGGTTTCGCCAATGTTCCAACTTCCATCCATCTCCGGATCAATTAAACCAACCTCTACAGAGCTCCCATCACAAATGGTCAGTTCCGTAGGATCAATCAGGTTTTGAGTGGCCAGGGAAATTTCGAACTCGTAGTCAAAAGTGCAGTCTTCAATAGTTACTTCCAACCAGTGCAATCCGGTTGCTGAATAATAAGACTGTGGCTCATCACCACCGTTGTTCCACTCGAAGTTGTAACCCGGATCCAATTCGGAGTTCACCAAAATTGAATCAGCCGGACTGCACAATAACAGGGCGTTGCCAAGATCCACTTCGGGTTCTTCGATGACCTCAATCTCAATAGAGTCCTGGGCAAAACAAGAATCGATTTCGGCCTCAACCCAGTAACTGCCCGACTCAGAAAGACTGGGATCAAAATTTTCACCACTCATCCACTCCAGTGAATTGTAATTTCCCTGTGGTACTATCTCATATTCCTCACCTTCACAGAGAAACTGATCTGGTCCAAGATCTATCGTTGGTGTGGTGATGCTGACAAAAATGCTATCCGTGAATACGGATCCGTTGATTTCTGCATCTACCCAGTACCAACCTTCAGCATCAGGAACGATTTCAGGAGTAGTTTCATTAGTAGACCAGAGGTAGTTGTCGAAATCCAGATCCACAGTTTCGATAGTGTCTGGCGCGTTAAAACAAATGTCTATTGAATCAGGCTCAATAACATTCACTTCGCTGACACATAAGCTTGAATTTAGTACCGTGTCCTGGGCATAGCTACCCACTACAAAGTTTGTGAAGTTGAAGGCCGGCTCCAGGTCAATCTCGTTGTTGAGCACGTTGATATCCACTGCCTGGCAGGTAGGCTCAAATTCGCCACAAGTATTTTCCTGATTTGGACCAACGTGAGTAACGCGAATTTCAGAGTTTCCACTGCCATCACCTGCAAAGGTCGTATAGCCAACCTGCACTAATTCTCCAGTGGATTCGATGATTAGATTTTCTCGTTCAGGGTAAACGTAATCATCCGAAGAATCATTGATAGCTTTTTTCCAGAGCAAGTCGCCATCGATGAGATCAAATGACATCACAACAATGTGGTTGGGTTGATCGGCAAAACCATCGGCATAGCCACTGATAACAATCTTGTTGTTGATATACTTCATATCCACAGGTGTTTCATCACCTGCCATCAAAATCTCTTTTGCCCAAATCGTCTCTCCATCTTCATCAACCCGCACCAAAATAAAATTTCTCTCACCCGAATTTTCTGCTCCTGTTGCTCCAAAAACGACATACGAATTAGGCGCTGTCATAATTGTTTTTGGTGTGAAGTTCGATCCGTACTCCAGTTTTCTGAGCCAGTCAGGAGTACCGTCCAGACTATACCTTCCAATTCCTGCGGCAAAATCAACTCCAACATGATCGCTAGTCATTTTCCCGGTTGAGATAAGGCTCTGACTGCCTCCGTTGCTCAAGGTAGAAATGCTTTGCAACATCGAGGTACCGTAGGACCTTGACCAATTAGTACTGCCGTTTAATCCTGTTTGAATAATGAAATAGTCACTCCAGTCTTCATTAATACCCTGATAGGCCAACCCTCCGAGATAAAGCGCATCGTCAATTCTCGTCATGGTAATTCCTTTCTCCGAAACAGCGCCATCCGTTGTAGCCGTGTATCGATTCGAAAACACCACTTCTCCCTGCTGATTGATTCGAATTAAGTACGCACCAGACCAGGTATTACTGGCACTTGCTGAAGTCGATTGCCCGATAACAAAAATCCCACCTTCTCCGTCTGTAACCGCACTCCTGGCCGTTTCGATGTTTCCATTTACTCCAAAAAACTTACTCCATAGAAGCTCTCCCTCGGGCGAGTGTTTGATCACTAAAATATCTTCGTCAGTTTCATTAAATGCTGAACCAACAATGAAAACTTCGTTATCCAGGTTTTTGATGACCGAGGCAATTTCGAAGGTTCCATTGCCACCGTATCCAAAGGTTCCGATGATTTGAGAAAAACCGCTAAAGCTAAACAATGATGCCGCGATGAATATCAGCAACCTGACAGCCTGGTTGTACATTCTGCGAGAACTTGCTCCAATCTGTTTTGCAGATTGAGACCGATCAAACTTATATTTTCCTTTCAATAATCTCACCTAGTGCTGAAGACCAAATTTTTCTATGGGTAGTTGCAGTATACAAGTTAACCACAAAAATCACTATAGCACAAATATTTACAGGTGTATCGGAAGGGAAAAGACTTTAATAATTTCAGTTCTATATGGCGTGTAAGCATGACAAAGCCAGAGAGTGAGTCTCACCAGTAATTACTCAATCTGAAAATTGGGGCCACTAGCGGACTACCAACTTTTCAGACTGACTTGTTGTACCGGTGTGCCAGGTAATGAAATACACTCCAGGCTCAAGATTAGAAATATCCAACGATCTCTCTTCTTCGAGTTTTACTTTCATAACGATTTGTCCGAACGAGTTGTAGACTGAAGCCGTCTGACCTTCGTTTTTCACGTTTCGAAAAGTAATCTGATCACTTGCAGGGTTTGGATAAACCGAAATGTCATTTTGATTAGCTAGTTCGAATTCTGAAACATTGACCTCATTTGGATCAATGTAGGTAACCCTTCTCAATTGCGTGAAGCCACCTGTTGAAAAAGATGTGTATGATCCAACCTGAGCTGCTGTGTTTTGGTGATACCAAATGAACAAGGTATCTGTATAATCGAAAACCGGAGTTCCCATATACTCATCCGAATAAGTGTAAATAGCTTTTACTCTAACAACATTTTCAATATTCAAATCTGGAGTTTGAAGGTTTCCGTAACCATCTACTTCTACTTCAATTTCACCAGATCGATCGAAGACTTGACCGTTGGTGAGGTTTTCAACTGTAGCTGAGAAAGTCCCGTTATAAGTGTCACCATATTCAAAAGGGAATTGCAGTATCTCTCTTGGATCGTTATAGGTGATACGACCCTGACCTTCAATAAATTGACCTTCAAGCGAATAACCATCAGCATCTGCCTTATAATAATTTTGGCTGTCTTGGCCTCCCTGAGAAATATTCTCTACTAGATTGGCATCTGGAAAGTTGGATCCTTCGTCCTCATCTGCCGGGTTAGTGTATATCGATGGGACAGATAATTCAGGAGTAGTAGTCAAATCCCAAGATTGGTTGGCTCCCTCATTATAAATATCTGTCTGACTCATGTCAGTAGAATAATAATAAAGATACTCCTCGCCTTGTGCAGGCACATGATTATCAGAAGTTAGAGGAAACTGTGCGAATGAAGCAGACGCAAAAATTGAAAGTAATAATGTTAGGTAAGATCTTTTCATAGCTTGGTTTTGATTAATTAATAAGTGGGACGAATGTAATAAAAATGTTGATAATTGGCCAGTATGGATAGCTGGAAGGGACAATAGAATCGATGAATGACCTATTAATCAATCAATAATGCCTTCTCTAAGACTTTACAATAAATCAATTGAAAACTCATTTAGTAAGAAGCCTTTTCACGAAAACACCAATAATGAAAACTGTTTCTATTTCTGTATTCTTATTAGTCCTTTCAACCCAACTCGGAGCTCAATCCGAAAAACCCATCCTCGTCTTCGACCTCGAAGCAGAAACTGTAGATTCAATTACCAACATCGGATATGATGAGAACCTGACAAGCGGCACTACCAATTTTTTTGTCGGCAATTATTTTCCCGAAATTGAACAGCTTGAACTCTCACTTCCAACAGAAGAGGTTTATCCCGGAAGTCAATATACCCTCAAGCAAAAAGTTTCAGATTTCTACGATGTAGAGAATTATCCAAATCGAACAACCATAAAGCTCTTTCAGGAAATTGATGGAGAACTGATATCACATTGCTCAGGCAGCATGATTAGCAGAAGACATGTGCTCACAGCCACACATTGCCTGGCCAACTCACCGAGCAACGAGTTATTCGTAGAGAGGCTTTTTGCCAGTCCGGCTTTCGATAACGGAAGCTTTCCATGGCTTCCTGGCAGTTATGTGAAAAAGATCTACTTTTTCCGGGACTGGGACATCGCATCCGAAGACTTTGCAATTCTCGAACTTGAGGAGCCCATTGGCGATGAAGTGGGTTGGATTTCCATTGGATTTGATGAGGATGATGACGCTTTAGAAAGTCACACATTCTACAAGTTTTCCTACCCCAATGCCAGTGTACCCTGGGATTCAAACGAGTATAATGGCGACACTTTGTATTTCAGCTATGGAGCGATCTCAGAAGCTTCTGAATTGCATATTATAATTGAAGGGTCCAACGGAATCCCTGGCGAAAGTGGAAGCTCAATTATACATGTTGAGAACGAAGAGACCTACACCTCATACGGAACTCTAACCTTCGCGACTAACCAGAGACACAGCCGCTTCAGGAACTACCATTTTCACGCCTTCGAGCAAATTATCGAAGACGACCTTGAAGTTTCCATTAACCCTGTCACTGCCGAAGCTGAAGAAGTCATCCTCTACCCCAACCCGACAAATGGCAGGTTATCTATCGAGTGCCCGTCAATAATTACTTCGCTTAAGGTGCTCGACCTCACTGGTCGTTTAATTCGAGAGTTAGATCCAAAAGCCAATCAGATCAATCTTTCCGATTTGCCAGTTGGGACTTATGTTTTGCAGATTGAGACAGAGGACCTTGTGGTAAATAAAAAGATCATATTAAGAGATTGAGATTTTAAGAACATCCCCAAAACGCAAATGCCCCCTAAATTAATAGGAGGCATTCTCTGAGAATTCCATTTCGATCTAACTATAGTTGATAACGATTGAATCGACTTTAATTCTTAATAATTCGCTTTGAATAAGAATCACTTTTTGATCTTACAATCACATTGTAAATTCCATCGGTTTGATCGCTTATATCTATCTCCACTCTGTCTGACGAACTTGTGAGCCTCCTGGACATCTCCTGTACCAGCTTCCCTGAGCCATCGTAAACCTGGATATCTAAATCACCGATAAGCTTGTTTCCTCGTAAGTAAAATCTATCTGAAGATGGATTTGGGTAGATGCTGATAGATGGCTCCTCTGCGTATTCTTCCACTTCAGAAATAATGTCTGTTTGGAAATTGAAATAGTGCCTGATCTCTTTACCGAAGTCGCGTTCAAAAAACTCGAAGAACAATCCACCGACTTTTTTCAACCTTACATAACCAGATCCGTCATTGTTGGCAAAGAAGCTCAAACCATCGTCACCAGAATCTTCAATGTGCAGGAAGTAGCAACCAGCGTTCAACGTCAAGGTATCTTTGTACTCAAAGTTCGCCTGGGTGTAGTCGCTTGTCCAGATTGTGGTTCCGTCAATTGTTTTGAGGGTCACGTCTGTTTCTGAAGGGATGTTATTGGTTTTCGTAATTACAATAATTCTGTTGTCGTCTTCATCCTCATCGTAGGCATAAGTGGGTGGTCTCACAAAATGAGATGAGTTGTAGTTGTTACTCTGATTTTCGTCTACTGTGCCATTTGGAGCAGAAAGCTGCACTTCGAAAGTGAGCATTTCTTCGTTGTCTCCCCAATAAAACTCATCTGTTTCATCGTAGGTCAGTGTGATCACTTCACTTTCCATAAACTCGAGGTCTCCAGTCCAATTGTAAGTCTGCATTTGTCCGTTGACCCCATATTCGATATCAAGAGACGTCAAAGGCTCTGAGCCCTGATTGGTAATTCTAATCATTGGGTTGTCGCAAATAGGATTCACCCGGCTGTTGATTTTAAAGTCTGATGGTGAGATAATTTCGGTCATGTCTACATCCACAGCATGATTGATTTCTCCGTAAGAAATGAGCTGTGCCATGAGCCAGTAATTTCCGTACGGGTCGTAGTCGATGTCATATTCAAGAGTAAACTCATTTCCTTCGATAAACGGAGTCAACTCGAACTCTCGTGTGGTAACAGGAGCACCGGGACACCAACCTGCGCGGTCATAAATCCAGGTTCCTCCTTGTGGGTAAAGGGGATTGTCCGCACATTCCTGAATCATTTGCCAGCTGTATTCGTTGTTTCCGTTGACTTTCAAGTCGTGGGTATTGAAGCAAAATTCTGCACAGTTGTTTCCCTGACCGAAGAAGTGACCCGATGTAGTGGCTCGCAGTTTAAACATCTCATCACCTTCGTTCACAGTGAAAGACTTTTCTGGCACGTTGTCGTTCCAGATAGACAGTTGGTAGTTGCCGGCCCAAACGTTTTGAACACTTTTGACATCCCTCGGTGGTGTTCCTTCGATGAATAAAAACTTGAGATCCAACAATTCTTGCCAGTTTCCTGCCTCTAGCTCCACTTCTCCGCGAAGCAATGGCTCAAAATCCGTAACGTCATACACCCAGGTCCAACCATCTTCCATATCGAGGTTAATACCATAAGGAGTAATAAATCTGCCGAGTTCAATTCTGTTAATCACCTCAAAAGGAGGAGAGAAATAATTGAGTGTGTCGTTCACGTATATCAGAGGCTCCGACATGCTGTTGGAAACAGAGTTGATTACATCACCATTCACATCGTATTCATTGGAAAAACCAACCGGATAAAGTGACTCAGTGCTTACGACCTCTAACTGATTGCCGTTTACTCCGTATTCAACAACTGATATCGGAGGCAATTCTTCGATTACCTGATAATTCACTGTAGCTTCTGTAGTTTCGTATTCTCCTGAAAACAGAGAAAGCCAGGGTTTAACGGTTACCTCTTCTGATCCGTTCAACTCTTCTCCGGAGTAGTTGAGCAAAGCGGCATTGCCAACCGCCAATCCGTGTAGTTCACCTGCGGAATTGGTTACAGGCTCTCCGTAAACGTCCTCAAATTCAAAGTATGCCAATAGGTTTTCTGACTGAGGAAGCGTTCCTGAGTATGATGAATTCATGTATTCCTGAATTTCAGAAACTGTCAATTCCTTATCGAGAATAAAAAAGTCGTCCATGCCACCTCGGTAGTAATTGACTCCGGAAGCGGCAGAACCAATCACAAACTGTGTGATGCCGGCCATTGAATTATCCTTGTCTGCTCCGAACAACCACTCTTCGCCATTCAAGAAAATTCGCATCTCGCCAGTAGTCGTATTCTTTGTGAAAGCCCAGTGATTCCACTGACCTTCGTATTCCGACTCTGACGCTTGAGCGTTAATTCGATCGTATCCGCCTTCATTTCCGGCATCCCAGTAAACCTGACCATTCCCCCAGGGATTGTGCACATTCAAAACTCTGTCGTTGTTGGCATTCACGCCTTCGAAAGTGCTCGAATTTTCAGGTTGAAATTCAGGGGTTCCGTAGAGCCAGTAACCTATGGTTATTTCCTCATCCACACCTTCAAACAAGGATGCCGGAATCTGAACCTGGTCCTGCCCATCGAGCAGGATGTATTGGTTATCTCCGTCTGATGCCTGAAACGAATTGCCTTCTTGAGCTCCTAAAATTTGGAACCCAGCAGAAGCAGAATCGAATGAGATTTCCATGAGCAACCCTGAAGTGTTGTCCCATTCGATAGTATTGTCTAAAAAAATGTCTGTTTGTCCGGAAGTGAAAGAAAAGGCAGGGTGAAAAAACACTTCTACCAGGTCTTCGTCTACCAATTCGATTGGAGCTTCGTCCATCCAGGAGACTTTTAGACTAAAGTTGCTCAACTCAGCCTCACCATCGAGCATCAGACTGATTTTCTGAATTTCATTTTGTAGTCCGGCTGTTGTTAGTTCATCGGCAGAATAATAAAACTGTACTTTGGCAGGAATGCCAGAACTCAAGTCCAGCGCCTGAGTCATGTCGCTGTTGATCGAGTATTCGGCTTCGGAAATCACATTGGAGACCACCGTTTCCGAAAACTCGTAATTATAGGTGTTGACTAGCGGAATCTCAGAAAACTCCATCTCCTCAAAGTCCATGTTGTTGGCCAGGTACAGCGGGTGCTGAAGGGCATTGGAGTCCAACGCTCCGGTGTGTTCATAGAGGTAGGTATGCGTGGTGTAATCCCACTCTCCACAAGGGAAGCCGAGTCCACCGGCAGTGCCGTCTTCAAAACACTTGAGTGTGTAGTACATCAGTATTTTTTGATACTCGGTACCGTCATCCTCCGGGAAATCGAACCACCTTCTGCCGGGAGAATCGTATGCGGTTTCGGGATTATTTTGTTCCTCGAAGGTGTAAGTCTGAACGACCACGGTATCCCCCTGAGCCAGCACTGGCAGGCTAAAAAGGGTCAGGAAAAAGGTTGCGATGCAAAAGGTAAGTTGTCTCATAATAGTTGGTTAAAAGGCTATTGGAGCTAAACTAATGCATTACGGCCAAATCTTCGCCAGCAAACTCAGTAAAATAATTGCTTTCCAACAGATTAAAAATACGCTAGTCTTAAGTACTTACTTTTTGAAGGTCGAATTTGTAGATCAGTGACAAAAAGATCTATAGCTCATAAAATTCCTTTCTAGACCTCATCTGTTGTTTGTGTCTGCCATCTCTTTTGAATTTATTATTTTGCGGAGATTTATAAAAAGACCTTAACATGAACCTATACCATTTAGCTTCAAAGAACATTTTTACCCTCCTTTTTTTCACAATATTTTACTTGGCTACTTTAAGCGGGAATGCTCAATTAGCACCTTCAACTGTTGATCCGGAGGAGAGTTTCTTTCCAGTTTTTTCAGAGATTCTATCAAATGGTTCATCAATGAATTGCGATCCTTTTGAACTGCCTGTGGATCTAACTCTTCTTATCGATGAAGAGCCAAATTGCTGGGAAACGTTTTATGGGGGATATCCGGAAATTGGCCCCTCTTATAATTCTTATACCGATTGGGATTTTGTTTGGTCTGGATCGTCACCTGCTTATTGTCTCTCAATTGATCAGACTGGTGTAAATGATTGGTCCTTCAGTCCATCTATCCAGGTCCCAAATGAACCGTCAGAAATACTGTTTGAATTTAGGATGTCTTTACACGATTCACAGTACCCATATTGGCCTATTGGTGCCGGTGATTTGGATGGAAATGATGAAGTTCAACTTCTAATCACAACTGATGAAGGTGAAAATTTTGAGACTCTGGCTTCCTGGACTGAATCTTCCGAATTTGTATTGGGTTGGGAAGATTATAAACTCAGTTTAAATGATTATCAAGGACAAGAAATTCAGATTGTCTTTTGGGCTACAGATGGTGAAATAGCCGCAGACACTGTTGAAAACACTGTTTGCTTTAAAAATGTCATTGTAAGACAGTCTCCAGAGTGTCCCACTCCAGAAGATCTTTCAGTCTCCTATATCACAAACAACTCTGCTAAAATCAGTTGGACTCCCAGCGATACTGCTTCAGTTAGTGTAGTCCAATATGGACCAGTAGGGTTCAACCCAGATAGCCTGGAAGGCGAGTCGTTTTCCACTTCTGAATCTCAGAATGTGCTTATTTCAGATTTATCGGAAGAGACCGTTTATCACGTCTATGTTAAAGCCGATTGTGAAAACTCTTTCGAGTCAGAGTGGATTGGTCCTCTAGAGTTCACTACAAACTGTGAATTCGGTGGTGCAGATGTTGTTTTCTGTGAAGGATTCGAAACAGGAGTACCAGGGAGTATGACACATGTTATGGTCGAAGGATATAGCTCCTGGATTGCCGTGGAAAATTCCAACCTCCCAAATTTTTACCCATATGATGGCCAGTTTTCAGCTTCATTTGGAGGTGCTTCTGATTATATTGCAGCTCTTGAATCGCCAACTTTCGATGGTCTGGGTGGAGGATCGTTGCAGTTGTCTTTTAACCATACTAACACGAGGAATTATTGGAATGAAACCAATGCATTTGCAATTGAAGTTTCTAATGATGATGGGGCTAGTTGGATACCAGTTGATTCCATTAATGAATTATTGATTTATGAATGGGAGCTGGCAATTTATAACCTGGACGATTTTATAACTCCCTCTGAAACAATGAAGGTTAGATTTATCGCAACCGGGGTTTCAAGTAGCCAAACCATGCTTGATAATATTTTCGTGTCAAGAACTGACTGTATTGAATCAGATAATCTTGACATTGGCCACCCTGATTACGATTCAATTGAAATGTCTTATCTACCTGAAGAAGACACAAACTGGAGCATCGTTTATGGCCCGGAGGGATTTGATCCTGCTGTTGATAGTGGAACAACAATCAACCCTATTCTTTCCAATATAGCGACATTGGAAAATCTTGAGCAGAGCACCGACTATTCAGTTTATTACCAGAAAAATTGTGAAGGAGTGGAATCAAACTCCTGGTCTGGCCCAATAAACTTTAGTACACTATGTGAGCCTGTCACGGTAGGTTTCACGGAAAATTTTGAAGAATCACTTCCTTCCTGTTGGAGAGAGGGAGAAAATGGCAACTTGAATAATGGACCTGAGCATTTGATGTTTTCGAAATGGAACCACACTTCTTCTAACGGACATGGCCAGGAAGCTTCTATATCCCAAAATGATGAAGGAAGTAATTGGCTACTAAGCCCATTCATTGACCTTTCAGGAGGTGATTACCAGGCTGAATTCCACCTCGAGGTATTTGAAACGAATATAAACTCTGCCCAGAGGCTTTCCGAAGGTGACACGCTTCAGTTTTTAGTCTCATTAGAAGGTTCAGAAAACTGGGTTTCACTTGGACATATTAATCATACATACATATCACCAATTGGAGGTGAGGTTATCACCGTTGACTTGTCCAGTTATACCGGAAATGTTCTTGAATTTGCTTTCAGGGTTGTATCGGATGATTATGAAGACCCGGAGGTTTATTCGTACAAAATAAAACTATCCAGTTTCGAAATCACAAATGTCCCCACCTGTCCGAATCCTGAAGATCTAACATTAATCAATTATACAGACTCAACAGCTTCTATCTCTTGGCTCCCTACTGGAGAAGAAGCACAATGGAATTTGAGGTACGGTGAGCCAGGTTTCGAGCCGACCGAGAATGAAGGGACACTCATTGATGTGGCAGACGATCCAACTACAGAAATTTCAGATCTGAGCTCGAGCACTATTTACGAAGTTTACGTACAAGCTGAATGCATTGAAGGAGAGGATCTTTCTGAATGGGTTGGGCCTATTGAACTTCATACTTCCTGTTCGACAATTACTCCGGAATATCTCGAAGGATTTGGCATTGGTCCCCAGGCTGAATTCCCAGAGTGTTGGCAACAAGCGACAGGTACTTTAGAGCATCCCATAGATTGGGGAAGTTCGGATTGGGACCTCAATACTCTCAACTCTGCAGGGATTGAACCCAATACGCTTATTTCAGTTTTCGATGAGTATAATAAAGTGAACTGGGCGATTTCTCCGAGCATTCACTTGTCTTCGGAGTCTTTGTACCAATTAGATTTTGTGCTTCTTCTCTTAGATATTAATGGTCCATACGCTGACCCACACTATATAACTGGCAACAATACATTGAGATGTATGATTTCTGGTGATAATGGTGAAACCTGGGATTTATTAAGACTATGGGATAATAGTTATCAGTCTCAGCATGGTGCAGAGATTTTGAATTTTGACTTGTCCGAGTATCAGGGTGATACAGTAAGGATTGCATTTTTGAGTGAAGAAAATGGTGGTTCACCAACACAGGTCCGCATCGATAACTTTCATGTGCACGAGTTAAATTGTCTAGCCCCTACCTCTATTGGAACTTCTTCAGTTGAATGGGATTCGGCTCAGGTTTCATGGATGCCCGAAGGAGACGAAACAGCCTGGAACATTCAGGTTGTCGAGGAGGGCCAGGATCCGGAGCTAAATAATGGCGACATCTATAACGTTGAATCGGATACAACATTCACAGTATCTAACCTCCAGCCCACAACAGATTACCAGGTCTACGTTCAGGCAGTCTGTGGAGCAGAAGATAATTCGCCATGGCTCAATAGTAACTATTTCACCACACCTGTCTCTTGTCCTGCGCCATCTAATTTGACTCTCGAGAGCTTTACTGAAGAACACATGGAAGTATCTTGGACTCCAGGTGGAGAAGAATCCAATTGGGAGGTACTCATTGCATCTGGATATTTTAATCCAGATGATGATTTCTTTCAAACTGTCGAAACGACTTCTAATTCAAATGTTCTAATTGAACCCAACTACACCCAATATGACTATTACTCTATATATGTAAGAGCGGTTTGCGATTGGAATGGTGACGAAGTTTCGGAGGTTTCACAAAGGATCGAAGCTGCAATTAACTATCCAGCTCTTGCACCAGATTACTTTAACGATTTTCAAGGGGAGCCCGACTCTGTATTTCAATACTGGCGAGAAGCGGATTGGGGCATACCATCAGAAGGTCCTGTAGGCTTCAACTCTGACAATGTGCCCTGGTTTCTTGGAAATAATTATGCGGAAGAAGAAAGTGATATCTCAATTAAAAAATACATGTCGAGCGGTACAGATGAGGCGACCGAAGACTGGCTTCTAAGTCCTCTTTTTGAGCTCAGCCCGGACACTGAATATGAAGTTGAATTTGATATATCATTTGTAGAGCAAGATTTTTTCGGTATGAGTCCGGGTGGGCCAGCAATTGTTGATGATTTTAATTTCATGATTTCCGATGATTACGGAGCTACCTGGGACACATTGGGAATTTGGGCATATGCTTACGAGTCTCCTTATGGCGGTGAGCACGTCACTTTTTCATTAGAAGATTATGCTGGTTCAACAGTACAAATGGCCTTTTGGGCAAATAGAAGTTTTCTCGGAGCTTCAGCAGATATTATTGTTTACATAGACGATTTCGAACTTGGAGCAACACCGGTCTGCCTTCCTCCTTCTGAAATCACCCTGGAAAATATAACTCCGGATGCTGCTAATATTTCGTGGGTTGAAAACAACAGCGCACAGACCTGGAACATTAGGTATGGCGAACCTGGCTTTGACCCCGAGACTTCCGAAGGTCAAATCGTTTATGCTGATTCGAACAATGACTTCCTTCTAAACTCTCTGGAAGATACGACTACTTATGAAGTTTATGTCAGGTCAATGTGCTCCGAGGACAACCTGGTATCAACTTATGCTGGCCCAGTTACCTTCACAACCACTTATCAAGTCGGTTCACAAGACCTGCCCTGGGATGACGGTTTTGACGATCTCGAAATTCCTGACCTGCCAGATGGCTGGTCAGTAGGTGATGAAAATGGCGACAGCCTCACCTGGCAGTCGGACGATCAATTTAGGATGGTTGGAGCCACAGGACTTTACATCAGTGGATCACCCGATCAGCCGCTGGACGATTGGATTTTTACTCCTCAGTTGCAACTTGAAGAAGATTTGAGCTATGCGCTCTCCTTTTATTACCAGGGCGGTGGCGAAGGCATTGAAGAAAATCTCGAAGTGCTTTACGGTGGAATGGCCGAAGCCGAAGGAATGGAAATCGAGCTGATTGACCTACAGGGAATTTCGAACACAGAGTATCAACTCGCTCTTGTCAACTTCTCAGTAGATGCTGACGGCCTTTACTTTATTGGCTTCCACGGTTACAGCGATGCCGGTTCGGCTTACATCGCCATTGACGATGTGAGGCTTGACGTCTGCATGGCCAATGCGGAATTCAGCTACGATACGGATACGCTATGCACAGATGATGGTGTTGTAATTCCTTCCATCGAAATGGTTGGTGGCACTTTCACAGCTCAGGCTGGGCTTGACATTAATACTCAAACCGGTGAGATCGATCCGTCCAACAGCGAGATCGGCAGCTATGATGTGTCGTACTTCATAGAAGAGGACAGTCTCTGTTTTGATGGTCAAACGAATACTATCATTATCGATGCTTGCGCAGGCTTAGAAGAATACTCTGAGAGTAGCTCTGTTAGAGTTTACCCGAATCCAGCAGAAGACATCATTCGTGTGGATTTGCGAAACATCCACTTCACCAGCGATGTCAAACTCGAACTACTCGATGTAGCGGGAAAAGTATTGAAGACTGAAAGAGTTGATAAGCCAGTAGTGGTAGTCCTCGAAATTGAAGACGTGAACACAGGACTTTACCTGATTCGAATCTCAACGGGTGAACAAGTGATCACCAGAAGAATTGTAGTGAATAAATAGAATGACCTGAAAAGAACTTAACTGAACCCCGCTCTGGTAATTCCATTGCGGGGTTTATTTTTAAAATCAAAAGCTTTGCCCCTCATAAAACTCTGCACAGAAATAGCCGCATCGCAAGAAAAAGTGTTCGACCTTGCTCGCAGCATCGATCTGCACAAAAAGTCGATGGAGCACACCGCAGAAGAAGCCATTGCAGGCAGAACCAGCGGTCTCATTGAAATGGGCGAAACGGTGACCTGGCGGGCACGGCATTTTGGAGTAATGCAAACACTGACTTCCAAGGTCACCGGATTTGAGCGTCCCTCCTACTTTGCCGATGAAATGGTGAAAGGCGCTTTCAAAAGCTTTAGGCACGAGCATTACTTCGAGCCCACCGAAACCGGAACTCTACTCATCGATCACTTTTACTACACCTCACCACTGGGGGTTTTGGGAAAACTAGCCGACTGGCTTTTCCTGAAAAAATATATGACCCGGTTGCTGGTAAGGAGGAATAAGACTATTTGTGAATTAGCTGAGAACGACTGATTCCTTGAATCAACTTTTCATGTGGATTTGCTAATCCGTAAATTCTATAACAAAACCGCTAACCGTTACAGTTCTTTTGTAGAAAAGAGGTACAAAAAGCGACCTGTGACTTTCCACTGTAGTATTAATAATTGCCCTTGGCTTATCTACTAAATCGGCTTCCTCGAGCATTTTAGATCGTGCGTTTTCAATAAGCGCACGCTGAGATAATCCACCTAAGCCAAAGAGGTATGTAGCCGAAGACTCACCTTTCACTTTTGCAACTACTTTGAAATTGTTTTGGCCCAGGTCGACCCGGGTAATATTGTTGTTTTGCTGGCTGACTACCGCGGAGTGAAAACCGCAACCAGAAGCCAGCGCTACAATCACAAACAAAATTGAAAGAAGATGTAATGACTTTTTCATAATTCGGAATTTTGGAATGCTAAAAGTGCTAAATGATTAATCGATAATACGAAAAATTCTGCAGGCTGCGGTGAATGCTGAAGTCCGTAAGTATTTAGTTAAATCTCAAACTCTCCTTCGACCACTTCCATGGAGTTGTTAATCTGTGGTTTTCACGTAAGCTGGCTTTTCCTCAAAAAATATATGTCCCGGCTGCTGGAAATGAGGTATGAATTGCTCAAAAGAAGTACGGAAGAAGCACTTCGGAATGAACAGCAACTCTATTCTTCGGCAGATCAGCAACTTCCAAATGCTACTAAAAATATTTCCAATTTTCCTACAACCAGTTTTCTCGGATTATTCAATTTTAGCCGCTCAAAACACTTACCAGACTTGAGATGGCAGAATTTTGCACTACTAAGAGAATAGCGTATCACCTCGAAGATATTATCATTGAAGCAAAGAAAAAGCTTGTGCTTGTCTCACCCTACTTAAAGCTTTCAGAAGCTTTTCTGGAAAGGTTGATTGATGCCGATAGTAATAACATCGATATCAAAATAGTCTATGGGAAAGACGAACTCAAAAGTGCTGAAAGAAATAAGCTGAGTAAGCTCAAGAACCTTGAACTTTACTTCTGTAAGAACCTCCATGCAAAATGCTATCTCAATGAATTTGAAATGGTCATCACTTCCATGAATTTCTATGATTACTCAGAAATGAATAATCGCGAGATGGGAATCTACCTCACCAGAAAAGATGACACAGAACTTTTCATGAGAACAGCAAAAGAGGTGAAATCAATTTTGAACTCATCGAGCCTGAAAACTTTAAAGAGCACCGCTAAAAAAAGCTCTACTCAAAAGACACAAAAATTCACCCTGAAGAAAAAGTTCAATGAAGGACATTGCATCCGTTGCCTGATTTCCATTCCATTCAACGAGTATCAACCGCTTTGTCCGGGTTGTTATGATATCTGGTCTTATTTCGAAAACGAAAACTACAGAGAAGACTACTGCCACCGCTGCGGTAAACAACGTGAAACAACTAAAAAACGGCCATTTTGCTACGATTGTGAAGTGAAACTTGGCAAACACCAAGACAAGGCACCTTCTGGTTGGTGACCTTTTGTAATGTTTAAAGTCAAAACTTTAAATTAGCGCAAAAGCAAACACTCGACCTCTTTAATGCAACTAACCAAACTGAAACCCCGGAAAGCACTCAACAAGGCTTTCCTGAAAGTGAAGCCGAACAGAAGCGACATCGAAGGCTTTAAGGATAACCTGATCAAGTTGCTCGACAGAGCCAATGATCAGGAGTCTGAAGAATTTCACAAAAACCTGGTTTCCGATTTTCTTAAGCAGACTTACTATCGCGACCAGCATTTCATCAATACCAAAGGCCGCAATGATCTGGTGATCCACAACGGCAAAAACGCCAAGAGTTCTGTTGGCGTGGTCATCGAAGCCAAGAAGCCGACCAACAAAAGCGAGATGGTTCGCGAAGACAAAATCAACACCAAGGCTTTCCACGAACTGGTGCTCTACTACCTGCGCGAAAGAATCACAGCCAACAACCTCGAAATAAAATACCTTGTTGCCACCAATCAATACGAGTGGTTCATTTTCGATGCAAACGTGTTTGAGAAAGCTTTTGCCAGCAACAAAAGGCTGGTGAAACAATTCGAAGATTTTGAAGCCGGCAGACTAGCAGGGAACTCTTCCCCCCGCTGGCGCAAGTTTTCAACTTGTGCCCGCTGACTCAACCTTCCCCCCTGCTGGCGCAAGTTTTCAACTTGTGCCTTCAAAGAATACAGACCTGACACTATGCTTTATCGATTTTTTGTAGCTTTCCCTTCAGAAAACCAAAACATTATGAAACTAACAATTACATTTCTTACTCTACTTTTCACCAATTTTCTTTTCTCTCAAAATCCACCAGTCGAAATTGCCGTTCCTTACGATTCAACTGAAGGGAAGTATCAGTATCAAGAGGTTGTTGAGCTTGAAGGCCTATCAACCGAACAATTCTATAAAAATGCCAAGGAATGGCTGGAGGAGAAGTATGTTGAAACCGATTTATTGAGGGATGAAGAGAACACGATTATCATTGATGAGGGTTATTTTAATATTGTTTGGGTCATGGATTTTGGGCAGTCATTCTCAGAGCTTGAGGTTTCAAAAGAGATTAAACTTACTTTCAATCTGAAATTAGAATTTAAAGATGGAAGATATCGCTACACAATTACTGATATGAGAAGTGGTGAGTACGGTGAAGTTACTCTAGAAGGGCTTGTTACCTCCTCCTACGATCAGGTTAACCAAGACATTCCGGGTTTATCTAAAAGACAACAGAGAAAAGTGCTCGAAGGACAGATTAAAAACCTGGAGGAGCTAGGTCGAATAATGGATGAAAAGTTCCAATCTGAGATAGCCGAAATGAAAAAGGCTATTAAAGAGGGAACTGACGAAGATGATTGGTAATCCCACGCAGCCATAAGGTTCTAACTTATTCCTGCCAGCTACCACAACTTTCCAACTTGTGCCTTTCCAACCCAATTTTCCGTCATTAGAAATAACATCGGAGAATATTCCGTTTTCTGTGGGGCGCTGTGGCTTAACCAAATAACTCTCTATTATGAAAACGGAATTCAAAATCTCTTTGGCTCTGCTGCTTTTTGCTCTACTCTCTTTTTCTGGCTTTTCGCAAGACTCCAAACTGGAGCTCGGTGTGGAAGGCGGTGGAAACATGCTCTTTCTGCGGGGAGATGATCAGGTGAATGATGCTGCTCCCGTGCTTGGGTTTAGTTCTGGCCTGGTTGTGCAATACAACCTCACTGAGAGACTTTCACTACGCTCCGGGCTTTCTTTCGAGCACAAAAAGGTGGAATGGCCGATCATATTCACAAACAGCACTGGAGAACCACTCGATGTGATTTTAACAGAGCGGTTCGACTACTACCGACTTCCGCTTTTGCTGAGGTATCACTTTGGTGAGCAGAAGCAATACTTTGCCAATGCCGGACCTTACGTCAGCTTTTTGATGAAACACTTCACCCGCCCATCTGGCTCTGATGCCGAGGGCTACGAAAATGTTGTTGTCTTCAATGGCAATGGCTTCAGCAATCTGGATTACGGTCTTTCTGCCGGAGTTGGCGTCAATTTCCTTTCAGTCGGTGCTCTGTGCTTTTCTGCCGAACTGCGCAACGATTTCGGAGTGCACAACATCGGAGAAACGTTTCAACCGGGCGGCACCGACATCCGCACCAACACACCGCAGTTTCTGATTTCAGCGATGGTTGAGTTGTAAAGCTGAATTGGATAAGAGTTTCGGAAGAGTAAAGGAGGATTATTATCCCGACATGAGCATAGAAGTAGTTCCTGGCTAATTGCATGAAGAAATCTGTAATCAGTTTTTGCATTGGGATTTAATGAAGGTCTGATTTTTCAGTTTTTACCCCAAAAGCTCAAATGCTAATAAGACTGGAAAAACACCCTTTCTGAAATTCCAACATTAACAAACATTTCAATTGATTAGCTAAGTTTTCCTGATCTAAATTGCGCCCATCATACTAATACGAAACAAAATCTAAAATGAAAACAGTTACTATTCTCAGTGCCCTATTGATGGTCGCATTTGGCAAGGCGGGCATGGCCCAAACAGAATTACCTTACTTCTCAGGATTCGACAATGATGATCAAACTAACGGATGGGAAGAACATCGGTTAGGTGCTCAAAGTGATTTCTACTTTTGGGATGTATCTTCTTTTTCACCATTCTCCGATCCAAATAATCTTGAACATACATATCCGGTTGGTGGCAAAGAGCTCACCGATGACTGGTTTATTTCACCAGGCTTTGATTTGCCGGAAGGAGGAACCATTGATTCTTTAAGACATGCTTTCAGTGGGTTTGGTGTGCCTCAGGCTGGCGACACAATTGCCATTTATGCTTTGACAGGCTCCCAGGACCCTGAATCAGCCTCATCCCGAACCTTGCTCATAGATTTTAGGGGCGACAACTATGTGGCAGACAATAGCTGGCGAATGATTTCTGATATTGAAATTCCACCTGGAGATGAAACGGTTTATATAGCTTTTCGGTATGTCACAGTGGTCAACTGGCTCGATGTGAGGTTTGACAACCTGAGAATAAGTTCGAACACAATAGATAATACCACAGAACAAATAAAAGATCAATCGGTCATCATCTATCCCAATCCGACTTCGGACCAATTGATGCTTTCGGGTGCTGATAATTTTGATTCTGAGGTACGGATTTATTCTACATCTGGAAGGCTGATTTGCATCAAAACCTTAAGCAATGGCAGCTTGAACATCTCTGATCTGCCCTCAGGAAATTATTCACTTGAAGTTGAGATTGAGGGAAATAAACTGAGAAAGCAGTTTATCAAAAAGTAAGCCCTGTCTGCTAATCGATTTCTCAGGAAGTGGTTCTGTTTTGCTTTTGCCAATGGCTTTATGCCAAGCAGTCTTTGATTTCTGTGCTGATCGGTTTGTGAAGTTTATATAAATATTGTCCCTGTCTGGAGCTTAAAATCTACTTTCCCGACATCAACGCCACGCGATTGCCTTCCGAATCTTTGATCACAGCCATGTAGCCAATATCCTCTGAGACCAGCGTTTTCGGTTGAATGATGGTTCCATTCTTCTTTTCCAGCTTGTCCAACACCTTCTGCAAGTCAGGATCGGCATTGAGGTAAACGAGCGGTCCTTGGTCTCCGGGTTTGTAGAACTCGTGATTCTGGCAAAGAGCACCACCCACGCCTGTTTGGTCCGTTGGGAAAAGTGCCATTTTAATCTGATCTCCCAAATCAAAGTCCTGCATCTTAAAGTCAAAAATTTCTTCGTAGAAAGCCTTTGCCCGCTTGATGTCCGTTGCGGGAATCTCAAACCAGTGTAGTGCGTTTTTCATTGTTGCCGAATTTGAATTTCACATTGACCACCAAATTAGAGAGAAATTGAGAACGGTTTACAAATGCGTGTGAATTCCACCGCTGGCGTACGTTTCTAACTTGTGTCATTTCACTTTCTCCTCTGCGCGGCATTTGTAATCCTGCACTTTTAAATTCACGGATTTGAAATGCGGCAAGTGAAACATTTTAGTATCCTTGAACCAAATCGACCTTGTGCTGTACAGCTACAAAAAATAGAATGAACTACTCTGCTCTCTTCCGTTGTTTTATGGCTTTGCTGCTCTCATTTGTTGGGCTTTCATCCTCTTTTTCCCAGCCGCCTTGTCTGAAGTGGTCCGACTCCGATTGTCAGCTGCTACCGGTTGTTTTGCGGAGTGATGCCAATGCCGATTTTTTTGTGGCGCAGGATATTCTGGAATTCACCAACAACTGCCAGCAGACTCTGACCACGGAGATCGGTATGGTAGAAAGCAACAAATTTTTTTCAATCTCCAAACAAACTGCACCACTCGAAAAAGGCCAGCTCGTTTTTCGCGACTCACTCTGGTATCGCCCGGAAACAATGGAACTTCGACAAGCTACAACAACAATTAAAAATTCGGCCAACCAGCTCTACCGCGTTCAATACTTCTACTTCTTCGTTGGAAATGGCGTCACTCAGGTATTGGATGCAAGCGGAAAAATTGTTCGGTTTGAAAAAGACTTTGGTTTCAGGAAGCTATGCCTCGAGGTTGACGAAAACCGCATTCCCACCGGCTACGGCTATCGAAGTACTAAAACAGAAGAAAAAGTCGGTCAGTGGCAGATGTGGGCATCATCTACCAGCTACCCTACAATTGAAGAGCACAGCAAACTTTTTCGTGTTCAGCTTTTGAATGAAAACACGTCAGAAGGAGACATCAGCATCTTCACTTTGGAGAAGGGAAAGTGGCAAGAGTCTGAATTCGAGAAATATGGAAACAGTCATGCATTTTATGTGAAGAGCGTAGCCGACAGTGTGAAAATCGTACAGGAAAATCGGGTGGCAAAGTGGAAGGTAAATTACGATCAGCTGCGACAGGAAACCTCCTTCCAGGTCTACTTGATTGGTCCAGATCAAAATTACATTCCATCCACATATGGCAACATTCCTATCGAGTGGAAAAACGAGTATGTCATCTCATGGAACTGGGAATACGTTCAGCAGCACTTCCCTGAGCCGCACACCCAGGAGTCAATGACCAAACATCTCGGATATCTTTTCCCTGATGTGGAGTTTTATCCATTCGACAGTCAAAACCTCTACTATCCGGCTTTCAATCTCGAGTCGTTTTCTGAAGCTGCCCGTGATTATCTCCTTTCGGAAATACTGAGAAGGGAAGAAGTTGCCACAATCTCCAAAACACTGTCGCTACCTGGAATTGAGCGCACCTACCTCACCGGTGACGTGATGGTGACTTTGAGCCAACCACAGAACTATGATCAGTTTGTAGCCGAAGCAGAGGCGCTTGGCTTCAGTATAAAAAGCAAAATGATGGGCTCCTATCAAATGAGCTTTGAGGGAAATCGTATCGATCAGGATATGATCGACCAATTGATTCTGCTCCATCAATCTGAGAATGTTGCCACGGCTTATCCGGATATGTACTTGGAGGCATTCTACGATAGCAAGGAAAGCTCACCTTTGGAAATGATGATGCAAGAAAAGGAGTGATTATGAGGAGCACGACTCGTGAAAAATAAATATTTCTCTCCCAAAGGTTGACTTCAACGCCAAACGATTTCATCTCGGATCTTCAAGCGTATTCATTGAGCCAATCAACTCCTAAACCTGCGCTTGCGGTCGAAAATTGCCTACTAGAAATTATTCAGTCTCATCCTCAGTCACTTAGGTCAAACCCTTATTCTATTAGTTAAATAATTGCAACAACACTCTGAGCGCGAGAGTAAAAGTGAACTCCTCTTTGGTCGTTTTATAAAACGAAATCATAGGAGGACGAGATTAACTAATTTATAACGAGTATTTTATGAAAACCACTACTACAGACTTTAAAAGTCCTGTGCTCTATTTTACAGGCAAATTCCTCAAACACACCATGTTGATCGCTTTGCTCCTCTCGGGGTATTTCACTGCTATGGCTTGTGATTGTGACGCACCAGTAACCAATATTGGTATGACTGAATCCTCTACATCATTCACCTTTACAGGTACTAAAGCGTATGCAGGAGCTTGCGGCTGTTACGAGTTAACTGTTGAGGTAAAACCCGTGGGAGAAGCCTTCAATGGATCCAACTTCTTTAGCAGTAATGACGGATGTATTAATGGTGCCGGAAATCAGGCATTGAATCCGGTAATCATTTCCAAAGATGATTTGTTTGCGCTTTACGGGGCTTTAGAATTAAAATGGCGAATTCGGACTACCACCAGCGGAGGGAATTGCTACCTGTGGGTTGAGCCTAATATGAACTTTTTTGCCTGCACAGGTTCTCCTACCGAAAGCATTACTACTTCAGGATCTTCACTTCTTTGTGCAGGAGAGCCTGTTGTTCTGACAGCACCTACAGGAACAAGCTACCAGTGGCTTAAAGATGGACAATTCATCTCCGGAGCTAACTCCGCCACTTATGAGCCAAATGAAAGTGGTGATTACAGCGTATCTGTAAACCCTCAGGAATGTCCCACCTCTTCGGTTACCATTAATCCTAATCCCGTGGTAGCGATAACAGCAGATCAAACTACAATTAGCGCTGGCGAGAGTACAACCTTGACCGCGAGCTTTCAATACGATGTAGAATACCTGGTGCCATTGGGAGATTTACTAAATGTTCCCAGCAGCTGTGGAAACGGATCAATGTTAAGCAATGTGAACCAGGGCTTTCAGTGGATGGATACGGAATCAGCCACCGCTACAAATGTGAATATTCAATTCTCAGTTGGCGTTGAATGTCACAACGGGCAAACTCATACCACTTCTATTAACGGTAACACAGGCCCTTCTTACACTCAAACTCCAACATTCTGTGATTGCTCTTTGCCAACTACTGAGGCAATTGTGAATCTGGATATTGATCCAGCGGATTACAATTCCGGAGAGCTAAACGATTTAATAATCACGAGTTCCAATACGTCTATGGGCTTTGCGCCCGCTCCATCTTTGGATAACAATTACGCCAAAATCACAGTTACTTACGGAGACCCGAACATATCATTTAGCTGGACTCCCGGTGACTTAATTACTAATCCAATTGTAGTGTCTCCGGAAAGCGAGACAACTTACAGCTTGACCGCTGTTAACGATGTAACCGGCTGCAATACAACAGTTCCAACTACTATAAACGTTGTACCAGGATTTTCTCTCAGCGCTACCGATGTTTCCTGTAGTGGAGCTGACAATGGTTCTATCACTGTAACTCCTGTCGGCAATTCCGAGAACATTATGTACTCCCTAAATGACGGTGCTTTTGTGTCAACAAATACCTTTGCCGATCTGGCTCCGGGAACCTATCAAGTCAAAATTCAGGACGGTGATTATACTTCTCCCAACGAATCGATTGAAGTGGGAACAACTCTGGATACTACGCCTCCCACTGTGGTTACACAGAATATTAGTGTGAACCTCGATGCTGACGGCAACGCTTCAATAACCGCTGGCCAAATTGACAATGGTTCTTCTGCTGTTTGTGGTATACAAACTATTTCAGTTTCACCTGATGCTTTTGCCTGCACAGACCTCGGTGCCAACTCAGTAGAGCTAACGGTTACCGATATTAATGGAAATGTTTCTTCTGCTTCAGCTACCGTAACAGTTAATGACAACATTGACCCTGTGATTTCCGGAATGCCTGCTGATATTTCCGTGAACAACGATGCGGCAAGTTGTGATGCTGTTGTTTCATGGACTGCACCAACGGCTTCTGATAATTGTCAAATTACTTCTCTAACTCCAGACTTTAACAGCGGTGATACATTTCCGGTTGGAACAACAACCGTGACTTACACTGCCGAAGATACTTTTGGAAATTCTGTTTCTGCCTCTTTTAACATCGTAGTTTCAGATGTGTCCGATCCGGTTATTTCGAATTTACCAGCTGATGTGGCTGTTAACAACGATACTGAAAGCTGTGACGCCATTGTTTCTTGGACAGCACCTACTGCTTCCGACAACTGCGAACTTGCTTCGTTGACTTCAAACTTCGAAAGCGGAGCTGCTTTCCCTGTAGGAACAACAACAGTGACTTACACTGCTGAAGACATTTATGGAAATACAGCAACGGCTGCTTTTGATGTTGTGGTCTCAGATGCTTCTGATCCAATCATCTCTGAAATGCCAGCTGATTTGGCTGTAAATAACGATACTGAAAGTTGTGACGCCATTGTCTCATGGACCGCACCGACTGCTTCTGACAACTGCGAACTTGCTTCTTTGACTTCAAACTTCGAAAGCGGAGCTGCTTTCCCGGTTGGAACAACAACTGTGACTTACACTGCTGAAGACATTTATGGAAATACGGCAACAGCTTCTTTTGACGTAGTGGTCTCAGATGTTTCTGATCCAATCATCTCTGAAATGCCAGCTGATGTGGCTGTAAACAACGATGCTGAAAGTTGTGATGCGATTGTCTCTTGGACAGCACCGACTGCTTCTGACAACTGTGAAGTTGCTTCGTTGACTTCAGACTTTGAAAGCGGAGCTGCTTTCCCGGTTGGAACAACTACCGTGACTTACACTGCTGAAGACATTTATGGAAATACAGCAACAGCTTCTTTTGATATTGTGGTATCAGATGTTTCTGCTCCTGTGATAGCCGGTATGCCTGCTAATATGGCTGTAAACAACGATACTGAAAGCTGTGACGCGATTGTCTCGTGGACAGCACCGACTGCTTCTGACAACTGCGAACTTGCTTCGTTGACTTCAAACTTCGAAAGCGGAGCTGCTTTCCCCGTTGGAACAACAACTGTGACTTACACTGCTGAAGACATTTATGGAAATACGGCAACAGCTTCTTTTGACGTAGTGGTTTCAGATGCTACTGATCCAATCATCTCTGAAATGCCAGCTGATGTGGCTGTAAACAACGATACTGAAAGCTGTGACGCCATTGTCTCATGGACCGCACCGACTGCCTCTGACAACTGCGAACTTGCTTCGTTGACTTCAAACTTCGAAAGCGGAGCTGCTTTCCCCGTTGGAACAACTACCGTGACTTACACTGCTGAAGACATTCATGGAAATACGGCAACAGCTTCTTTTGATGTTGTGGTTTCAGATGCTACTGATCCTGTTATCTCCGAAGTGCCGGCTCTGATTTCTGTAAACAACGATGCCGAGAGTTGTGAAGCCATTGTTACATGGACAGCACCGACTGCTTCCGATAACTGCGAAGTTGCTTCATTGACTTCAGATTTCGAAAGCGGAACTGCTTTCCCGGTTGGAACGACTACAGTGACTTATACTGCTGAGGACATTCATGGAAATACGGCTACAGCTTCTTTTGATGTTGTGGTTTCAGATGCTACTGATCCGGTTATCTCCGAAGTGCCGGCTCTGATTTCTGTAAACAATGATGCTGAGAGTTGCGAAGCCATTGTTTCATGGACAGCACCGACTGCTTCCGATAACTGCGAACTTGCTTCGTTGACTTCAGATTTCGAGAGTGGAACTGCCTTTCCGGTTGGAACGACTACAGTGACTTACACTGCTGAGGACATTCATGGAAATACGGCTACAGCTTCTTTTGATGTTATCGTTCAAGACAATGAAGCCCCTGTGTTCGCTGACTGTCCTGTTGATACCATTATTTGCTCAGGAGCTTTCTCTTTTGAAAATCCGGTTGCAACTGACAACTGTGAAGTAGAAGTAACACAATCAGAAGGTCCGCTTTCGGGTGATGTTCTGACTGAAGGTTTTTACACCATCACTTTCACTGCAACAGATCTTTCAAACAATGTTGCCACTTGCTCTTTTGAAGTAGAGGTAATGCCACTCCCTGAAGTAGCTTTAACCGACACAACCGTTTGCATCAATCACACACTGGAACTCGATGGTGGATCTGGATTTGCGACTTACCTATGGGAAGTGCAACCAGCAGATTTAATGTTCGAAACTCAGACTATCAACCTCGAAGGAAGTGAAATGGGTTCAGGCACTCATACTGTTTCGCTTACTGTTTCTGACGAGAACGGATGCGTGAACTCTGCAAGTATGGACGTGATTGTGGACCCGTGCACGGGAGTGGACGAACTGGACCAACTTCATTCAGTAAAAGTTTATCCAAACCCCGCACGCGACAATTTCAATATTGATATAAATTCTTCCTCCTCTAAAGTTGCTCAACTTTTGTTAATGGATTCCAATGGAAGAATGGTAATTGATCAGAAAGTGAATTTGTCAGCAGGAGATAACACACACAACCTGAATATTGCCGATTTGAAAAGAGGAGTTTACTACCTCAGAGTAATTACAGGAAATGATGTGATCAACAAAAAGATCATTTCTCAATAGAGTTTTCTCATTTCTAAACAAAAAGCCCCTGTGACTAGCGTTGCAGGGGCTTTTTCTTATTCGTACATGTTCTTCAGGAGCTGGTCAAAATTTGCGATCAGCTTGACTCAAAAGTTTTGGAATCCTCAGACCACTACTTTCAGTTTTGCAATCTGCATAATAAACTTAGTCAACCTGCCCACTCTCCCCTTCTCAACTGACTCAAATCATGTTTTGACCATCGCTTCCTGTATAAATTCGCAGTCTGAAGATGGAAGCTGTAGCGCAAAAAACAAAAGAAAAGGTCACCTGCTACCACTGCGGAGATGACTGCCTGTCGGAGCACATCGTGGCTGACGAGAAGAATTTCTGTTGCCACGGGTGCAAAACCGTTTACGAGATCCTGTCGCAAAACGAGATGTGCGACTACTACACGCTCGAGAACACTCCGGGGATCAGTCCCAAAGCTAGAACCCAAAGCAAATTCGACTACCTGGAGCACGAGTCGATTATCGATCAACTGATCGACTACCGCGATGACAACATCAGTAAGGTTCAGTTTTACCTGCCGCAGATACACTGTAGCTCCTGCCTGTGGCTGCTTGAGAATCTTTACAAACTCAATCCATCGGTTCGCCAAAGCCGTGTGAACTTTCTCAAAAAAGAAGTTTACCTGACCTTCGACCACAACGAGCTTTCGCTTCGCAAACTCGTGGAGCTGTTGGCTAGCCTCGGTTATGAGCCGAGCATCACACTCGATCAACTTAAAGAACAACGCAAAAAACCCATTAGCAGAAGGTTGATCTACCAGGTGGGACTTGCCGGTTTCGCTTTTGGGAATATCATGCTGCTGAGCCTTCCGGAATACTTCGGACTGGACATGGCGAGCTACGACCAGTTCGCCTCATGGTTTGGGTGGCTGAATCTTGGATTGGCTACTCCAGTTGCGCTCTACAGCGGACAAGACTACTTCAAATCCGCCTGGCGAAGCCTCAATCAAAAACGACTCAATATCGATGTGCCGATTGCTCTCGGAGTACTGGTTCTTTATTTGCGAAGCACTTACGAAGTCGTTTCCGAAACCGGACCCGGCTACTTCGACTCGCTTTGTGGCTTGCTGTTTTTCCTATTGCTCGGCCGCATTTTCCAGGAAAAAGTTTATCACCAATTATCCTTCGAAAGAGACTACCGCTCTTACTTTCCAATTTCGATAACTCGTGTGATTGCCGGAAATGAAGAAAGTATTCCAGTGAGTGAAATCAAACAGGGAGACCACATCGTTATCCGCAACGGAGAGCTCATTCCCGTTGATGCTTACCTGATCAAAGGAAAGGCAAACATCGACAACAGCTTTGCCACTGGAGAATCGGATCCGATTGAGAAAGAAATGGGAAGTAAAATCTATGCCGGAGGTCGTCAGGAAGGCGAGGCAATTACACTGGAAGTGATTCGTCCGCTTTCTCAAAGCAAGCTCACCAGGCTGTGGAGCGATCACGCTGAAAACACCGGTAAGAACGAACAGGCTACCTTCTCACACATCACTGATAAGATCAGCTACTGGTTTACGCCAATTATTTTGATCGTGGCTTTGGTTTCCGGAGCTTTTCATTTGAATGAAGGTCTTGGTCATGCGCTCGAAGTGCTGTCCGCAGTTTTGATTGTAGCCTGCCCCTGTGCATTGGCACTGGCTGCTCCCTTCACTTTTGGCCATGCCACTCGCTGGTTGGGCAAGAAAGACTGCTACTTGCGAGAGGCCGGAGTGATCGAAAAGATGGCCGAGATCGATCACCTTGTTTTTGATAAAACAGGAACATTGACCTACAGCCAAAACAGAAAAGTGACCTATGAAGGTGAAAAATTAAGCTCGAGCCACGAGCAAGCTTTCAAAACGCTTCTTTCGCAAAGCAATCACCCGCTGAGTAGAATTATCTCAGCACATTTGCCCGACTACCGAAAATCTCAAATCGAGGCTTTTGTGGAAGTCCCCGGCAAAGGACTCGAAGCAAAAATTGAAGGTAGCCTCTACCAACTCGGCTCCCCAAAATGGCTGAATTACAAGGTGGAAAATAAAAGCGACACTGCAGTGGTAATTGCAGTTAACGGCAAGTCACTTGGGCATTTCGTGGTAAAAAACCAGTACAGAAAAGGTCTTGTTGGATTACTCGATCGGTTGAAACAAAACTTCAATCTTTCTCTGGTCTCTGGCGACAATTCCGGTCAAAAAGGTACGCTGAAAGAGATGTTCCCTGCCGGAAGTCAGTTGCTGTTCGAGCAATCTCCAACCGACAAGCTGGACTTCATCAAATCGCTCCAAAAGAATGGCGAAAAAACGATGATGATTGGTGATGGCCTCAACGATGCCGGAGCGCTGAAACAGAGCGATGTGGGTGTTTCGATTGCAGAAAATGTGAATGCATTTTCTCCTGCTTGCGACATCATTCTAGGAGCCGACCGGTTCGACAACCTCGACAGGATCATGACTTTTGCCAGAGACTGCAAAAAGATTGTGATCATCAGCTTCATCATCTCGTTTCTCTACAATGCAGTGGGACTCACTTTCGCAGTTCAGGGATTGCTAAGCCCGGTTTTCGCGGCCATTCTGATGCCGATCAGTTCGATTAGCGTTGTCGGTTTTGTGAGCCTCGCTGTGTGGATCATCGCTGGCAAAACCCAGGAACCAGCGCTAGATGAAATGACTGCAACCAGAGAGCAGCAAGTTGCACTGGATAAAGTTTAGACTCTGCCGCCAGAAACTGTAGTAACATCGATACTTAGGGGTTCTCATTAAGCAGATTAAGATTGCCTGAATGTTTCGGATTCTGCTGAATCATTTTTTCAGTGTTTCTCGCAGAGCTCACAGAGGTAAAGCACAGAGAACGCGGAGCTCCGTGAGAAATGGAGTTTGAGTTTTGAGAGGGTTCTGTTGATTGAGTACTTCCTCAATTACCTGAGTTACCTGAGTTACCTGAGTTACCTAAATTTACTCAATTACCCAATTACCCAATTACCAACCTCACCAAACAAACTCCGACTCGTACCTACTCTCATTGCCGCAGGCATCACGGATGAGGAGTTCGAAGGTATGCTCTCCCCTGTCGAGTCTCGCCTCGTCAAAAGTGTAGGTGATTCGCGCTCGTTTGGCATCAAAATCCATCAAAATCCATTTGCCATCTATTCTCCCTTCGATGTGATCAACACCGCTGAGGTCGTCAGTGACAATGAATGAAAAATCGCGGTAGCTGCGCATGTTTTTGCGAAAGTCGACCGAGCGAATTCGAGGCTTTTCTACATCTACCGTCACCGCAAAACTACCGAACTCATCTACCTCCGTTTCCATCCAGCCGTCTTTGAGCGTTCCTCCTCTCGAGTAGAGTCTACCGTTTCTTTCATCTATCTTCACCACGGTCAGGTTATCGGCCAGTCCCTGTGGAACGTTGTCAACTTTCAGCTTCAAGGTGTATGGCTCAGTGAGTGGAACACCCTCGTCACCCATTTTGTAGGTTGGTGTTAACATTCCTGGAATTGTATCGCCAGAAGAGTAGCAAAACTCGAGGTCTTCATAAAGACTGTAGCCGGGCAAGAACATGCTGCAACTTCCGGTCACCAGGTGGTTTTCTTCATCGAATTCAAAAGTTTTGTAGAAGTCACTTCTTTCAATTGCACGCTTTGGCTTACTGGCTTCATCGCGCTCCACACCGCGAATGGTAAAGGACAATGCAGAGCGATTACCTGCTGTGTCGTAGACTTCGTACAGCGCTTCTTTTTCTTCACCGGGCTCCAGTTCGATGTGGCCCATGTTTTCAACATGCTTGTAAATGTTTAGGTGATTGTTCGGCAAAACATGCGAGCGCTGAAAACGCCTTCCTTCACTCACGTATTCGGAGTAAACATGATGAGCATTGAAATACTTTCGAAGTGAAAAATCCAATTTCTCAATTCGTTGCTCGTAAACCTTGAGGTCTCCAACAGTGAGCCGAATAATATGGACACCACAGCGATTGGATTGTCCGTTGAGGCGATCGATCGTGTTGATAGCAAATCCCACTTTCCCGGAAATTTCGATTGGAGCATTTCTCGAAAGATTGCAATCCGGCCCCTGGCTTCTTGCCACATTAAACTTTTGTTCCTCGAAGTGTCCATTCACCTGACTGAAGTCATCGATGGGCAACGCCATGATATCGTAGATGTAAGGCGGAATGTTATCCTTAATGTCGAAACCAAAAAGAAGCGGATCGATTGGCCGCTCAGAGTCGGTCTCTCGAATTTCAAAGTGGACATGAGGACCACCAGAGGAACCTGAATTTCCCGAAAGACCAATCACTTCACCCTTTTCGACTTTCAGCTTGTCTCCTCCAGGTTGAAGATCCACAGCAAAAGATTCTAGCTCATATTGCGCCTGGCGAGTAAATTTGGTAATCGCATCGTTGAATTCCGACAGGTGAGCGTAAACCGAAGTGCGGCCATCGGGATGATCGATGTAGATGGCCTTTCCATAACCGTAGGGTGAAACTTTAATTCTCGACACCACTCCTTCTTCTATAGCCTTCACTTCAAAACCTTCAACTCCCTGTGTTTTTATATCGATACCGGTGTGAAAATGATTTCTGCGAAGCTCTCCAAAATTCCCCGATAGGTAGAGCGGAATGTCCAACGGTGGACGATAATTCGCATCCTCATACTGCCCAAAGGATGTCACGGCCAGCGACATTAGAAAAACGATCAGGAAAACGCTTCGCATCGGTTTTTTCATTTCCAGAGTTAGGTTTGAATAATGTGCAAAAATGTTCAAAAGTTGTGCCCGATCGAAAGAAAACTCCAGAATTTGTGAACGTTCTAATGTCACTTTAGCATGTTTGAAAGAACGTTCATGAAAATCCTATTTCTTCATCGCCTTCCAACGCGCCACTTACATCCGCCAAAACACTCATCCACAGTAAGCATTTCATAATTACATAAATCAGGTTTGTTAAATGCACTACCGAGTATTACATTTGCTTTGGATTTAATTTAGATCAGTAGAGACAAAAAATGAGTAAAGAGGAAACTTTAATTGCGTCTGTGAAGGACAAACTAAAGCAATTGGGCGACCGCAAGGACTCACTTGAAAATCAACTGGCTGAGGTGCAAAAAGAGCTATCCACCCTAAAGGAAAAACTCGATGAGCGCGAGAGCCAAATAGCCGATCTCACTGAGAAAAACAAAGTCCTGAAGATGGCGAAGTCGCTGTCGGGATCTGAGGATAACACCTCGGAAACCAAATATAAGATCAACGAATTAGTTAGAGAGATTGACAAGTGCATTGCACTTTTAAATAAATGAAGCAGCCGGTCGAATGAGCGAATTGTCTATAAAACTCAATATTGGTGGACGCGTTTATCCGCTTACGATCGATCGCAGTGAAGAAGAAGTGATCCGAAAAGCCGCAAAAGTGATCGAAGAGAACATGCGCGTTTTTCAGGCCAACTACGCAGTGAAAGACAAACAAGATCTGCTCGCGATGACCGCCCTGCAAATGAGTACTCAGCTTTTGAAAACAACTGATAACGGTAACAACGACCACCTGCTAGACCAGCTCAAAGAGCTTGACGGACTGGCAGACCAAATGCTGAAATAGGCTCTTTCATTTAGTCATACTCCTCCCCGATTCGCTGATCTGCGAGTTTATTTACATACTATCAAACAACAACTTGTATGACAGAAACAACATTATATCTGATCATTGGACTGTCGGCTTTAATTGTCGGTGCCGGATTGGGATATGTGATCCTAAACATGGTTCTCACTAAACAAAAAGAACAGTTCATTAAAGAGCGGGAAGAGATCTCAGAGAACATCAAGCAGAAGAAAATCACTGATGCCAAAGAGAAATTCATGGCGCTCAAAGAAAAGCACGAAGCGACCATCAAAGATCGAAACCGAAAAATTCAGAGTGCCGAAGATCGCGTAAAGAACAAAGAAGGACAGCTCTCCAAGCAGATTGAAACCAACAAGCGCAAGGAGAAGGAAATCGACTCTATTCGCGACAATCTGAGCAAGCAACTGGAAGTAGTTGAGAAAAAGAAAGCAGAGCTCGATAAGTCCCATCAGAAGTCGGTAGCATTGCTCGAAGAAATCTCAAACTTGAGTGCCGATGATGCCAAAGCACAGCTGATGGAGCAACTGAAAGAAGAAGCCAAAGGATTGGCGATGGGCCAAATGCAGGAGATCATTGACGATGCAAAGCTTCGTGCCAATCAGGATGCCAAGAAAATCGTTATCCAGTCTATCCAACGCATTGCAACAGAACACGCCATTGAAAACTCGGTGTCAGTGTTCAACATCGAGAGCGATGAAATAAAAGGTAGAATCATCGGTCGCGAAGGACGAAACATCCGAGCCATTGAGGCAGCTACAGGCGTAGAAATCATTGTTGACGACACTCCGGAAGCTATTATTCTTTCTTGCTTCGACCCGGTGAGACGTGAAGTAGCAAGACTTTCGATGCACCAGTTGGTGACAGATGGAAGAATCCACCCGGCTCGTATTGAAGAAGTTGTGGCCAAGGTGAATAAATCGATCAACGAAGAAATAATTGAAGTTGGTAAACGCACTTGCATCGACCTCGGTATTCACGGAATGCACTCAGAGCTTGTTCGCATGGTAGGACGAATGAAGTACCGCTCATCTTACGGACAAAACCTCTTGCAGCACTCTCGCGAGGTAGCTAACCTCTGCGCCACCATGGCCAGCGAGCTGGGACTCAACTCCAAGCTTGCCAAGCGTGCCGGACTGCTGCACGATATCGGTAAAGTGCCCGAAGACGAAGCCGAAGTGCCTCACGCGATTTTGGGAATGAAGCTGGCGGAGAAGTTTGGCGAGAAGCCAGACGTGTGCAACGCCATTGGAGCTCACCACGATGAGATCGAGATGACCACTCTCCTCTCTCCTATCGTTCAGGTTTGCGATGCCATTTCAGGAGCGCGCCCAGGAGCGAGACGTGAAGTTGTGGAGTCTTACATCCAGCGATTGAAAGATTTGGAAAACCTCGCTCTTGAGTATGAAGGTGTCAATAAATCTTACGCAATTCAGGCAGGACGCGAGCTTCGCGTAATGGTAGAAAGCGAAAAGGTCAGTGACGAAAGAGCCGACCAGCTCTCGTTTGAGATTTCTCAAAAGATCCAAAACGAAATGACTTATCCCGGACAGGTAAAAGTGACCGTGATTCGCGAAAGAAGAGCTGTGAACTACGCGAGGTAGACCTCTGTCTTACAAAACTGAATTCAAAAACCCAGACCGGATTGGTTTGGGTTTTTTTGTTTATTTAGCTAACGATTATGGTTTCTAAAATTAGATTGAAGTATTGGTCGACAAGAGTCGCCCTGTTGGCTCCAATGATTTTTGCGATTGTAGAAATTATGAGCATCTTCCGCGAAGAGCTTTTTGGAATCGTTCCTGGATACGCACCACACAATTTTAGCTTCAATTTTGGTTTCTATTTACCAGCACACTTTTTTCTATCCACTCTTTGTCTGCTAGTGATTATTCGAACCTACATCAACTGGGATATTTGGCCAGCAAAAATTGAAAAATACGTGGCTCTTCTTCTCTCTGTACCATTCTTTCTCAATGGAGTTTACATGTCTTCTAAAATCTTTTTCTGAGAGATTTAACTTAGATCATGAACTGAGGAATCGGATATTACTGGAGTTAAAGTGAAAACATTTCCTGAAAATTTATTACAATATATTTCTATACATTTAAACAGGATTTATTCTATAACCAGCTATGAGAATACTCACTTTGCTCACTTTATTGCTTTTATTGAGCTGCTCCTCAAAAGAAGAGCAACTGACAAAGGAAGAGCAATTCGAAATCAACACTTTTGTTTCTCATCTCACAGCAAGCATCCAAAACCTGGAGTATGATTTTCTCCGAAATGCCTGGAGCCACGAGGTTTTTAAACAGCGAATTTCAGATGAGATGGAAGCTGACGCCACAGCCTTCAAATACATTTACGATGAGAAAATCAAGGTCGAAGTGCAGATTGCCAACAATGACCTCATTAACAAACAGAAATACTCAAATGGGAGCATCAAATACCTCACTACAGAATTCTTTCGCAATCATGCAGAGGTGTCCTACCTTCTTTTCTTTGACGGGTCTTTCAAGCTAATTAAGTACCGCATCGAAAAATACGGTCAGAAATTGGTGCTTTCCGATTATTTCATGATTACTCAAAACGTTTGGGCAAGTGAGTACATGTCTAATATTGCCATGGTGAACAAAAGGTATCGCAACCGCTCTAAGAAGCGAATTGAAGCAAATGAGAATTTCAACCTTTACCGACAATATATTGAGCATGGAGATAGCAGCTCTGCCTTATATTACCTAAATCAAATTCCCAAGACTCATCACATTGGAAACTATCTCAGCCTGTTAAAAATTCGCTGTGCAGCGGGGATAAATGACACCGTCTTTGTAGAAACACTACTTACTGAAAGTGAAGGAAATAATAGTCTGTACCTTGATTATCTCACGGCCTATTACATAGGAGATACGCTTGAATTGAACAAGATGTATATGTTTCTAAAGAACGAGCATAAAGTACCGGAAGAAGACCTAACTAGAATTCGTGAAGATGAATTAATCTGGCAGTGACGACTTTAAAGTTCAGAAGAATTGTGAAAACTTCTCCTCTACAACAAGAGCTGAATAACTGCTGACAAACTGCCACCAAACAACAGTGAAATACACAAGAGTTATAAGAACAACAGATAAAGAAATCTTTAAAGATTTTGTTTCGTGTTTTGAAAGGAATCACATTAGATACCGTGTTCGGAATAGGGAAATGTTCGATGATCACTTTTTCATCAAAATACATAGTCCTTACTCTTATGTTCAAGTGGAAATTGACGTCCTTAACCTCGACATTGTCAAAGCTATTCATTTCATCACAAAGGAAGACCTTAAAAAGCATCTTGAAATTGACAACCGGGGAAGTGAGTTTCTCTATGCCGTGGACAAATTGACGAGATTCTGGCCACTTTCTCGAATTAGTTTATCGAACAGATTCTTGACAATTTTTCTATTCCTGTTGACCTCAGTTATTGCATTCTTCATTTTCGAACCTGCTATCCTGAAAGGTAGGTTTGATATTACAACTGAAGATTTTTACTTAAAAGCAATTCTTTACAATGGACAGCGCAAGAATATTACAGTGGACAGGTCAAGTTATATTGTTAATCTCAATATAGACACAGGCCCTTACGAATTAATAAGGTTTGATGATTATGTTGGATTTCCGTGTTCAGATTCCTCTATGGTTAATTTCAATTTCGATTATAAATTCAAAGAGGATAGTATTTATTTACGGCCCATGGAAGAAGATTGCAACTATATTTCCGGTGGCTACGAGATTGAATATTTTGTCGACAAGTCAATTGTGCTAAGGTCTTCTTCAACAAGAATTGTGTTAGAAAATTGAGCTGAAAAGGACATTCAATTCAA
The DNA here is from genome assembly GCF_049334165.1 of Halocola ammonii. NCBI lineage: Bacteria > Pseudomonadati > Bacteroidota > Flavobacteriia > Flavobacteriales > Halocolacceae > Halocola > Halocola ammonii. The sequence goes on from NZ_JBEGHD010000009.1 coordinate 171,750, forward strand.
ATCTCAAGCAATTGAATGTGAAGCCTGTTCCGTTTAGGACAGCACTCTTTTTTATCTTAACACCTTTGAATCTATCTTCAGACAAATGCAACCCAAGTACAATAAAATTGGCAAAGGCTACGATCGCACCCGAAAGGCGGATCCGTATCTAACTAGCAAATTGATTGAGCACCTGCGTCCGCAAACCGGTAAGCTATATCTCGATATTGGTTGTGGTACAGGGAACTACACAAATGAGCTTGCCAAACACGGTGTTGATCTCATAGGAATTGACCCTTCTGAAAAAATGCTGAATGAAGCCCGATTGAGGAATAAACAAGTGGACTGGAGAATCGGCACCGCTGAAGATACGGGACTCCCAGATAGTTTTGTGGATGGTATCGTAGCTTCTCTTACCATTCACCACTGGTCAGACCTGAAGGCGAGCTTTGATGAACTTCACCGTGTTTTAAAACCGGGTGGTCGAATCGTGATATTTACCTCCACTCCAGTTCAAATGAAAGGCTACTGGCTCAATCACTACTTTCCAAAAATGCTGGAAGATTCCATTTCTCAAATGCCTGACCTTGGACTTGTGGAGAATGCGATGACTTCAGCCGGGTTCAAAGTTTCTAACACTGACAAGTATTTTATCAGACCTGACCTCGAGGACAAATTTCTCTACTGCGGAAAGCAAAACCCAGAGCTATACTTTGATGAGCAAATTAGAAAAGGAATTTCTTCTTTCTCATCGCTAGCCAATCGTAATGAGGTTGATCGAGGTCTCAAAAATCTTAGAAAAGATATCGTCAGTGGCGAAATATGGAAGGTAATTGAAAGGTTTGGAAACGACTTTGGAGACTACCTCTATGCCATAGCAGAAAAGAACAGCTAGCTATTGTAAAGAACAGTTATTTGTAATTTTATTGGTTGATATGTATACTGCATAACTCTAACATCTAATTAAAAACCACTGTATTATGAAAAAGTACTTTTTCCTATTATTGACTATTGGGATTCTCGCTTCTTGCACCAAGGACAAAAACAACCCAATTAACAATTCTGAATCTGAAGTAATCGGCACATGGAAACTCGTAGAAGTTTACCTGGATCCTGGAGATGGTAGCGGAGACTTTGAACCCGTGGACTCCGAAAAGACCGTCACATTTCATGAAGATGGAACAATTACTTCAAACGGAGATTTGTGCTCTCTGTCACAGGAAGCGAACGGTACATCATCCGGAACCTACTCTCTGCAAGATTCAACACTTAACCTGCCCGAGTGCACTTTCGATGGCCCAAGCAATTATACCTTCGAGCAAGAGGGAAATACATTGATTATCAACGCACCATGTGACGAGCCTTGTAGAGTGAAGTATGTGAGGGATTAATCGTCAGGAATGATAAGTAAACCAGCAACTTATTGACACATCAATTAATCATAGCTCTCGCTGCGATATTCGCCTTGTTCAGACTTTCGAAGACTACTGATAAATTCGCCAATGCGATTTCTTTCGGGTTGATATTTTCCGTTGCCCTGACGCTGGTTCAGATTCGCTTCGTTTCTATCGCTGGTTTCGTTTTGTTCATGCTCTGCCTGGTGCTGGTAATTATTTACGGATTTAAGAAAGAGAACTTAAGCAAGTTCAAAAAGCCCCTCATCGTTATTCCTGCATTTTTCGTGTTTGCATTGTATTTCTTTCAATTCCAACACTACCCTTATGCCGGAGCCATTGGCCTTGCCATGATCATCCCGGTTCTTTGTTATATCTTTCTTTTGACCAGGTTCAAAAGCTTCAAGAACGAACTGGGCTTTATGACAATCATAGTAGCAGCCGCAGCCATAGAAGTTGCCAGGCGGTTTGATTGGTTGATGAACTAGTTAATTCTTCGTTGTAGACTTCTTCGTAATTTTCGCGATTATTTCTACAAGGCACAAAACCATGATTCACCTAATAGTCGGCAACACGGGCTCTGGAAAAACGACTTACTCCAATCAACTGAAAGCAGAAATTGGAGGTATTGTATTTTCGATTGACAAATGGAACAAAACGTTGTTTCTCCCCGACAAGAAGGAGACAAACGGACTGGATTGGTTTCTCGAAAGAATCGACCGGGCTGAAGAGATGATCATGAATCTGGTAGAGCAACTCGAGGCAACTGGTACGGATTCAATCCTGGACCTCGGGTTGGCGAAAAAGGAACACCGCGAAAAATTCAGGGCATTTGCATTAGAGAAGGGGTTCGAATTGAAGACTCATTTCCTCGACCTTTCGAAAAAAACTCGATGGCAACGCGTTTTGAAACGGAACACTGATAAAGGCGATACCTTTGAGTTTGAAGTCACGCAAGAAAACTTCGATTTCATGGAAGACTGGTTTGAGCCACCAACCCAGGATGAAATGACCAATGGAATCGTGCTAGGTGAATGAAAAAACTCGCACAGCTATTTTGCTGATCCTTTTAGTTTTGTGCCATGAACGATTTAAAAACATACTTCCAGCAATTCAGCTTTTTGTCGGAGAAAGAGATTGATGAGCAGGTGGAGAAAGTTATCCCCAAAAAGCTCGAGAAAGATGAGTTTTTCCTTTCCGAAGGTAGCGTTTGCGATAAAGTCGCTTTTGTGAAATCTGGCATCTTTAGGTCGTTCTACCACACCAGCAACGAAGAGCAGATCACCTATTGTTTCAGATTTCCTGGTACTTTTATCACTGGCTATTCATCCCTTCTCACAGGAGAACCCACTCGCGAAAATCTTCAGGCACTAACCGATGCCGAGTTGCTGGTAATTCCAAAAGATGAAATCACACGTCTGGAAAATTCAAGTGCGAGTTGGCTGCGGTTCTTTAAAATGGTAGCTGAGCACGAATACATCGAGCTTGAAAAGCGAATCTTCCTCCTCCAAAAAGAATCTGCCGAATTCAAGTATCGCGAGCTGCTGGAGAAGAGTCCCAACTACCTCCGCGAAATCCCACTTCACCACCTGGCATCCTATCTGGGTATCACACAAAGGCACCTCAGCCGAATCCGAAAAAACATTGGGAATTAGACATTTGTCCTTTTGAGTGCGACCTCCCTCCTGTTCCTTTGCCAAAAAAAGAAAGAGAACAGTATGAAAAAGACACTCATCATCAACGGACACCCCAACAAAGAGAGTTACAATTATGCACTTGCTGAAGCATACAGAAGAGGCGCGGTAAGCAATGGAGTTCAACCCGAGCAAATCAACATCGCAGACCTCGATTTCGATCCAAACCTGAAATACGGCTACCGCAAAAGAATGGAACACGAGCCCGACCTTAAGGTTGCCCTCAACAAAATTCTCGAAGCCGATCACCTTGTTTGGTTTTTCCCCATGTGGTGGTATGGCTACCCAGCGCTCATGAAAGGTTTTATCGACCGCACTTTTCTTCCCGGAATAACTTTCGAGTACGTTGAAGGAAAGCCACTGCCAAAAAAACTCCTCAAAGGCAAAACCGCAAGAATTGTGATTACGGCCGATAGCCCAGGATGGTACAACCGTTTTTTCATGAAGCGCCCGGCAATCAATCAATTCAAAAAAGGCACGCTCGAGTTTTGTGGAGTAAAACCGGTGAAGCTGACCTATATCGCGCCAATAAGAAACTCGAAGCTGAGTTTTCGGGAAAAGTGGTTGAATAAGATTGAGAAGCTGGGAGAAACGAACTCGTGATCTAATCACTTTTGGGGGACTCTCCATTCTTTCTGGCTGTCAGTTCGACAGTCTTTCAGAGAGATTTTTTTACTTGTTAGTTCGACCTTGTTGTGGTCTACATTGGCTCACTAAATATTAATTAGCAGCCCATTAGTAAACGATCAACACTTTTTTGATAACTTTAAGGTTTAGCGACTGCCAAAATCGCTAGTCTCACTTATCACAATATTTCAAACCAAAAAAAACCTCATGAAAAAAATTCTTTTTTTAACCGGAGATTACACTGAAGACTACGAAACCATGGTGCCGTTTCAAATGCTCGAAATGGTGGGTTACCAAGTTCACACTGTTTGTCCTGACAAGAAGAAGGGCGACACTGTGAAAACAGCCATTCATGATTTTGAAGGTGATCAGACCTACTCCGAAAAACCCGGTCATAATTTTGCTCTGAACTACACTTTTGACGAAGTGGACGCCACGAATTACGATGGCCTGGTCATAGCTGGCGGAAGAGCTCCAGAGTATTTACGGCTGAACGAAAAAGTGATTTCGATTACAAAGCACTTTTTCTCGGCAGACAAACCTGTAGCCGCTATTTGCCACGGAATTCAAATTTTAACAGCTGCCGATGTAGTGAAAGGAAGAAAACTCACGGCCTATCCTGCTGTTGGTCCTGAAGTGACACTTGCCGGAGGAAACTTCCAGGATGTAGCTCCTGATCAAGCTGTAGTGGATGGGAACCTCGTTACCTCGCCAGCCTGGCCCGGTCATCCAGCTTTCATTCGCGAATTTTTGAAAGTTATGGGAGCAAAGATTGAACTCGAACCAGAGTCCCAAATGCAGCACAGCTGAGAAATGAGACGTTTATAAAAAATCAAGTCCTGCAGAAATGTGGGACTTTTTGTTTAATCCCATGTTGAACCTTTTGTACTTTTCTGCTTGATTCAAAACCTCAAATTAAACTTGAACACCATGAATTTCTTTAAAAGCTTCTTGATGTTAACGTTGTCTGCTTCAGTTCTCATAACCTGTAATAGCGGATACGAATACTGGGATATCTCACAATTCGAAATAAATGAAAATGCTCTGGCAGATGGTGAAGAAATAATGGTTCTATACAACAGCCAGGGTCCTGACAATAATGAGGATCTTGGTTATTACTATCACATGATAGTTGTTTCGCAGGAGTCTGGTGATACGGTGAATGTACTCACTACGGCAAACACAGTTTTCTCTGAAGACTATAAGGGCAAAACACTCAACTTTTACGACCAGAACAATATTGCAACTAAAGCAATGCAAAACTTCGGTGATTTTGAAAGTGTTGAAGATTTGGAAAACGCTGAAGAAGTAGAAATCGACAAAGTAGCCAGAGACCCAAAATTCGACCAGATTGCCGACAATGATTATCCAACTGTAATCGGCTCCATAGGAAAAACTACCAAAAATTAATTTCCGCTTATCACTTTTTATCACCTGATCTCTAACAGTCTGCCTAATTTCGGTGCATACTTTTTGAACACCAAAACAAAATCCTAAAGTGAAAGCAATTACCAAACACCGATATGGAGGCCCTGAGGTGCTCCAGCTCGAAGAAGTCGAAAAACCAAAACCGGGCAAAGGTGAAATCCTCGTGAGAGTGAAGGCCAATTCTGCCAACCCTGCCGACTGGCACACGATGCGTGGGAAGCCCAATTTTGCCCGACTCTCGTTCGGACTGTTTAAGCCCAAAAACAAACTTTTCGGATCCGATTTCGCTGGTGTGGTAGAAGATGCCGGTGAGTCCTCTCAGTTTTCGAAAGGCGATCAAGTCTATGGCGAGTCTCTGGATGGAGGAGCTTTTGCCGAATACATCAGTGCTCCGGAAAACATCTGTGCAAAAATGCCAGAAAACTCCAGTTTCATTGAAATGGCGTGCGTCCCGATAGCTGGGCTCACTGCTCTTCAGGGATTGATAACCCACGGAAAATTAAATGAAGGTGAATCAGTGTTGATCAATGGAGCTTCGGGTGGAGTCGGACATTTCGCTGTGCAATTAGCAAAGGCACATGGAGCCAAGGTCACTGGAGTTTGCTCTTCCAACAATGTGCAATTTGTAACCGATTTGGGAGCAGATCAGGTGATTGCCTACGACAAAGAGGACATCCACAAGCATCAGGGCAAATACGATTTAGTGATTGACACGAATGGAAATCTCAAGCATGCCGATTTCACGCGAATGGGAAAACGAGGTGTTTTGATCGGATTCACTACAATGGCGAACATGCTTGGAGTCGTTGTCAGAAATGCTTTCAGCAAGTTCAAGATCAAGGTTTTTACAGCCAGTGCGAACACCGAAGACCTGACTACTTTAGCGAAATTAATCCAAGAGGGGAAGGTAAAACCGCATATCGATAAAATGTATACTTACAATGAAATTCCCGCTGCTATCGAATACATCGAGGCGATGAGAACAAGAGGAAAAGTGGCGATGAATTGGCAAACTCTAAAATCTTAAAATTGCTCAGAAATGAAACTTGACCAGGATACCCAAGCAGCTCTTCTTAAAACGCTTGAACAACGCTTCGAGAAAAACATCGACCGTCACGATAATCTATCGTGGTTGGATATTCAAAAAAAGCTGGAAGCTAATCCCAAAAAACTGTGGTCGCTGAGCAAGATGGAGGAAACCGGTGGCGAGCCGGATGTAGTTGCGCTAGGCGAATCCGGTGATGAAATCACTTTTGTGGACTGCTCCAGGGAAAGTCCGAAAGGGCGAAGAAGCGTTTGCTACGATCGGGATGCTTTGGAGTCACGCAAAAAGTTCAAGCCCAAAACCAGTGCTGAAGAAATGGCCATGGAGATGGGTGTAGAAATGCTCAGCGAAGAGCAATACTTCGACCTACAAAAACTCGGAGAATTCGACACCAAAACATCGAGCTGGCTGAAAACACCAGATGAAGTCCGCGAGCTTGGAGGTGCCATATTCGGTGATTATCGATTCGGGAGAGTTTTTATCTATCACAACGGGGCGGAGTCCTACTACGGAGCGAGAGGTTTTCGGGGGATTTTGAAGATTTGAAAGCCGAATGAACCTATGGTCATTTGTGCAAACATTAAGGGCATTGAGAAGTGAAGGGCCAAAGACTTTCTTAATCAGCTTAATGAATCCCCTAAATTCTATAGCTTAATTTTCAGCGTAGTAAAGCTACACGGCTTTGCGTGAGAATTAATGCATCTACTCAAACAACAGGTAAAACATTAAGACTGATTAAGCAATGAAGGACATTAAGGCTTTCTTCAAGAGCTTAATGAAAACTCTTAATGGCTAAATGTTGAAACACTTTTGAAATAGCCTCTACTCAAGCCGCAGGTAAACACATAGCCATAGTAGAAACTGCTCTTCCCTTTTCCATAACAACTCAACTGAGAAAACCGAGACATCATTCACAATCCTTCCAAAGGCACATAGGTAATGCACATCGAACTATATGCCTACTGTGGTTTATTCCCAGCGTTGTAAAGCTTCGCGACTTTGCTTGAGAATTAATGCATCTACTTAAACAGCAGTTAAAACATTAAGACTG